>NZ_CP106793.1:1200000-1500000 GCF_025642135.1 Streptomyces cynarae | reverse complement strand
TCCTGGACGCCGTGTGCTACGCGCTCTACGGAGCCGTGCCCGGCGCCCGGCAGAGCGGCCAGGGCCTGACCCTGCGCAGCGACCACGCGGCGCCGGGGACACGCACCGAGATCCGGCTCGAACTCACCGTCGCCGGACGGCGGCTGGAGATCACCCGGCAGCCGCCCTGGGAGCGCCCGAAGAAACGCGGCAGCGGCACGACGACCGACAAGGCCCAGACCTGGCTGCGCGAGTACGACAGCGCCGCCCGCACCTGGAAGGACCTCAGCCGCTCCCATCAGGAGATCGGCGAGGAGATCACCCAGCTGCTCGGCATGAGCCGCGAGCAGTTCTGCCAGGTCGTGCTGCTGCCCCAGGGCGACTTCGCCCGCTTCCTGCGCGCCGACGCCGAGGCCCGCGGCAAGCTGCTCGGCCGCCTCTTCGACACCCACCGCTTCGCCGAGGCCGAGAAGCGCCTCGCGGAGCGGCGCCGGACCACGGAGGCCGAAGTACGGGACGGCGACGCCGCGTTGCTCGCCGACGCCCACCGCATGCAGCAGGCGGCCGGTGACCCCGTGCCCCTGCCGGACCTCGCCCCCGGCGATCCGGGGCTCGCCGATGCCGTCCTGAGCTGGGCCGCAGTCGCCCGCAGCACGGCCCGAGAGCGCCTCGTCATCGCACAGTGCGCGCGTACGGCCGCCGAGTCGGCGCGAGCCGCCGCCGAGCGCGCCCTGGACGACGTACGCGAACGGGCCCGGCTCCAGCGCAGGTTCGCCGAGGCCCGGGAGCGGGCGGCCCTCCTGGAGCAGCGGGCCGACGCCCACCGGGAGGCTCGGGAGCGCATGGAACGCTCGCGCAAGGCCGAGGCCGTGGCGCCCGCCCTGGACCTGCGCGACTCCGCAGAGACCGAGCACCTGCGCGCCGCCGACGCCGAGGCACGTGCGCGCGCCCGGCTCCCGGAGACCGACACGGACGCCGGGGCCGCAGGCCTCGCGGCCGCCGCGCGCCGGGCGGCTCAGGAGCTGGGCGGTCTGGAATCGGCCCGCCGCGCCGAGCGGCGACTGGGTGAACTCGCCGCCGAACGGACGGAGATGGACCGCCAGGAGCGTGCCGACGAAGAGGTCCTGCACGATGCCGAGAGTTGGCTCGCCGAGTGGGAGCAGACCCGAGCCGCCCTGCAGGAACGGATCGACTCCGCCCAGGAGGCCGCCACCCGCGCCGAGCAGCTCGCGGTGCAACGCGAACCGGCCCGGAACCGGCTGCGGGCGGCCCGTGAGCGCGACCGGCTCGCCCAGGACACCGAAGCGGCCCGGGCCCGCGCCCTCACCTCCCGGGAGCGCGCACTCGCGGCCCACGAACACTGGCTCGACCTCAAGGAACAGCGGTTGAAGGGCATCGCCGCGGAACTGGCCGCCGGGCTCGTCGACGGCGAACCCTGCGCCGTCTGCGGCGCCACCGACCACCCCGCGCCCGCCCGGAAGGTGGCCGGACACGTCGACCGGGAAGCGGAGGAGCGGGCGCTCGCCGACTACCGGTACGCCGAGGAGCAGCACGCCGAGGAAGAACGGCGACTCGCCGCCGTACGGGAGGCGCTGGCCGCCGCGACCGCCGAGGCGGGAGACACGCCGACCGGCGACGTCGCCGCGCAGGCGGACGAACTGGAGCGGCTCTACAGCGCCGCGCGGGCGGGCGCCTCGCAGCTGCACCCCGCACAGGAGGAGCTGCGGCGGGCCGAGCAGGAGCGCGAGCGGCGCAGCGCGGCCCGGCAGGAGGCCGCCCTGCGCGTGGCGGCCCGCGTCTCCCGCCGGGACACCCTGGAACGTGAACGGGCGGCTCTCGAAGAGGAGTTGGGCCGTGCCCGGGGCGACGCCGTGACCGTGGCCGCGCGCGCCGCGCAGCTGGAGCGCCGGGCCGCCCTCCTCACCGAGGCCGCCGACGCCGCCCGCGCCGCCGAGGACAGCGCGCAGCGCCTCAAGGAGGCCGACGCACGCCTGGCCGACGCGGCCTTCCGCGCCGGCTTCGACACCCCGCAGGCCGCGGCCGCCGCCCTCCTCGACAACACCGCCCATCGTGAGCTGCAACGACGCCTGGACGCCTGGCAGCAGGAGGAGGCCGCCGTCCGCGCGATGCTCGCCGAGGCCGACACCGTCGCGGCGGCCCAGCAGCCGCCGCCGACCTCCCCGGCGCCGAACAGGCCGCCGAGGCCGCGGCCCGCCGGTTGCAGGCAGCGGTCTCCGCCCAGGACGAGGCGGCCCGCCGCTGCGCCGAACTCGACCGGCTGTCCATGCGCGCGACCGCGTCCGTGCGACGCCTCGCGCCGCTGCGCGACGAGTACGACCGGGTGGCCCGGCTGGCGTCCCTCGCCGCCGGCACCTCCGCCGAGAACGAACGCAGGATGCGCCTGGAGTCGTACGTGCTGGCCGCCCGCCTCGAACAGGTGGCGGCCGCCGCGACCGTACGGCTGCAGCGCATGTCCTCGGGCCGCTACACCCTCGTCCACTCCGACGACCGGTCCGGACGCGGCCGCAGCGGCCTCGGGCTGCATGTCGTCGACGCGTGGACCGGGCGGGAGCGCGACACCGCGACCCTGTCCGGCGGGGAGACGTTCTTCGCCTCCCTCGCCCTTGCCCTCGGCCTCGCGGACGTCGTCACCGACGAGGCGGGCGGGGTGCGCCTGGACACCCTCTTCATCGACGAGGGGTTCGGCAGCCTGGACGACCAGACCCTCGACGAGGTCCTCGACGTGCTCGACTCGCTGCGCGAGCGGGACCGCAGCGTGGGCATCGTCAGCCATGTCGCTGACCTGCGACGCCGTATCCACGCGCAGCTGGAGGTCGTGAAGGGGCGGACGGGTTCCGTCGTACGGCAGCGGGGAGCCGGCTGAGCGGCGGTCAACGGCCGAGAGAACGGCGGGGGAGGGGCGAGGAGTACACGACACTCGTCGTCACCGACCCCAGCGTGCCGATCTTGCCCGACACCTCCTCCAGGTGGCGCATGGAGCGTGCCGCGACCTTGATGACGAAGCAGTCGTCGCCGGTGACGTGGTGCGCCTCCAGGATCTCGGGGGTCGCGGCCACGAGGTCGTGGAACGGCTTGTAGTTGCCGTTCGGGTAGCGCAGCCGCACGAACGCCAGGATCGGCAGGCCCAGCCGCTCCGGGTCGACGACCGCCGCGTACCCCTGGATGACGCCGGCCTCCTCCAGCCGTCGCACCCGTTCGGTGACCGCGCTCGCGGACATGGACACGGCGCGCGCCAGCTCGGCGTAGGTGGCGCGGGCGTCGCGCTGGAGGACATCGAGGATGCGCCAGTCGGTGGCGTCCGGGGAATAGGCGGTCATTCCCGAGGGATAGCAGGGGAATCCCCGGCTGATCAAGATGTACGCCGTCGATCGTCCGTTCAGAGAGGTGATCGATCGCCGTAGGTTTCTGGTCAGGCAACTCCACCAGGGAAAGGTCGGCCCGTTGAGCATCAGCATGACCACCGAGAACCCCGTCCTGCGCGTCCCCCCGGCCGCGCCGGCCACCGCCGCCGCCCACTTCCGGGCGAGCCTCGCCTTCCACGCCGACGTGTCCGACGTCGCCGCCGCGCTCACGGCCGGCGGCGATCCCGGTTTCGTCCTCCTCGACTCGCGCTCCACCGCGGCCTGGGACCAGGGCCACATCCCCGGCGCGGTGCACCTGCCCACCGCGCTCATCCCGGAACATGCCGAGCAACTCCTCGACAGGGCGGTGCCGGTGGTCACCTACTGCTGGGGCCCGGGCTGCAACGGCGCGACGCGCGCGGCCCTCGCCCTCGCCGAACTGGGCTTCCGGGTCAAGGAGATGCTGGGCGGCTTCGAGTACTGGGTGCGCGAGGGCTTCGCGTACGAGACCTGGCAGGGCCCCGGGCAGCGAGCCGCCGACCCTCTGACGGCACCTGTCCAGGACGCGGACTGCGGCTGCTGAGCGACCGCCCACCGCACCCCGGGGCGTGGGAAAACCGGGTGCGGGCGGCGCCCGCCGTCCGCATCATGGCGACCGTGCCCCGACTCCCGCAGCCCACGCCCGAAGAGCTCCGACGCGATCCTCTGCCCCTGCGCGGCCGCACCGCCCTCGTCACCGGCGCGAGCCGGCGCGCCGGCATCGGGTACGCGGTGGCCCGGCGGTTGGCCGCGTACGGCGCCGCGGTCTATCTGCACCACCATGTGCCGCACGACGCGGACATGCCCTGGGGCGCCGACCGGGTCGAGGAGGTGGTCGCCGGAGTGCGCGCGGCCCTCGGCGACCCGGGCGCGCCCGTGGCGGACGGCCCCGCGGACCTGTCCGACCCGGCGGCTCCTGCCGAGCTCATCACGCGGGCCGCCGAGGCGCTGGGCGGACGCATCGACATCCTCGTCGCCAACCACGCGCTCAGCGGCAGCGACGGCACCCTCGAGGCCGTCGACGCCGCCATGCTGGACGCGCACTGGGCCGTGGACACCCGCTCGGTGCTCCTCCTGGTGCAGGCGTACGCCCGGCTGCGCGCCGGGCTGCCGTCGGGCACCCCGGGCGGGCGGGTGGTGATGATGACCTCGGGGCAGGACCTCGGGGACGGGATGCCGGGCGAGATCGCGTACGCACTCCAGAAGGGCGCCCTCGCCTCGGTCACGCGCTCGCTGTCCACGGCCCTCGCCGAGCACGCCGTCACCGTCAACACGGTCAACCCCGGCCCCGTCGACACCGATTACCTGACCGGTGACGCCTACGAGGCCGTCGCCGCGCGGTTCCCCGCCGGGCGCTGGGGCATGCCAGACGATCCGGCCCGGCTCGTCGCCTGGCTCGCCACGGACGAGGCGGCCTGGATCACCGGTCAGGTCATCGGCTCGGAGGGCGGCTTCCGCCGCTGACGGCCGGACCCGGCGGAGATCCGGCCGTCAGCGCGCGATCAGAGGCGGGACAGTTCGTCCACCAGATCGTCCAGGCCCAGCGAGCCCTGCGAGAGCGCCGCCATGTGCCACGCCTTCGCGTCGAACGCGTCGCCGTGCCGCTCCCGGGCCTTCTCGCGGCCCAGCAGCCAGGCCCGCTCGCCCAGCTTGTATCCGATCGCCTGGCCCGGCATCGACAGGTAGCGGATCAGCTCGCTCTCCACGAAGTCCGCCGGACGGCTGCTGTGGGAGCCGAAGAACTCGTGCGCCAGCTCCGGCGTCCAGCGCTCGCCCGGGTGGAACGGCGAGTCCGCCGGGATCTGAAGTCCCAGGTGCATGCCGATGTCGACGATGACCCGCAGCGCCCGCATCATCTGGGCGTCCAGGTAGCCGAGGCGCCGCTCCGGGTCGGTGAGGAAGCCCAGTTCGTCCATCAGGCGCTCGGCGTACAGCGCCCAGCCCTCCGCGTTGGCGCTGACGATGCCCACCGTCGCCTGGTAGCGGGAGAGGTCGTCGGCCACGTGCGCCCACTGTGCGAGCTGGAGGTGGTGGCCGGGGACGCCCTCGTGGTACCAGGTCGAGACGAGGTCGTAGACCGGGAAGCGGTTCTGCCCCATCGTCGGCAGCCAGGTGCGGCCCGGGCGGGAGAAGTCCGCGGAGGGAGCCGTGTAGTAGGGTGCCGCGGCGCTGCCGGGCGGCGCGATGCACGACTCGACCTTCCGCACCCGCTCGGCGAGTTCGAAGTGCGTTCCGTCCAATGCGTCGATCGCCTCGTCCATCAGCCCCTGCAACCAGGCCCGGACCTCTTCGACGCCCTCGATGTGGGTGCCGTGCTCGTCCAGGTGAGCGAGCGCCACCCACGGGGTCGCGGCGCCGGGCAGGACCTTCTCGGCCTCCTTCTTCATCTCGCCGAGGATGCGGTGGTACTCCGACCAGCCGTACGCGTACGCCTCGTCGAGGTCCAGGTCCGTCCCGTTGAAGTAGCGGGCGAAACGGGCGTAACGCTCACGGCCGACCGTGTCCGGCGCGCCCTCGATCGTCGGCGCGTACACGTCGCGCATCCAGTCCCTCAGCTCCGTGACGGCAGCGGTCGCCGCGCGGGCGGCCTCGTCCAGCTCCGCACGCAGCGCGTCGGGGCCCTGGGAGGCGAAGCCCTCGAACCAGCCGCGGCCCTGGCCGTCCGTGTCCGACCAGTCGGTGAGCTGCTCGACGAAGGTCGCGGTCGGGCGCGGACCGGCGTGGAGCTTGCGCTCCAGGCCGAGGACCAGGGACTCGCGGTAGCCCCGCAGGGCGGCCGGCACGGCGCGCAGCCGCTCGGCGACCGCCGACCAGTCCTCCTCCGTCGCCACGGGGGTGATGGTGAAGACGTTGCGCACGGAGTGCACCGGGGACGAGAGGTTGCTCACCGCCCTCAGGCCCTCGTCGGCCTCGTGCACGGCGAGTTCGGCAGTGAGCCGCTCGCGCAGCAGACGCGCGCACCGGCGCTCGATGTCACTGTCCGCGCCCGGCCGGCGCTCCGCCTCGTCGAGCCGGGCGAGGGTCTCCCGCGCCAGCTCGGCGAGCGCCTGCTGGCCCGCGGGCGAGGTGTCGGGCAGCTTGCTCGAACTCTCCTTCACCCCGAGATACGTGCCGGTGACCGGGTCGAGGGCGACGAGGTCGTCGACGTAGGCGTCGGCGACCTCCCGGGGCAGAGGGCTTGTGGTCGTGTCAGACATGCGGACAATCCTCATACGGCCACGTGGTGCGCGTCACGCGGATTCAGCGCTCGGCTTACCCTCTGCCCAGCGGGTTTCGGCATGGTTCACGCGGTGGCTTGTCCCGGGGGGAGCAGCGGGCCGCAGTCCCACTGCTGGAAGATCAACCGGGTCTCCACCCGAGCCACTTCCCGCCGTGCCGTGAACTCGTCGAGCACCAGTCGCTGAAGATCCGCCATGTCCGCGACCGCGACATGCACGAGGTAGTCGTCCGGGCCGGTGAGGTGGAAGACGGTACGGGACTCGGGCAGCGCCCGGATGCGCTCCACGAACGGACCGACCAGCTCCCGCCGGTGCGGTCTGACCTGCACCGACAGCAGCGCTTCCAGGCCGCGCCCCAGCTTCGCGGGGTCCAGCCGCAGTTGATGGCCGAGGATCACGCCCGAGCGGCGCAGCCGGGCCACCCGGTCCAGGCAGGTCGAGGGCGCGACCCCGACCTGAGCGGCGAGATCGCGGTAGGTGGCCCGGGCGTCGTTCTGCAAAAGCCGCAGCAGATGCAGGTCCACCGGGTCCAGTACGACGGATTCGGCCATGCGTCGAACGTAACACGGGTTTTGCCGCCGTGAGCCCGGCCGGTGTTCAGTCTGCCGTCCATGGATTCCCGTACTCATGACACGCGGAACGGATTCCCCGCGGGCGGTCCGTCCGGGCACCGGGCGCTCGCCACCGAGGCCGTGCACGCCGGGCGCGAGGACCTCGTCGCCCTGGGGCTGCACGCGCCGCCCCTGGACCTGTCCACCACCTACCCCTCCCCGGACAGCAGGGGCGAGGCCGCGCGCCTCGACGCCTTCGCGGCCGACGGCGCCGAACTGGTTGGCCCGCCCGTCTACGGACGGCTCGGCAACCCGACCGTCGCCCGCTTCGAGACCGCGCTCGCCCGGCTGGAGGGCACCGAGAGCGCGGTCGCGTTCGCCAGCGGCATGGCCGCCCTGAGTGCCGTGCTGCTCGCCCGGGGCGCGCTGGGGCTGCGGCATGTCGTCGCCGTCCGACCGTTGTACGGCTGCAGTGACCACCTCCTGACCGCCGGCCTGCTGGGCTCCGAGGTGACCTGGACCGACCCGGCGGGTATCGAGGAGGCGCTGCGCCCGGACACCGGCCTGGTCATGGTCGAGTCCCCGGCCAACCCGACGCTCGCGGAGGTCGACCTGCGGGCGGTCGCGCACGCGTGCGGCTCGATTCCGCTGCTGGTGGACAACACCTTCGCCACGCCCGTGCTGCAGCGGCCCGTCGAGCAGGGGGCGCGCCTTGTGCTGCACAGTGCCACCAAGTACCTCGGCGGGCACGGCGACGTGATGGGCGGGGTGGTGGCCTGCGACGAGGAACTGGCACGCAGGCTGCGGCAGGTGCGCTTCGCGACGGGTGGGGTGCTGCATCCGCTCGCCGGCTATCTGCTGCTCCGCGGCCTCGCGACGCTGCCGGTAAGGGTGCGGGCGGCGTCCGCCACCGCCGCCGAACTGGCCCGCCGCCTCGCGGCCGACCCGCGGATCGCGCGCGTCCACTACCCCCGCATCGGGGGCGCGATGGTCGCCTTCGAGGTGCACGGGGATCCCCACGCGGTGATCGCCGGGGTGCGTCTGATCACGCCCGCGGTGAGCCTCGGCAGTGTCGACACCCTCATCCAGCATCCGGCGTCCATCAGCCACCGCATCGTCGACGCCGAGGACCGCCGGGGCGCCGGGGTCAGTGACCGGTTGCTGCGGCTGTCGGTGGGCCTCGAGGACGTCGAGGACCTGTGGGCCGACCTGGAGCGGTCCCTGGGAGCGGAACAGGTCGGAGGCGATCGGCGCCGGGAGGAGATGGCCGGCCGCTAGCGGGCCCGGTCCCGGCATGCGGAACGGCCCGGCGGAGTGCGCCGGGCCGTTCCCCGTCCGACGTGCGTGGGCGCGTCGTCAGTCGCGCGGGCCCCTCGAGCCGGGCCGCTCGAACGCCTCGCCGTACGGCAGACGGGACGCGACCGGGGTCGCGTCCAGGCGGGCCGTGATGACGAGGGTGCCTTCCTCGATCTGGTAGTCGAGGGGCAGGCCGAGGCCGCGCATCGCGGCGACCATGCCCGTGTTGGACGCCTGCGTGACCGCGTAGACGTTCTCGCAGCCCGCCTCGACCGCCATCGACACCAGACGGCCGAGGAGTTCGCTGCCGATGCCGCGCCGCTGCCACTCGTCCTCGACGAGCAGCGCGACCTCCGTCTCGTCGCCGTCCCACAGCAGATGGCCGAGGCCGACGATGCGGCCCGATCCGGTCTGCACGGCCAGGGTGCGTCCGAAGCGCGGGCTGAGCAGGTGGCCCAGGTAGCGGTCCGCGTCATGGACCGGCCCGTGGTAGCGCATGCCCAGCGTGCGCGCCGAGCAGCGGGCGTGCATCTCCTTCGCCGCCTTCAGGTCGGAGGTGTCGGCTCGCCGCACGGTGATCGCGTTGCCTTCCGGCAGCGTCAGCACGTCCTGGCTGCGCGGGATGCGCGGACCGAGCCGCGTGTCCAGATCCACCAGCGCGCGTGCCCGCGCGAACTCCGTGGGTGTGAACGGCAGATACGGCCGCTCCACCGTGATCACCCCGCCTTCCGGCGCCCGCAGCCGCATCACCGTGTCCTCCAGGGTGCCCTCGACGGGAGCCTCCTCCTGGGCCCGGCCGGAGCCGGGGGAGACGGCGGGCAGGGAGCGGATGGTGCACCGGCCGAGCAACTGCCGCAGGGCGAGGGGGAGTTCGGCCGCGTCCAGGGCGGTGCGCGCGGCGAGTCCGAGTACCCGGGTCGGGACGTCCACCAGGTCGTGTGCGTCGGCCCGCTCGATCCAGGTCCCGTCGCCGCCGGCCTGCGACACGGCCCGGGTGACCTCGCCGGCCTCCACGCCGGCGGGCGCCCGCAGCAGGAACTCGTCGACCGTGCCGTGCGCCAGCGGGTGTGTCTGGAGGCTGAGGATGTCGATGCGCAGCCTCGCCAGCGCCGTGCACAGCGCGGCCAGCGAGCCCGGCTCGTCCTTCACCGTCGTCCGCATCCGCCACAGTGTGCTCGCCCCGTCGGTCCCGGACGGCCCGGCCTGCTCCGCCTCGGGGAGCGGCCGGGCGCCGGTATCGACCGAGGGCGGCGCATGGCCGTGGCGGCGTGACCACCATGCGTGGAACCCGGCCGTCGCCACCAGCGCCACCGCCGAGATCACGAGGAGGGCGGGGCCGTCGGGCCCGTGCCCGACCAGGTTGGCCGTCACGTCCGCCACCGCGACCGCCGTGAACAGGGCGGCGAGTTCCACCAGGTCGCGTCGCCAGTGGTGCACCGGGCGGCCGTTCTTGGCGCGCCTCACATCAGACATGTCTGGAGTCATGCAAGTACTGTGCAGGAAGGGTGTTGCGTGATCGCGAACGCTTTGTGACTGATCGGTTAAGTGTAGATCCGTCCCTTTTGTTGCCTGTTGTACGAGAGGGCGCAGGCGGCGGCGTCCGCGGTGCCGCGCACCGGGGGATGACACCGGTGCGCGGCGCGGTGATCGAGGGTAGCCGAAGCGGCGGGCCCGTTACTGGCCCACGCGACCCGGCTGCAGCACCTGGGTGAACAGAACCGTGCCGTCCTGCTCGCGCAGACGGACCGTCAACTCACCGCTGTCGCCGTCGATGTCGACCTCACCGAAGAACTGGTAACCGCCGGCGGGGGAGACGTTCGAGGCGGTCGGCGCCTTCACGAACACCCGCTCGGGGCCGAACGTGCCGTCGAGCGCGCTCGCCGGGAACGCGCCGGCGTTGAGCGGGCCCGAGACGAACTCCCAGAACGGCTCGAAATCGGTGAAGGCCGCCCGCGAGGGGTGGTAGTGCTGCGCCGAGGTGTGGTGCACGTCGGCCGTCAGCCACAGCGTGCCCGTGATCCTCCGGTGCTTGATGAACCGCAGCAGCTCCGCGATCTGCAGCTCCCGCCCGAGCGGGGCGCCCGGGTCGCCCTGCGCCACGGCCTCGAAGTTGGGCTTGTTCTCCATGGGGTCCGGGACGACCAGGCCGAGCGGCATGTCGGCGGCGATCACCTTCCACACCGCGCGGGACGCCGCCAACTCCCGCTTGAGCCATTTCAGTTGCTCGGCACCGAGGATGCCCTGCGGGTCGACCGTCTGGTTGTCGGGGGAGTTGGCATCGCGGTAGGTGCGCATGTCCAGCACGAACACGTCCAGCAGGGGGCCGTGCCGCATGACCCGGTAGACCCGGCCGTGCTCGTCGCCCGGCTGCAGCGTCGAGATCGGGAAGTACTCGCTGAACGCGCGCCGGGCCCGGGCGGCGAGCACGTCGATGCTCTTCTCGGTGTAGCGGGTGTCGGAGGAGGCGATCACCTCGCCCGGGTACCAGTTGTTGCGCACCTCGTGGTCGTCCCACTGGATGATCGAGGGCACTTGAGCGTTGAACCGCTTCAGGTTCTCGTCGAGCAGGTTGTAGCGGAAGTTGCCGCGGTACTCGGCCAGGGTCTCGGCGACCTTGGACTTCTCCTCGGTGGTGATGTTCCGCCAGGTGCTGCCGTCGGGCAGGGCCTGGGTGGCCGAGATGGGACCGTCGGCGTAGATGTTGTCACCGCTGCACAGGAAGAAGTCCGGGTCCAGCTTCGCCATCGCGTCGTAGATCCGGTAACCGCCGAGGTCCGGGTTGATGCCCCAGCCCTGCCCGGCCAGGTCGCCCGACCACAGGAACCGCACCCCGCGGCGCCGCTGGAGAGGCGTCGTACGGAAGGTGCCGGTCACCGGCTCGCCGGTGCGGCGCGGGTCGTCCGGGTCGGCCAGCAGCACACGGTAGTGGATCTGCTCGCCGGCGGGCAGCCCGTGCAGCCGCGTGGTGCCGGTGAAGTCGGTGTCCGGGCCCAGCAGCGGCCCGTGCCATCTGCGCGGGTCGCGGAACGACTCCGTCGCGGCGGTCTCGACGATCATCCGGGCCGGGCGGTCCGAGCGCACCCAGACCAGACCGGAGTGGGCGGTCACGTCGCCGGCCTGGACGCCCCATCCCGCCTTCGGGCGTCCCGACAGGGAGAACGCCGGCGCCGCGCCGAGCGCGGTGGGCAGGGTCAGGGCCGCCGAAGCGGCCAGGGAGCCGCGCAGTACGCTGCGGCGGCCGGGGAAGGGACGGTGTGACATGGGATGCGCCTCCAGGGACGTATTCCGGCCAATGGGCACCGCAACACCTACTGGTGCGCAGCGGCGCGCACGGAAACCGCAAGTGAACAACGGACCCCGGCCGCACGGTGAAGGACACGCGTCACGCGCGCGTGGCGTCCCCCATCCCCCGTACGCCCGCCCGGACATGTACGGGGGAGAAGTGCGCGCAACCAGCACCGGTCGAACGCCGCCGCGGGCGACCGTCCCGTACGCGGACAACGGACGCACGGCCGAACCGGCTTCGGCCGCCCGCGCCGGAACCGCCCGGCCGGGTCAGCGGCTGCCGTCCAGGATGACCCGGGCGACCAGCGCGGGGTCGTCGTTCATCGGGACGTGCCCGCAGCCGGGCAGCCGCACCAGCCGGGCCCCGGGGATGATGCGCTTGGCGCGAACGCCCTGACGGTACAGCAGCAGCCGGTCCCTGGTGCCCCATGCGACGGTGACCGGCAGCCCGGGCACGTCCTCGGTGAACTGGACGGACGTGCCCGCCCGGAGGGTCTCGGCGAACCCCTCGGCGCGGGCCAGCGCCAGGGTCTCGGCGACGACGGCCTCGGGTGAACGGCGCCCGGGACGGGCGTAGATGGTGCTCGTCAGGACCGTCCGTCCGGCCGCCGTGCGCGACAGCCGCTCCACCACCGGCAGCGGCGTGTTCCGCGCGGCCTGCCGCATCGCGGAAAGGACCGTGAACGCGTACCGGCGCTCGACGGGGGTCCAGAAGCCGGCGGGTGCGAGGGCGGTGACGGACCGTACGAGCTTCTCGCGGCCCAGCTCCAGGGCCAGGAGTCCGCCGAGGGAGTTGCCCGCCACGTGCGGACGCTCGATCCCCAGCGCCTCGCACAGCGAGCCGAGCGCCGGCACCACGGTCGACAGGTCGTAGGCCAGTCCCTCCGGCAGGGCCGGGGAAGCGCCGAAGCCCGGGAGGTCGACAGCGATCACGTCCCGTTCGGTCGCCAGGATGTCCACGACCGGGTCCCAGGCCTGCCGGTGGTGGCCGATGCCGTGCAGCAGCAGGAGCGGTTCGCCGGCACCCACGCGCGCGTAGGAGACGGTCACGGTCCGCGGGCCGTGCGGGGAGGGAACGCTGAAGGAGACCGTGGCCGGCATGGTGCTGCTCCTCGTCTGGGGGCACGGACGATGTGGTAGACAGCTTGTCAGCAATTGCTACCAGCGGGTAGCCCCTTGGTCGAGGCCGTTCGGCCGCAGGCGGTCCGCCGGCCATTGTGCTGCGTCAACCGCCTTGTCTGCTGGACATGGTGGGAGCGTGTCGGATGGGATGGGACGGTGACGACCGACACCGCGACCGAGGTCTTCGAAGAGCACCGCCCCGTCCTGATGGGAGTGGCCTACCGCATGCTCGGCCGGGTGGCCGACGCCGAGGACGTCGTCCAGGAGGCCTGGTTGCGCTGGTCCCGCGCCGACCGCGACACGGTGCGCGAACCGCGTGCCTACCTCGTCCGCGTCACCACTCGGCTGGCCGTCGACCGGCTGCGCCAGGCGCAGGCCCGCAAGGAGGCCTACGTCGGGCCCTGGCTGCCCGAGCCCCATGTCACCGACTTCGGCGACACGGCGCCGGACGCGGCGGACCGGGCCGTGCTCGCCGATTCCGTCTCGCTCGCCGTCCTTGTCGTCCTGGAGTCCCTGTCGCCCCTGGAGCGCGCGGTGTTCGTGCTGAGGGAGGCCTTCGGATTCCCGTTCGGGGAGATCGCCGCCGCCCTCGACCGCAGTGAGGCCGCGGTGCGCCAACTCGCCGCACGCGCCCGCAAGCACGTCGACGAACGTCGGCCGCGTTACGACGTCGACCCCGCCGAACGCCGCGACCTGACCGAGCGTTTCCTCGCCGCCGCCGTAGAGGGCGACCTCAAGGGGCTGATGGAACTGCTCGCCCCGGACGCACGGCTGGTCGGCGACAGCGGCGGTCGCGCCAAGGCGCCGCTGCGCGTCCTTCAGACCGCGGACAAGGTCGGCCGGTTCCTCGTCGCCGTGGCCGGGCAGCGCCCGGCGGACATGTCGCTGCGCTTCCTGGAGCTCAACGGCGGTCCCGCCCTGCTCGTCCTGTCCGGTGGCAATCCCGACACCGTGTTCCAGGTGGACGTGGTGGACGGGCGCGTCCAGTGCGTCTACGTCATCCGCAACCCGGACAAGCTGGCCTCCCTGCCGGTCGAGCGGCTGCCGGAAGAGTGATCGGCGGCCTCCGTACGACGACGTCCGTGAACGGAGGCTTCATCGACATGTCATAGGCGTCGCCCACTGCGAACGCAGTGTGAACGCTCCGTGACACACCGCACGGATACCGCGCATCCGATCGAGGATTGGTCTTGACCAAGGGTGGGGGCCGCCCTATGGTCGCAGAGAAGTGCAACAACCTTTAAAAAACAAGGGCGCTTAAAGCCGCCGGGCCACGGCGATCGCGGAGGACAGGGTGGGGACCACGCAGCTGGAATCGGTGCCGGAGCCCAAGTACTGGCATCTCAAGACCGTGCTCACCGAAGCACTCGACTCCGAGTTCTCCGTGGGTGAGATCCTGCCCAACGAACGGGACCTCGCCGCCAGGTTCGGCGTCGCCCGCGCCACGCTCCGCCAAGCGCTGGAGCAGCTCGAGCTGGAGGGCCGCCTGCAGCGCCGCCGCGGGGTCGGCACCACCGTCGCCCCGCCGCGCGTCGGGGTGGCCGTGGGCGCCGAGGGGCACACTTGGCCGGGAGCGACCGGCGACGACTGGCAACCCACCGACTGCACGGACGTGGTCCCGCCCGCCGCCGTGGCCGACCTCCTGGAGACCGAGCAGGGCGAGCAGGTGCACACGGTACGCCGCTCCCGCGTGTCACAGGGCCGGCCCGTGGCCGCCGAGCTGCTCTACATCCCGCACTCCTCGGTGCCCGACCTCTCGGCGATCGACGCCCCCTCCGGTGCGGCACGCGCGCGTGCCGTGCTGCGCGAGCTGCAGCACCTGGAGCTGGAGGGCCGGGACCAGGCGGTCGAGCTGGGCTCGGTCAGCGCCGAGGACGCCAAGGAACTCGACCGGCTGCCCGGCGCGCCCGTCCTCGTCGTCACCACCCGCTTCCACTCCGGCGGACGCACCGCGGCCGTCTCCGTCGCGACCTACCGCGCCGACACCTGCCGCCTGACCTTCGGGGGCGACATCGAGATCCACCACGGCCCGGAGCGCCGCGCCTCCTGACCGCGCCGCCGCACCCGGCGGCGGCATAGAAGTCCGCACCCGTCGCGCCCCGGTCACCCGGGGCGCGACGCCGTTCGGACACCTACGGGTCGTGGGTCGTGGCCGGGTTCAGCGCCGCGCCGTGACCGTACCCTCCACGGCGAACAGCTGCTCCTCCACGTGGTCCAGCGCCAGCCGCAGCGCGCCCGTCGCCACCGCCGCCTCGCCCAGTCGCGACAGGGCCACCCTCGGGGGACGCAGGCAGTAGCGGGCCAGCTCGTGGCGCAGCGGGTCCAGGACGCCGTCCAGGCCCACCGCCCAGCCGCCGATCACGACCAGTTCGGGGTCGAGTGCCAGGACGAGGGCCGCCACGTCGTGCACCAGCCGCTGCAGGAAACGGTCCACGGCGGCGCGGGCCCGCTGGTCGCCCTCACGGGCCAGCGCGAACACATCGGCAACCTGCTGCTCGTCCAGTGGTTGCAGCGGCTCGTCCGTGGTCGACAACAAGGTCTCGGGCTTCGCCTCGCGGCCCAGCAGATGCAGCGCGCCGATCTCCCCGGCCGCCCCGCCGTAGCCGCGGTGCAGCCGTCCGCCGATCAACGCACCGGCGCCCGGGCTCAGCCCGGCCAGTACGAACACCACGTCGTCGGACTCGGTGGCGGCGCCCTTCCAATGCTCCGCGACGGCCGCCGCGTTGGCGTCGTTCTCGACGAGGACCGGGCACTTGAAGGAGCGGCTGAGCCGTTCGCCCAGCCTCAGACCGGTCCACTCGGGCAGGGCCGTGCCCAAGCGCACCGTGCCGTCCGCCTCCACGATCCCGGGGGTGGCCACACCCACCGCGCGCAGCGAACCACGGGACACGCCCGACCGGCGCAGCAGCTCGGCGACCGTGCTCCGCAGCCGCTCCAGCCGCTCGTCGGCCGACGCGGACTCGTCGACCTCTTTGGAGAGGCTGCCGAGCTCACGGCCGTCGAGATCGGCGAGGAGCGCGGTCACCTGGTGCGCGCCGACGTCCAGCCCCAGCAGATGGCCCGCCTCCGCCCGGAACCGGAACCTGCGCGCGGGCCGCCCCTGCCGCCGGGCCGCGCCCTCCTCGGCCGCCGCCTCCACCACGAGCCCCGCCTCGATCAGCCCCTCGACGACTCCCTCGACGGTCGGCCGGGACAGCCCGGTCACCCGGGTGATCTCGGTGAGCGTCGCGCAGTCCGTCGCGCGCAGCGCGTGCAGCACCACGGCGGAGTTGATCCGTCGCAGCAGAGAGGGGTCCCCGCCGGTCAGCCCCACCGTCGTCCTCCCAGGTCGTGCGCGTGTTGGCCGGATCGTACTCGGGACCGCGCCCACCCGCGAGGGCCGGGCGCCGGTCGTGCAGGTCCGTGGACGGGGCCCCACGGGTGCCGGCGGTGTGGGCGGCGGTGGTGCTGCTCGTGGGCGCATGGAGTGCGGGCGCAGGGCCCCTGGTGCTCCGTGGCTCTGACGCCACACCAATTGTCAGTGGTGACTGGTCTACTGGACGCATGAACGTCGACGACCACCTGGCCACGATCGACCGGCTGTGTCTGCGCGAGTTCCCCGCGCGACCCGGCCGGTCGGACGTGGGGTTCGGGGGGCCCGGGTTCCACATCGCCGACTTAACGGTGAGCGTCGGCCTCGGCACGGGCGACGGCGCGGCACGGGAGCGCACAGCGGAGGACTTCGACGCGTGGCGGGAAGCGATCGCCCAGCGGCTGAACGACCGGTGGGGGCAGGGACAGCGCTGGGGGATGCTGACCCTCGGCGTGCGCAGGGCGCGCGGCGAGGAGATACCGCATCCCTGGGCGCTGCTGGGCGACCTCGTGCACGAGGTGCACCTGTGGCAGGCGGACGGCACCGGCCGGTGGGTCGCCCTGGGAGTGGCCGAGCGCGACGAGACCGACGAGATACGACTCCTCGCGGTCGTCACGGCCATAGACCCGCCCTGACCGACCTGGTGCCGCGGCAACTAGGCCCGCGCGGCGTGCCTCAGCCGTGCGAATTCCTCCGCCATCGTCGCCGCCGTCCAATGCGCGTTGAGCCCACTCGGATTGGGCAGCACCCAGACGCGGCTGGAGCCGATCGTCCGCTCCTGCGGGCCGACACGGGCCGTGCGGTCGTCGAAGGCCGCGCGGTACGCGGTCACCCCGACCACGGCCAGGTACTTCGGCCGCAGCCGCTCCACCTTGGCGTGGAGAATCCGTCCGCCCTCGCGGTACTCCTCGGCGGTCAGCTCGTCGGCCCGTGCGGTCGCCCGTGCCACCACGTTCGTGATCCCGAGCCCGTACGACAGCAACTCGGCCTGCTCGGACGGCCGGAACAGCCGCGGGGTGAAGCCCGACAGATGCAGCACGGGCCAGAAGCGGTTGCCGGGGCGGGCGAAGTGATGGCCCGTCGCCGCCGTCATCAGCCCCGGGTTGATACCGCAGAAGAGGACGTCGAGGCCGTCCGCGACCACGTCCGGCACCAGACGGTCGCGGGCGGCCTCCAGGTCCGCAGGGGTGAACCGGGTCAGAGGATCGCCCCCGGGGTGTAGCCGGCGGCCTCCGGGCGCTGCTTCACGATCTCCTCGATGCGGCCGACGACCGAGGCGACCTGGTCGGAGGCGGCGCCCGTGAAGGACAGCTTGTCCGCCATCAGCGCGTCGAGCTCGGCGCGGTCCAGCGGGATGCGCTCGTCGGCGGCCAGGCGGTCGAGCAGCTCGTTGCGCTCGGCGCCCTGCTCACGCATCGCGAGGGCGCAGGCGACGGCGTTCTCCTTGATCGCCTCGTGCGCGACCTCGCGGCCCACGCCCGCGCGCACCGAGGCCATCAGCACCTTGGTGGTGGCGAGGAACGGCAGGTAGCGGTCCAGCTCGCGCGCGACCACCGCCGGGAAGGCGCCGAACTCGTCGAGCACCGTGAGGAACGTCTCCAGCAGCCCGTCCAGCGCGAAGAACGCGTCCGGCAGCGCGACCCGGCGCACCACCGAGCAGGACACGTCGCCCTCGTTCCACTGGTCGCCCGCAAGCTCGCCGGTCATCGAGGCGTAGCCGCGCAGGATCACCATCAGGCCGTTGACGCGCTCGCAGGAGCGGGTGTTCATCTTGTGCGGCATCGCCGAGGAGCCGACCTGCCCCGGCTTGAAGCCCTCGGTCACCAGCTCGTGCCCGGCCATCAGCCGGATCGTCTTCGCCAGCGACGACGGCGCGGCCGCGAGCTGCACCAGCGCGGTGACGACCTCGTAGTCGAGGGAGCGCGGGTAGACCTGGCCGACGGAGGTGAAGGCCTGGGAGAAGCCGAGGTGCCCGGCGATCCGGTGCTCCAGCTCGGCGAGCTTGCCCGCGTCGCCGCCCAGCAGGTCCAGCATGTCCTGCGCCGTACCGACGGGGCCCTTGATGCCGCGCAGCGGGTAACGGCCGAGCAGCTCCTCGACGCGGCCGTACGCGACGAGCAGCTCGTCGGCGGCCGTGGCGAAACGCTTGCCGAGGGTGGTGGCCTGCGCGGCCACGTTGTGCGAGCGGCCGGCCATGACCAGCTCGCCGTACTCGCCCGCCAGCTTGGCGAGGCGCGCCAGGACGGCCACCGTGCGGTCGCGCACCAGCTCCAGGGAGAGCCGGATCTGCAGCTGCTCGACGTTCTCGGTCAGGTCGCGGGAGGTCATGCCCTTGTGCACCTGCTCGTGCCCGGCCAGCGCGTTGAACTCCTCGATCCGCGCCTTCACATCGTGCCGGGTGACCTTCTCGCGCTCCGCGATCGAGGCGAGGTCGACCTGGTCGAGGACGCGCTCGTAGTCGGCGATCGCCTCGTCCGGCACCTCGATCCCGAGGTCCTTCTGTGCCCGCAGCACGGCGAGCCAGAGCTGCCGCTCCAGCCTCACCTTCTGCTCGGGGGACCAGAGCGTGGCCAGCTCGACGGAGGCGTAGCGTCCGGCGAGGACGTTCGGGATACGGGGCTTTGCGGGCGCAGCAGTCACGTGTACGGATTCTACTGGCGATTCCTGCAGGCCAGATCCACGGGCCGGTTCGGCGGAACCTACGAGACGGCCGTCACGAAAGGGCTACCTCTTCTTGTCCGCGACCTCGGCCAGGATGTCCCCGTGGCACAGCTCGGGCGCGCACCAGCACGCGAGGGTCTTGCCACGCAGCTCGGGGACCAGGGCCAGCAGGTCCGGACGGCCCATGAGGTAGTCCCGGTACTTGGCCATCACCTCCTCCCGCGTCCCGTCGTGCTTCTTCTTGGGCGTGTCGATCTGGAAGGGGTTGTACAGCGGGTGCTGGGGAAGGTCCCAGCCGCCGCGGGTGAGGCGGCGGCCGACGTAGACCATGTTCCCGGGCGCGTGTTCCAGCCGGGGACCGTACTCCTGAAGGCGGCCCTTGAGGTTGATCACCTCGGTGGTCACGCGCGACTCCCTTCGGTGCGGTCCGTACTCCTACACGGCCGGGTCCTCGTACGGCAGCAGATCCGGACGCTTGGCCGGGCGGCCGTCGCCCGACGAGCGGCCGGTCAGCCGCCGCCCTATCCACGGCAGCAGATGCTGCCGGGTGAACCGGACGTCCGCGGTCCGGCGGGCGAGCCAGGTCGGCGGCGCGGTCGGGGGCAGCGGTGTGCGCCACTCCGTATCCTCCGCCTCGTACCCGAGCGTCTGCCACACGGCTTCCGCCACCCGGCGGTGCCCCTCGGCCGTCAGGTGCAGCCGGTCCACGTCCCACAGGCGCGGGTCGGCGAGCGACGGTGCGCCGTAGAGGTCGACGATGAGCGCGCCGTGCCGCGCGGCGAGGTCGTCGACGCAGGCGAACAGCTCCTCCATACGGGGCCGGAAGCGCTCGAGGACGGGGCCCTGCCGGCCGGGGCTGCGCATCAGGACGAGCTGTTTGCACGACGGGGCCAGCCGCTCCACGGCTTCCGTCAGTAGCTCCCGTACGCGCCCCATGTCGCACTTGGGCCGCAGCGTGTCGTTCAGCCCGCCGACCAGCGTGACCACGTCGGCCCCCATCGCCGCGGCGAGGTCCACCTGCTCGTCGACGATCTGAGCGATCAGCTTGCCGCGCACGGCGAGGTTGGCATACCGGAATCCGGGGGTCCGTGCGGCCATCCGGCCCGCGAGGACATCGGCCCAGCCGCGGTAGGAGCCGTCGGGCAACAGGTCCGACATGCCCTCGGTGAAGGAGTCGCCGACGGCGACCAGGCTGGAGTAGGTGGGGTTCGTCTGCATGGCGCCGTAGATGCTATCCCGGCCGCCCCCACTCCATACCCACCGGTCGGTCAGCCTGCGCAGGGCCGCTTGCGGTGCCCGGGGGATCCCGGGCCCGCGCGCGCCCGGGGGATCCCGGCCCGCGCGCGACGGACGCCGCGGCGTCAGGCCGGTCGGCCGACGGGTGCCCGGGCGTCAGGCCGGCTGGCCGAACAGCTGGCGCAGCACGTCCTCCATTGTCATCAGGCCCGCGAGGCGGCCGTCCGTGCCCATGACCGCGGCCAGGTGGGTGCGGCTGCGGCGCATGGCCGTGAGGACGTCGTCCAGCGGGGTGGTCTCGCGCACTCGGGCGATCGGCCGCATGTCCCGCAGCCGGAACGGCACGTCCCGTGGTGAGGCGTCCAGGGCGTCCTTGACGTGGAGATAGCCGACGATCCGCCGGCCCTCGTCCACCACCGGGAAGCGCGAGAAGCCGGACTGGGCCGACAGCTGCTCCAGTTGTTCCGGAGTGACGCCCACCCGCGCGTACACCACGTGCTCCAGCGGCACCACCACGTCCCGTACAGGCCTTCGGCCGAGGACCAGCGCGTCGTGCAGCCTCTCCTGCGCGCGGTCGTCGATGAGCCCCGCCGCGCTGGAGTCCTTGACGAGCCGCACCAGTTCGTCGTCCGAGAACGTGGCCGCGACCTCGTCCCGCGTCTGCACCCGCAGCAGCCGCAGCAGCGCGTTCGCGAACGCGTTGACGGTGAAGATGACCGGGCGCAGCGCCCGGGACATGCCCACCAGCGGCGGGCCGAGCAGCAGCGCCAGCCGCACCGGCTCCGCGAGCGCGATGTTCTTCGGCACCATCTCGCCGAGCAGCATGTGCAGATACGTGGCCAGCGCCAGCGCGATCACGAACGACACGGCACGCCCCGCGCTCTCGGGCACACCCGCCGCGTGGAACACCGGCTCCAGCAGATGCTCGATCGCCGGTTCGGCGACCACACCGAGGACCAGGGTGCACAGGGTGATGCCGAGCTGTGCCGCGGCGAGCAGCGCCGACACGTGCTCCAGCCCCCACAGCACGCTGCGCGCCCGTCGCTCGCCCGCCTCGGCGCGCGGCTCCACCTGGCTGCGCCGCACGGAGATCAACGCGAACTCGGCGCCCACGAAGAACGCGTTCGCGACCAGCGTCAACAGACCGATCAGCAACTGGACGACGGTCACCGTTCCCCCTCCTCAAGGGTGCGCGGGGCGTGCATGAGGACCCGCGCGGCCCTGTGGCCCGATGCGTCCACCACGTCCAGCCGCCAGCCGGCCACCTCGATCCGGTCACCCTTGACCGGTATGCGGCCCAGTTCCGTGGCGACGAGTCCGGCCAGCGTCTCGTACGGCCCCTCCGGCACCCGGAGTCCCACGCGCGCGAGCTGGTCGACGCGGGCCGAGCCGTCGGCCGAGTACAGGGACCGGCCGACGGCGTCGAGCCCGGCCGACGCCAGGTCGGGCGTCTCGTGCGGATCGTGCTCGTCGCGCACCTCGCCGACGACCTCCTCGACGATGTCCTCCAGCGTGGCGACGCCGGCGGTGCCGCCGTACTCGTCGATCACCACGGCGATGGTGTTCTTGCCGGAGAGCCGGTCCAGCAGCCGGTCGACGGTGAGGGATTCGGGCACGAACAGCGGTTCGCGTATCAGCTGTGCGACGGACCGCAGCGGCCGCTCCTCGGCGGGCACGGTGAGGATGTCCTTGACGTGGGCGGTGCCGATGACCGAGTCCAGGCTGCCACGGTAGACGGGGAACCGTGACAGGCCCGTCGCGCGCGTCGCGTTCGCCACGTCCTCGCAGGTCGCCTGCGCCTCCAGGGCGACGACCTGGACGCGCGGGGTCATCACGTTCTCCGCGGTCAGGTCGGCGAGGTTCAGGGTACGGACGAACAGCTCCGCGGTGTCCGCCTCCAGAGCGCCCTCTCTTGCGGAGTGCCGGGCGAGCGCCACCAGTTCCTGGGGCCCGCGCGCGGAGGCCAGCTCCTCGGCCGGCTCGAGGCCGAAGCGGCGCACCACACGGTTGGCCGTGTCGTTCAGATGCGTGATGAAGGGGCGGAACGCGCGGCTGAACCAGCGCTGCGGCCCGCCCACGCGCTTGGCCACGGCCAGCGGCGAGGAGATCGCCCAGTTCTTCGGCACCAGCTCGCCGACCACCATCAGGAACACCGTCGACAGGGCGGTGCCGATGACCAGGGCCACGGACGGGGCCGCCGAGCGGGGCACGCCCAGTGCCTCGAGGGGGCCCGCGATCAGCTTGGCGATCGACGGTTCGGAGAGCATGCCGACCACCAGGTTGGTGACCGTGATCCCGAGCTGCGCGCCGGAAAGCTGGAACGTCAGGCTCCGTACGGCCTTGAGGGCGCCCGCCGCACCGCGCTCACCGCGCTGTGCGGCATGCTCCAGCTCGCTGCGCTCGACCGTGGTGAGGGAGAACTCCGCCGCCACGAAGACACCGCAGGCCACCGAGAGCAGCACCGCCACCAGCAGGAGGAGCACTTCGGTCATCGGGTCACCTCCGTCCCAGGATCGGCCAGGGGCGCGGCGACCGCGCGATCTCGGGTACTGGGAGGCTCGCCCATGGACGGACGCTCACACCTTTCATGGTGGGACGGGTTCACCCCGACAGGGGGGCAGCTTGGTCCCTCTATGGTAAAGGATCGGCAAAGTAGCTCCTGTGGCTCAGCCGGTGAGCGGCTTGACCCACCTCCGCCAGTGCTCCTCGGGCGCGTACCCGGCCGCCCGCCACGCATGGTGCGCGGTCTCGTTGCGCTGCAGCACCATCGCGTCCCCGCGGCGCCCCCCGAGCCGCACGAACCGCTCCTCCGCCGCGGACAGCAGCGCCGAACCGATCCCCTGCCGCCGCCGCTCCGGATGCACCGCCAGCCTGTACAGGTGGCAACGCCAGCCGTCGAAGCCCGCGATCACCGTGCCGACCAGCCGGCCGTCCTCCTCCGCGAGGATCAGGGCCTCCGGGTCGCGATCGACGAGCCGCTGCACCCCGTCCCGGTCGTCGCTGATGCTCGTGCCCTCCGCGGCCACCTTCCAGAAGGCCAGCACGGCGTCCAGGTCCTCGAGCCCGGCGGCCCGTATCCGAAGATCACTCATGCGGTGATCCGATCATGCCGCCGACCAGCAGATCCGGGAATTCCGGCATGTGGACGGAAGGGGACAAGGGACAGCGGGCGCGGGCCGCCCCCGAACGGCTACGCGTCGCGCAGGGCCTCGATGACCGGCGCGAACGCCTCCATCGACGGCTCCAGGACGGTCAGGTACGTGAAGCCGTACCGTTCGCGCTGCGCCCGCACCTGCTCGACGATCTGCTCCAGTGTGCCGATCAGGAAGATGGGCAGTGCCAAGGCCTGTTCCGACGTCAGGTTCGGCAGGTGCTCCAGCAGGGGGCGCACGGCGGCCTCGCGGTCCTCGGTGACGACGACCCTCTGGATGAGCACGTTCAGCTCGGCGGGCTCGTCGCGGTCCGCCGCGAGCTTGCGGTACAGGCCCACACGCTCGTCGAGCTGCTCGGCCGTGATCGGCTCCAGCTGTCCCGTCGTGCTCCCCGGCACCGAGCGCGCCCCCGTGAAGGCGGCGATGTCGGCGTGTTCGGCGGTGAGCTTCAGCATCCGGTCGCCGTTGGCACCGATCAGCAGCGGCACCCGCGGTCGCTGTACGGGCCGCGGCCGGTGGTCCTCGGCACCCAGCAGCCGGTCCAACTCCTCCACCGTGCGTCGCAGATGGTCCACGCGCTCACGCGGCGAGCCGTACGGCAGTCCCGCCTGCTCGTGCTCCGCCCGGACGTAGCCGGTGCCGAGCCCCAACTCCAGCCGGCCACCGGTCAGCGCGTCCGTCGTCGCCACCTCGCGGGCCAGCAGCGCCGGGTTCCAGAAGCCGGCGTTGAGCACGAACGTGCCCACCCGGGGACGCTCGGTCGCCTCCGCCGCCGCGACCAGCGCCGGGAACGGAGCCGGCCAGCCGAGGTGGTCCGGGACGAGGATGACGTCGTAGCCGATTTCCTCCGCCCGCCGGCACTTGGCGCGCCACTCCGCGGCCGGTGCGGGTTCGAGCATGTTGACGCCGAAACGGAACGGACGCGGCATGAACTCTCCTCGTGTCGAGGCGACTTGAGTACCCACGCGATTCCATCACTCGTGCGCGATCGCCGCCAGCACATTCATGCGCGACGCACGCAACGCCGGCAGCAGCGCCGCCACCACGCCCACGACCGCCGAACCCACCATGACGGCGACGATGGTGCCCCACGGGATCGCCAGCGCCTTCATGCCCTGCAGCGCCAGGACCCGCTGTGTGCACAGACCCCACACGATCCCCAGTGCCAGCCCGAGGACGGCGCCGAACACCGCGATCACCACCGACTCCAGCCGGATCATGCGCCGCAACTGCCTCCGGGCCAGTCCGATCGCGCGCAGCAGGCCGATCTCCCGGGTGCGCTCGACGACGGACAGGGCCAGGGTGTTGACGACGCCGAGCACCGCGATGACGATCGCGAGGCCCAGCAGCGCGTAGACCAGATAGAGCAGCACCGCGATCTGGTTGTGCACCAGCTTCTTGTAGTCGGCCTGGTCGCGAGCCTGGACCTGCGGGTAGGGGGCGAGGGCCTTCTCCAGCCGGGCGCGCAACCGGTCCTTGGAGGTGCCGGGTGCCGCGTTCACGAAGAGCGCCGTGTCCTGCCCCTGCGGCACGTACCTCTGGAGCGTCCCCATGCCGAAGAACAGCCCGCCCCGCGTACTGAAGTTGTTCGAACCGGCCTGGTTGGTGAGCGCGCCCACCCTCAGATCGGTGCGGCGCTCGTCCGGGAACCGGACCGGGAGCGTGGAGCCGAGGCGGACGCCGTGGTCCTTGGCGAACGCCGCGTCCATGGCGAGCGCGCCGTCCGCGAGCGCGGTGGCCGAGCCGCCCCGGACGTAGGCGAGGTGGGCGACCTCGTCGAGCCGCGGGTCGAAGGCCGTGGCCGAGGTCTCGATCCGGGTGCCGTCCGGCAGCACGATCGCCACGGGCGTGTACCGCTGCCGTACGACGAGCCCGACACCCTCCGTGGCACGGACCCGGTCGGTGATCTCCTGTGGGAAGGGCTCAGGGGTTCCCGATCTGCTCTGCACGACGAAGTCCGCGCCCAGCGTCTTGTCGATCTGCTGGTCGAACGACTTGGACATGGACGTGCTCGCCACCGACATCCCGGCCACCAGCGCGAGCCCGACCATCAGCGCGGAGGCGGTGGCCCCGGTGCGGCGCGGATTGCGCAGGGCGTTGCGCTGGCTCATCCGGCCGATCGAGCCGAACAGGGCGGGGAACGCGGCCCCCAGCACCCGGATCAGCGGACGCACCAGCAGCGGGCCCGCGATCACGGTCGCGACGAGCGTGAGCACCACACCGATGCCGAGCAGCGTGGTGGCGGGCGCGGTCCTGGTCGCCCGGGCGCAGCCCGCCAGAGCGGCCAGGCCGAGTGCGCCGACGACGGCCCCCGCCACCGCGCGCAGCGTCAACGGCCGGCCCGCACCGGCGACCTCGGCGTCCACGAGAGCCGCCATGGGGGAGACGCGGGCCGCGCGCCGGGCCGGCAGGTAGGCGGCGACGAAGGTGACGCCGACCCCGACCGCGTAGGCGGCGACCGGAGTGACCCAGCCGATCACCATCTCGGTGGACCTGATGTTCATGCCGAACACGCTCATCAGCCGGATCAGCCCGGCCGCGAGCCCGATCCCCGCGGCCAGCCCCAGCGTCGAGCCGACCAGGCCCAGCAGCAGCGCCTCGGTCAGCACGGACCGGCGCACCTGCCGCCGCTCGGCGCCCAGGGCGCGCAGCAGCCCCAGCTCGCGGGTGCGCTGGGCGATCAGCATCGAGAACGTGTTGACGATGAGGAAGACGCCCACGAGCACGGCGATCCCGGCGAACCCCACCATCACGTACTTGATCACGTCGAGGAAGGCGCCGAGCCGGTCCGTGTCGGACTTGGCCTGTTCGGCCGCGGTCCTCAGGTCGTACGAGGTCGAGCCGATCGCGTCGGCGATCCGCTGCCTCAGCCGTGCGTCGCTCACACCCGGTGCCGCGTCGACGGAGATGCTCGTGGCCACGTCCGGGCGGCCCAGCAGCCTGGTCTGCGCCGTCGGGGTGTCCAGGAAGACCAGGGCCGCGCCCGGGTTGGTGGTGGTGAAGGTGGCGATCCCGGCCACACGCACCTTGAACGAGCCGGGACGGGCGACCACCGTCAGCGTGTCGCCGATCCGCACGTGCTTGTGCCGGGCGGTGTCCGCGTCCAGCAGCGCCTCGCCGGGCCCCCGCGGGGCGTGCCCGGACGTGAGCCGGACGGGGCTGTGTGCGGTGACGGACCAGTTCCTGGCGATGGTGGGCGCGCCGGTGGTCGGACCCACCGGATCGTTCCTGCGGTCGACGACCGTGATGTCCTGGACGGCGACGTCGGCATGCGCGGCGGCGACGCCGTCCACCCGGGCCACCCGGGCGGCCAGCGAGGCCGGAAGGGTCGGCGTCGCCCCGGACGGGATCCGGGACGGCAGGTCCTGGCGGGGGCTCACGGTCACGTCGGCCGCAGTGGAGGCGAAGAGCCGGTCGAAGGTCCGGGAGACCGTGTCCGAGAAGATCAGGCTGCCCGCGACGAACGCCACCGACAGGAGCACGGCCAGCGCGGAGAGCGCGAGCCGTCCCTTGTGCGCGAGGAAGCTGCGCAGCGTCGCCTTCAGCATGGTCGCACCGGTCCGACGTCCTCAGTTCTCGCGGCCGGACGCACCGTCGAAGACCGCCCTGACCGTGTCGAAACGCTTCATGCGCTCGAGCACGGCCTCGGCCGTCGGCCGCTCCATCTCGTCCACGATCCGCCCGTCCGCCAGGAACAGCACCAGATCGGAGTGGGCCGCCGCGCCCGGATCGTGGGTGACCATGACGACGGTCTGCCCCAGTTCGTCCACGGCCCTGCGCAGGAACCCCAGCACCTCGAGCCCCGACCGGGAGTCCAGGTTGCCCGTCGGCTCGTCCGCGAAGATCAGCTCTGGCCGGGAGGCGAGCGCCCGGGCGCAGGCGACGCGCTGCTGCTGCCCGCCGGACAGCTGGGAGGGCCGGTGCCCGAGCCGGTCCCGCAGTCCCAGCGTGTCGATCACCTGGTCGAGCCACTCCGGGTCGGGCTTCCTGCCCGCGATGTCCATGGGCAGCGTGATGTTCTCGGCGGCGTTCAGCGTCGGGATCAGATTGAACGACTGGAACATGAAACCGATCCGGTCCCGGCGCAGCCGGGTCAGCTCCCGGTCCTTCAGGCCCGTGATCTCGGTGTCGCCGAGCCACACCTGGCCCGCCGACACGGTGTCGAGGCCCGCCAGGCAGTGCATCAGCGTGGACTTCCCGGAGCCGGAGGGGCCCATCACCGCGGTGAAGCGGCCGCGCGCGATGTCCACGTCGACCGAGTCCAGGGCGAGCACCGCCGTCTCGCCCGAGCCGTACGCCTTGGTCAGACCCCGGGCGCGGGCGGCGGTCCCGTCCGCCTCCGCGTGGCCCGGGACGTGCTCCGCTGCAGCAGTGGACAAGACGGCCTCCCTCGTCGTGGACGTCCCGACGTTCTGGTCTTCCCCGACGTACTGGTCTTCCCCGTCCCGGCCGAGCGTAATGTGATGCACCGCACACCGGGTATCCCCCAGGCCGGGCCGGTCGCCCGGGTCGCCCTCTTGCCGGTGCTAGCGACCCGGCGCTAGCGTCGAGGTATGGCGAAGACCCAGCTGAACGTGAGGGTGGACGAGGACACCGCCCGAGCCGCCCGCGAACGTGCCCTGGAGCGCGGTATGAGCGTCAACCGGTACATCGAAGAGCTGGTGCGACAGGACACCGGGGAGGCCGGCCACACGTTCGTCGAGGCCGCCGCCGACTTCATGAAGCAGTACGAGTCCGTCTTCGCCGAGGAGTTCGGCTCCGGCGGCGAGGGCTCGACCCGGCACCCCGGCGAAGGTCGACGCTGACCGTTGAGCAACCTCAGAATCGACCTCGCCTGGCTGCTGATGGTCGCCGAACAGAAGACGCCCGGAGATCCCCAGGTCACGGACTGGGGCGCGCTCGTCGCCGCGGTCAGCCGACACGACGCGGAGATATTCGGCGTCGCCGTCTACGACACTCCGCACGCCCGCGCGGCCGCCCTGCTCCAGCTGCTGCTGCACGTTCCGGCGCTGGAACGCTCCAACGCGCTGTTCGCGTCCGCGGTCGCCTACGCCTATCTCGTCGCCAGCGGCGTCAAGGTCGTCACCTCACCGGAACAGGTGCGGGACCTCGCCCGGCTGGTCAAGAGCGGGGACGCCTCCGTGCACGACATCGCGCAGGAGCTGCGCCAGTGGAGCCTGTGAGGGCTACTCCGGGAGGCCGGGCCGCCAGGCGGTGCCCAGCACGCAGTAGGAGGTGGGCAGCGGCGGCCCCTTCTCCGGCATCAGCAGCCGCCGGTACGGGCCCAGTTCGAAACCGGCGGCGCGCAGGGCCGCCACCGGGTCCCGGGAGAGGTGGCAGCCGCCGCTGAGCGGTGGCCACACCGTGCGGTCCAGGGCACGCTGCGCGTACCGCATCACGGGTCCGCCGCCCGCGCCGTGCTCGTAGAACCGCAGGGTGCCGCCGGGCCGCAGCACCCTGCGCACCTCGCCGAGGGCCCGTGACACGTCCCGCACGCTGCACAGCACCAACGACAGGACCGCCGCGTCGAAGGCCTCGCTCTTGACCGGCAGCGCCTCCGCCGCGCCCGGCACCACGTCCACCGGGACGTCGGCTCGCAGGGCCGCCTCGACCGCCTTGTGCCGCAGCAGCCGCTCGGGTTCGATCGCGACGACCTCGGAGACGGTGCCCGGGTAGTGGGCGAAGTTCAGGCCGTTGCCGGCGCCGATCTCGATGACCCGGCCGGAGAGCCCGGCGAGCAACCGGTCCCGTACGGCCCCCATACCGAGGCGCGTCTCGGCGGCGACGCTGAGCCGGGCGTAGGAGCGGGCGAAGATCGGATGGTGCACGGAGTCCCGCGGCACCGCGCGGGAGCGGACGGACCGCAGCGGCATGGAGCACCTCCCGGACAGGACGGGCGTCAACCGCATTCTGCCCCGCGCACGTCCCGCGCATCCGCGCCGCACGGAGCCGCGTTCATGCCGGCCGGTCACGCACCGACGCCGACGCGAGTGCCTCCTCGCCACGCGGACCCCAGCCGGCCCGCCGGCCTCTACGGCTCGAACCTCGACGCGAAGTCCCCGGCGTCCCACGTCCCGCCCAGTCCTGGCGCCAGCCAGCCGGCGGCATCGGCCCGGAAGGCGGCGGGTGCGCGGGACCCGGCCCCCGCGGGCAGCGCGCCGAGCAGCGGGGCTCCGGTCACCACCGGAAGGTCCGCCAGGTTGCAGCGGGAGGCGAGGTCCGGGGACTTCGGCCAGCTGCCGACGACCACGCCCGCCGGCTCCAGCTGCCGGCGCCGCAGTTCACGTACCGTCAGCTCAGTCGCGTTCAGCGTGCCGAGGCCCGCCGACGCCACCACCAGCACCGGCGCCGCCAGCATTCCTGCCGCGTCCGCCAGGGTGCCGCCCTCGTCGTCGAACCGTACGAGCAGCCCGCCGGCCCCCTCGATAAGGACCAGGTCGTGCTCGGCGGCCAGTTTGGCGGCGGCCTCCGCCACCTCGTGCGGCCGCACGGGCGCCATCCCGGCCCGCCGGGCGGCCGTCGCGGGCGCCAACGGCTCGGGATAGCGGGCGAGTTCACGCGTCGTCACGGCCCCTGCGAGCCGGGCCACCTCGTCGGCGTCCCCGCGCTCGTCCGGCCGTACCCCCGTCTGCGCGGGCTTGAGCACCGCCACGGACCGCCCGGCGGCGACGGCCACCGCGGCGACGGCGGCCGTCGTGACCGTCTTGCCGATCTCCGTGCCGGTCCCCGTGATCACCAGTACCGTCATGTCACCCTTCCCGTGCCGCCGCGCACACCGCGCGCGCGATCCGTGCCACGTCCGCGTCCCCGGTCACATACGGCGGCATCGTGTAGACGAGGTCCCGGAACGGCCGCAGCCACACGCCCTCGCGCACCGCGGCCCGGGTCGCCGCCGCCATGTCCACCTCGTGGTCGAGCTGCACGACCCCGATGGCGCCGAGCACCCGCACATCCCGCACCCCCGGCAGGTCCGCCGCCCCGGCAAGTCCCTCCCTGAGGCCCGTCTCGATCCGCTTGACCTCCGACCGCCAGTCCTGGCCGAGCAGCAGGTCCACCGACGCGCACGCCACGGCGGCCGCCAGCGGATTGCCCATGAACGTGGGCCCGTGCGCGAGCACCGGCACCTCGCCCCGCGAGATCCCGTCGGCCACCCGAGCCGTGCACAGCGTCGCCGCCATCGTCAGGTAACCACCGGTCAGCGCCTTGCCCACGCACATCACGTCCGGCGTCACCGCCGCGTGCTCCGCCGCGAACAGCGCGCCCGTACGCCCGAACCCGGTGGCGATCTCGTCGAACACCAGCAGCACGTCGTGCGCGTCGCACACCTGCCGCAGCACCCGCAGATAGGCGGGGGAGTGGAACCGCATCCCGCCCGCTCCCTGCACCACCGGCTCCACGATCACCGCGGCCAGCTCGTCCGCGTGCCGTTCCACCAGGGCGCGCAGATGCTCCGCGTACGCCTCCTCGTACTCCGCCGGCGGCGCGTCGGCGAACACCTGCCGGGGCAGCACGCCCTGCCACAGCTCGTGCATCCCGCCCTCGGGGTCGCACACGGACATCGGCTGCCAGGTGTCGCCGTGGTAGCCGCCGCGCCAGGTCATCAGGCGCCGCTTGTCCGGGCGGCCGAGCGAGCGCCAGTACTGCAGGCACATCTTGACCGCGACCTCGACCGACACCGACCCGGAGTCCGCGAGGAACACATGCTCCAGACCCTCGGGCGCGATGTCGACCAGGAGCTTCGACAGCCGGACGGCGGGCTCGTGGGTGAGCCCGCCGAACATCACATGGCTCATCCGCGTCAGCTGCTCGCGCGCGGCCTCGTTGAGCACCGGGTGGTTGTAGCCGTGGATCGCCGACCACCAGGACGACATCCCGTCGACCAGCTCTCCCGAGCCGTCGGCGAGCCGCAGCCGCACCCCGCTCGCCGACTCCACGACGAGCGGCTCCTGCCGTCCCGGCATGGGACCGTACGGATGCCAGACGTGCTGCCGGTCCAGCGCCAGCAGCACGTCCACGGGCAGGTCAGGCATTGGGCGCGAGATCCGTTCCGGCACCGCGACGGCGAACGGCGACCAGGTCCGTGCGGGGCTCGTCGGCGGACGGCACCGCGGCGGAACCGCACACACCGCCACCCTCGTGGGAGCCGCATCCCGCGCTCTCGTGGGAGCCGCACCCGGCGCCGTCGTGGGAGCCGCACCCGGCGCTCTCCTGCGAGCCGCACCCGCCCGTCGCGGCGCGGTGCCCGGGCAGGGTCACCTGGTCCGTGCCCTCCACCTCGAACCCGGCGTCCGCGATCATCTCCAGGTCCGCCTTGCCCGCCTGGCCCTCGCTGGTGAGGTAGTCGCCCAGGAAGATGGAGTTGGCCAGATGCAGGGCGAGCGGCTGCAGCGTGCGGAGGTGGACCTCGCGGCCGCCCGCGATGCGCACCTCGACGTCCGGGCACACGAACCGCACCATCGCCAGGATCCGCAGACACCGCTGCGGCGTCAGGTTCCACTCCTTAGCGAGCGGAGTGCCCTCGAACGGGATCAGGAAGTTCACCGGAACGGAGTCCGGATCCAGCGCACGCAGCGCGAAGACCACGTCGACCAGGTCCTCGTCGCTCTCGCCCATGCCCGCGATGAGACCGGAGCAGGCCGACAGGCCGGCGGCGTGCGCCTTCTGCACCGTGTCCACCCGGTCGGCGTAGGTGTGCGTGGTCGTGATGTCCCCGTACGTCCCCTCCGAGGTGTTCAGGTTGTGGTTGTAGGCGTCGGCGCCCGCAGCGCGCAGCCGTTCGGCCTGACCGTCGGACAGCAGTCCGAGGCAGGCGCACACCTCGACGCCCTCGTTCTGCTCCTTGATCGTCTTGATGGTGTCGGAGACCCGCTCCACGTCCCGGTCGGTGGGCCCGCGACCGCTGGCGACGAGGCACACCCGCTTGGCGCCGCCCGCGACACCGGCCGCGGCGGCCTGGGAGGCCTCGTCCGGCTTCAGCCAGGTGTACTTGAGGATGTCCGCCTTCGAGCCGAGCCGCTGGGAGCAGTAGGAGCAGTCCTCGGGGCACAGGCCGGACTTGAGGTTGACGAGATAGTTGAGTTTCACCCGTCGGCCGAACCAGTGGCGGCGCACCTTGCCGGCCGCGGCCACCACATCGAGCACGTCGTCGTCGGAAGTGGCGAGAACGGCGAGAGCCTCCTCGCGGGTCGGCGTCTCGCGCCGCAACCCCTTGTCCACCAGCGTGTTCAGCAGGTCCATGAGAGCCGATCCTGTCCTACGGGACCGCCCCGGGCCAAGGAGAGTTTGCACAACAGAGACGGTTCGACGTGTGGGTATTGCCACATCCTGGGCGGCCGGTCGTCCCGTTAGGGTCTGTGCACTGCCTACAAAACCGCGGAGGAGCCATGGCGTTCGGCTGGATCGACGAGCAGGCACAGGCACGCCGCCGGGCCGGACTGGTCCGCACCCTGCGCCCCCGCGCCGCCGACTCCCCGCTCCTGGACCTCGCGAGCAACGACTACCTGGGCCTCGCCCGTCACCCGGAGGTCATCAAGGGCGCCACGGAGGCGGCCCGGCGGTGGGGCGGCGGTTCGACCGGCTCGCGGCTCGTCACCGGCACCACCGAGCTGCACGGCGAGCTGGAACGCGAACTGGCCGCTTTCTGCGGCTTCGAGGCGGCCCTCGTCTTCTCCTCCGGGTACGCGGCCAACCTCGCGGCCGTCACCGCGCTCGCCCCGCACGGCTCCCTGCTCGTCTCGGACGCGGGCAACCACGCCTCGCTCATCGACGGCTGCCGGCTGGCGCGCGGCACCACCCAGGTCGTCGCGCACGCCGACCACGAGGCCGTGCGCAAGGCGCTCGGCACCCATGAAGGGCCCGCGGTCGCGGTGTCCGACACGGTCTTCTCGGTGGACGGCGACGCGGCTCCGCTGGCCGAACTGGCGTCCGCCTGCCGCGCTCACGGCGCCGGGCTGGTCGTCGACGACGCGCACGGACTCGGCGTCCTGGGGTCCGGCGGCCGGGGCGCCCCGTACGCGGCCGGGCTCGCGGGCGCGCCGGACGTGGTGGCGACGGTGACGCTGTCGAAGTCGCTGGGCAGCCAGGGCGGCGCCGTACTCGGACCGGCGCATGTGATCGACCATCTGGTCAACGCGGCCCGGACGTTCATCTTCGACACCGGGCTCGCCCCGGCCGCGGTGGGCGCGGCACTCGCGGCGCTGCGTCTGCTGCGCCGCGAGCCGGAGCGCGCCGAGCGGGCCCGCACGGTGGCGGCGGACCTGCACGCCCGTCTCACGGCCGAGGGCCATGAGACGGTGCGTCCGGACGCCGCCGTGGTCTCCGTGCGGGCACCCTCCCCGGAGCAGGCCGTACGGTGGGCGGCCGACTGCCGGGCGGCCGGGGTCGTCGTCGGCTGCTTCCGCCCGCCGTCCGTGCCGGACGGCATCTCACGGCTGCGGCTGACCGCCCGTGCGGATCTCACCGACGGGCAGGTCGAGCACGCCGTACGGGCGATCGGCGAGACGCGACCGTGAGTCGGCGAGACGGCCGTGCATCGCGCGGCACGGGGACCTGACCCGTACGCCGTCGTACGGAGGCGGTCCCGCGGAAGTGCCCTTGGCGGGGTGACCCGGAATGTGGCTCGAAATCGGCTCACTCACCGCCGATTTCCGCCGATGGACGTGGTCAGTTCAGCCCTTTCAGGAACTCCTTCCACGCTTCGGGACTGAACGTCAGGGCCGGTCCGGTCACCTTCTTGGAGTCGCGTACGGCCACCCGTCCGGCCCAGGGACCGGGGCCCGGACGGGCGGTCTCGACGCAGTTGTTCATTCCCGTACTACGGCTGCTGCGCAACCACCGCACACCGTCGAGACAGGTGCTGGAAGGGATGTGGGGGGCTGACATGGTGCCTCCTTACGCGTCGCCGGCCAACGCGGCGATGTAATCCAACGATTCCTCGGGCGAAAGGGCGTGGATCTGAAGGGACGTGAAGGCCTCGCTGTAGGCCTGGAGGTCTTCTTTCCGCTCGAGATAGAGGCTACTCGTCAAGTGGTCGAGAACGACCACATCCAGATCGGATCTGCTCGGAAATGAGAAGATAACGAAAGGCCCGGTGATGCCGATGTGAGCCCCGGCGGTGAACGGCAGGACCTGAAGCCGTACTTGGGGCAGCCGGGCCGCCTCCAGCAGGCGCCTCAGCTGCCGCGCCATGACCCCCGGCCCGCCGATCTCCCGCCGCAGCACCGCCTCGTCCAGGACTGCGCTCAGTTCCAGCGGCGGATCCGCGCGCAGCACGTCCTGGCGGGCCAGCCGCACCTCCACCAGGGCGTCCAGCTTGGCGTCCTCCAGGGTGCCGACGGCGGCCCGCGTCACGGCCCGGGCGTACTCGGGCGTCTGCAGCAGGCCCGGCACCACGGACGTCTCCAGGGTGCGCATGCCGCTCGCCTGGGACTCCAGGCTGATGAAATCCCGGTAGGTCGGCGGCAGCACCCCGCGGTACGCGTGCCACCAGTTCTGCCGGCCGCCGCCGTCCTCCGAGCCCGCCAGCACCAGCAGCAGGTCCCGCAGCTCGGGATCCTGGACGTCGTACGCGTCCAGCAGCAGGCGTACGTCCGCCGGCTTGACCCCGCTGGACCCCGTCTCGATCCGGCTCACCTTCGACTGGTGCCAGCCGACGAGGCCGGCCGCCTCCCCGCTCGTGAGCCCCGCCCGGGCGCGCAGGGCGCGTAATTCGGCGCCGAGCTTGCGGCGGCGCACCGCTGGTCCGTACTGCATGGCCGACTCCTTCCGCACGGCGCGCGGTCTCACGGCGAGACGGTAGAGGATGAGTCCGGGGGCACCCCAAACTCGCTCGGTCGTCGCAGAGTTCACCGCTTCGAGCGACAGATATATGCATATCTCGGGGGATCGGGCCCGACAGGGACCAGGTGGTGGCAGGCTGGCGCGCAGCACCAAGTCCGGGACCGTTACTCGTACCAACCGCTCCGTGTCGGACTCCGGTCCCGTAGGAAAGGGACGACGTCGCCATGGCAGACCATCAGGAAGCATCCGTCACTCTGCCGAGCGATCCCGCCTCGGTCTCCGCCGCCCGAAAATACGTCTCGAGCGTCCTCGTCGAATGGGGGATGCCCGGCGACGCGGAAGTCGCCGACACCGTCCGCCTGATCGTCTCCGAACTCGCCACCAACGCCGTGCAGCACACCCTCGGGCAGTCGCCCACGTTCACGGTCGACATCGCGCTCGACCGGGACGAGTTACTGCGCATCGGGGTCACCGACAGCCACCCGCGCTTCCCCAAGCGCCTGCCGGCGGCCGTGCAGCAGGACAACGGGCGGGGCATGGTGATCATCCGGTGTCTGGCCGCAGAGTGCGGCGGGAAGCTGAGCGTGCGGCCCACGCGCGAGGGCGGCAAGACGGTCGCGATCGAACTGCCGTGGACGAAGCCGATGCAGCCGGTCGCGGCATCACCGGGACCGGGAGAAGCGTGAACGGTGCTCGCGCCGGGCCGCCGCGGTGCGTACCGCAGCGCAGGCCCCGGCGGTCACCGGTGCCCCTCGGGTGGCTCTCGCTTCTCCGGCGCTCCGGAAGTCCGCCGCTTTGCGACGATCGCCCGCCGCACCACCCAGGGCAGGACGCGCCACAGTGCCACGCACACCAGCAGCGTGCCGGCGCCTGCCGCGATCCCGGCCACGCGGCCGAGGGACACGTCCACCACGAGCAGGACCGATCCGGTGAACGCGAGCATCAGCACGCCCATCCCGATCGTGGCCAGACGGGAGGAGACCTTCACGATGGCGGGCTTGGCGTTCTGCTGGAACAGCGACCGGTGCAGTGCGGCGGGCGCCGTGAAGAGGGCCGCGGCCAGCATGGCGAGCAGGAGCGTCGTCACATAGGTGGCGCGCTGGACCGTGTCCAGGGTCGGGAAGCGCTGCGTGAAGGCCAGCGTCAGCAGGAACGCGAACAGGATCTGCACCCCTGTCTGGGTGACACGCAGCTCCTGCAGCAACTCGGCGAAGTTGCGGTCGGCACGCTCCAGGGGGGTCTCGCGTCGTGCCTGCTCGGGGGGTCGATCGGCCATGGTCAACGAGTATCCGCTTCCCACCGCCTCACGCCCGCCCCGGTGCGTCCGTCCTCACACGCCCGTGGGAGGACGCAGGCTCCCGACGGTCCCTCCTGGGGGTGACGGGCGCCGGCGTCCACGACACGTTCGCGCGCCACGCCTGCGGGGGCTCCATCGCCCTTGCGCCCCGTGTGCCATCTGTGCCCCGCGCGCCCTCTGCGTCAGGTGGGGTTGAGGGACCCGGTGGGCTTGACGGGCCTGAGCCGCCTCGGGGGGTGACGGCGGACAACCACCGTCACCCCGCCGTACGGCCTCAGCGGACGCGGCCGTACCAGACGCTCTTCGTCCAGATCTTCTCCAGCCTGACGACCGCCCCGCTCTTCGGGGAGTGCCAGATCTTGCCCTTCCCGGCGTAGATGCCGACGTGGTAGACGTTCCGGCCCGAGTGGAAGAACACCAGGTCCCCGGCCTGCCGCTGGGAGGCGGAGATGTGCCGCGTCTTGTTGTACTGCGCCGCCGCCGTCCGGGGCAGGGTCTTGCCCGCCTTCTTGAACGAGTACAGCGTCAGCCCGGAGCAGTCGAAGCGTCGCGGTCCCGCGGCGCCGTACTGGTAGGGGGATCCCTTCTTGGACGCCGCGACCTGCAGTGCCTTCGTCGCCGGGGTCACGGCGGACGCGTCGGAGGCGATGCCGGGCACCGCGATGCTGCCGCCGACGGCGGCGATGGTGAGGGCGGAGGCCGTTCCGGCCCGGCCCAGCAGCGACGGGACTCGATTGAGCGCAGTCATGCGCAACCCTTCGTCAGCCGCCTGTGAAGGATGACCTGTCGGATTCGGGCTGGCGAAGTAGCCCGGCCGCTGACGCGGCTTCACCCCAAGGACCGCCCGGATCTCTCCGGTGGCCCGCCTTGCTGGGTCCTCCACTCCTGCCGATCCACTCCTGTCGACCGGTCATCCGGGCGGCGGCAGGACTCGGCGTCCGCCCGGACCGCCCCGCCGCGGTGGCGGGGGCTTGTCGTCAGGAAGGGATCTTCACCTAAAGGCGTCGGAAAATCACAACGGAATCGGGGGTTTGTGGCAATACTCACCACTCGCCCGTTCGGGTGGACAACCTTTTGTTCGAGGGGGGTTGGGAGGGCGGGCGAGGCCCGGACCTGCGCCGGAGCAGATTGTTCCGTCCTGGCGCCACGCACGTTGTGCGACTGCTCCGGGCCTCCCGGAGGACAGAGAACTACCCGGGCGGCGGTACCCCGTTCGGCCCGCACGGCCAACCGCCCGCCGTACGCGGAGCGCTTACTCTCCGTCAGCCCGGGTCCGGCGGCACCGTGACGCGGGCCGCGCGGCGCTCGCCGTCGAGGACGCGGAGGGCCCGGGCGAGGGTGGGCCCGTGCAGCTCGTTCTCGCCGCGCTGGTGCATCAGCGTCAGGGCCTCGCGCAGCGCCGTCGCCTTGGTCACCAGGGCCTGGGCGGCGCGCAGACCACGGTAGGTGTCCCCGGAGTGTGCCGGGTTGATACGGCCGAGCAGGTCGACCACGTCGAGATAACGGTCGATCAACTCCGCTTCGGCCCGGGTCAGTGCGGGCAGCGGGGGCAGTTCCGGTGGCAGCATCCGCGGCTCACCTCGCGCCGGGTGTGGTGCGCGAGGCCCTGCGGCTCGGGATGACGCGGTCGATCAGGCCGTACTCCACCGCCGCCGGCGCGTCGAAGATGGTGTCCCGCTCGATGTCGGCGGCGATCCGCTCCGGACTCTGCCCGGTGTGCCGGACGAGCATCTCCTCCAGGCGGCCGCGGATCCGCATCAGCTCGTCGGCCTGGATGAACAGGTCAGTGGCCTGCCCCTGAACGGGCTCCGGCAGGGACGGCTGGTGGATGACCATACGGGCGCCGGGCAGTGCGAACCGCTTGCCGGGTGTGCCGCCGGCGAGCAGGACGGCCGCGGCGGACGCCGCCTGTCCGAGGCAGATCGTCTCCACGTCGCAGCCGACGTACTGCATCGTGTCGTAGATGGCGGCCATCGCGCTGAAGGAGCCGCCGGGGGAGTTGATGTACAGCGAGATGTCCCGGTCGGGGTCCAGGTACTCCAGGTGCATGAACTGCGCCATCACGTCGTTGGCCGACGTGTCGTCGACCGGTGTTCCGAGGAACACGATCCGCTCCTCGAGAAGCTTCGCGTACGGATCCAGGGTCCGGTGGCCGTAGCCGGTGCGTTCGGTGAACTCGGGCAGGACATGGCGGGCGGACGGTCGGTTCATGACATGCGCCTCCTCGGGCTGGCTCCGTAAAAAATGTACAGGACGTACGTTCTCCTTGGTGGGGAGCATGCTGTCAGCGAAAACGGCTGCGCGTCGCACGGAGTCCGCCCAAGGCCTCGCTTCCATCCCGGGAGGCGGGTGGAGCCCTCGGTCTAAGCTGGACGTCATGGCCTACGAGATTCCGGTGACGCAAGCCAGGGCTGAGCTCGCCGATCTGATCAACCGCGTGGTGTACGGCGGCGAGCGCGTCGTCGTGACGCGGCACGGAAAGCCTCTCGTCGCCCTGGTCTCCGCCGCCGACCTCGAGCGGCTCGCCGAGCTGGACGCCGCGGAGGAGCAGGTGATCAGCTCGGTCTCCAGCGTCCGCGAGGCCGGCTCCGCCCCCCGCGAACGCCACCGCTTCGGCATCGCTGCGGAACACCGGCGGCCGGGCGCTTCCTGACGGGGGCCGGCGGCCGGACGCCCCACGGGGGCCGGCGGCCGGACGCCCCACGGGGGCCGGCGGCCGGGCGCCTCCTGGCGGCGGGCGAAGGCACCTGTAGCACGGTCAAGCGGCGATGGACGGCGTGTCGCCGGAGTCGAACCCGGGCTCGGCGAGCGCTGCCGCGGATCGGCGCTTCGACGAGCGGCCCACCGGACTCGCGCCCGTCGCCGCCCCCGGCTCAGTGGCCGCAGGTTCCCGGTTAACGTGCTCGAAACCCGGTGCAATTAGCCTGCCCCTCCACGCCACCAGGGACTTTGGCCCGTGGCTGCGGCAACCGGGCCCCGCACGGTCCGGAGCGAGGACTGTGAGGTGGGACGTGCAACTGACCCCGCACGAGCAAGAGAGGCTGCTGATCCATGTGGCGGCCGACGTCGCCGAGAAGCGCCGGGCCCGGGGGCTGAAGCTCAACCACCCCGAGGCGGTCGCGCTCATCACGTCGCACATCCTCGAGGGCGCACGGGACGGACGTACCGTCGCCGAGCTCATGGCCTCCGGGCGCAAGCTGCTCACCCGGGACGACGTCATGGAGGGCGTCCCCGAGATGATCCACGACGTCCAGGTCGAGGCGACCTTCCCGGACGGCACCAAGCTCGTCACCGTCCACGACCCGATCGTCTGACAGGGGGAGGCCGCATGATTCCCGGAGAGATCCTGTTCGACGACGGACCGATCGTCTACAACGAGGGCCGCGAGGTCACCCGGCTCACCGTCCTCAACGCCGCCGACCGGCCCGTCCAGGTCGGCTCCCACTACCACTTCGCCGAGGCAAACCCCGGTCTGGACTTCGACCGGGCAGCCGCGCGCGGCAAGCGGCTGAACATCGCCGCCGGGACCGCCGTGCGCTTCGAGCCCGGCATCCCCGTGGACGTCGAACTCGTCCCGCTCGCCGGAGCCCGTGTCGTGCCCGGACTGCGCGGGGAGACCGGAGGTGCCCTCGATGCCTGAGATCTCGCGCGCCGCGTACGCCGACCTGTTCGGCCCGACCACCGGGGACCGCATCCGGCTCGCCGACACCGACCTCCTGATCGAGATCGAGGAGGATCGTTCCGGCGGTCCAGGGCTCGCCGGTGACGAGGCCGTGTTCGGCGGTGGCAAGGTCATCCGGGAATCCATGGGCCAGTCCCGCGCCACCCGCGCGGACGGCACTCCCGACACCGTCATCACCGGCGTCGTCATCATCGACCACTGGGGCATCGTCAAGGCGGACGTCGGCATCCGCGACGGCCGCATCACGGCCATCGGCAAGGCCGGCAACCCGGACACCATGGACGGGGTCCACCCCGACCTGGTGCTCGGCCCGGAGACGGAGATCATCGCCGGCAACGGCCGCATCCTCACCGCCGGCGCCATCGACGCGCACGTCCACTTCATCTGCCCCCAGATCGCCGACGAGGCCCTCGCCGCCGGTATCACCACGCTGGTCGGCGGCGGCACGGGACCCGCGGAGGGCTCCAAGGCGACCACCGTGACGCCCGGCCCCTGGCACCTCGCCCGGATGCTGGAGGCGATGGAGGGCCACCCGCTCAACATCGGCCTCCTCGGCAAGGGCAACACCGTCTCGCACGACGCGATGCTCTCCCAGATCCGCGGCGGCGCCCTCGGCCTGAAACTGCACGAGGACTGGGGCTCCACGCCCGCCGTCATCGACGCCGCCCTGACCGTCGCGGACCGCACCGGCATCCAGGTCGCCATCCACACGGACACGCTCAACGAGGCCGGGTTCGTCGGTGACACCCTCGCCGCGATCAACGGCCGCGGCATTCACGCCTACCACACCGAAGGCGCGGGCGGCGGGCACGCTCCGGACATCATGACCGTGGTGTCGGAGCCACACGTGCTGCCCAGCTCCACCAACCCCACCCGGCCGTTCACCGTCAACACCGCCGAGGAACACCTCGACATGCTGATGGTCTGCCACCACCTGAACCCCGCCGTCCCGGAGGACCTGGCCTTCGCGGAGTCACGGATCCGGCCGTCCACGATCGGGGCGGAGGACATCCTCCACGACCTGGGCGCCATCTCGATCATCTCGTCCGACTCCCAGGCCATGGGGCGCGTCGGCGAGGTCGTCCTGCGGACCTGGCAGACCGCCCATGTGATGAAGCGGCGGCGGGGCGCGCTGCCGGGCGACGGCCGCGCGGACAACCACCGGGTACGTCGCTATGTCGCCAAGTACACGATCAACCCGGCTCTCGCCCAGGGCCTCGCCCGCGAGATCGGTTCCGTCGAGACCGGCAAGCTCGCCGACCTCGTGCTGTGGGAGCCCGCGTTCTTCGGCGTCAAGCCACAGCTCGTGATCAAGGGCGGGCAGATCGCGTATGCCCAGATGGGCGACGCCAACGCGTCCATCCCGACCCCGCAGCCGATCCTGCCGCGCCCGATGTACGGGGCGATCGGGCGCGCGCCCGCGTCCAACTCGTTCAACTTCGTGGCGCCGCTCGCCATCGAGGACGGACTGCCGGAGCGGCTGGCACTGGGGAAGAGGTTCGTGGCCATCGAGTCGACGCGCGGCGTCACCAAGGCGGACATGCGCGAGAACGACGCGCGGCCGCGGGTCGAGGTCGACCCGGACAGCTTCGCCGTCCACATCGACGGCGAGCTGGTCGAGGCGACGCCCGCCGCCGAACTGCCCATGGCCCAGCGCTACTTCCTCTTCTGATGTCCCGGGCAGCGCTTCTCGTCCTGGCCGACGGCCGCTTCCCCGCCGGAGGGCACGCCCACTCCGGCGGGGCCGAGGCGGCCGTCCGCGCGGGACGGATCACCGGGGCCGCGAGCCTGGAGGACTTCTGCCGCGGGCGGCTGCACACGGCCGGGCTGGTGGCCGCTTCGCTGGCCGCGGCGGCCGCGCTCGGTGTCGACCCGGCCGCGCTGGACGCCGCGGCGGACGCCCGTACGCCGTCGGCCGCGCTGCGTGTCGCCGCGCGCAGACTGGGGCGGCAGCTGATGCGGGCCGCTCGGGCCGCGTGGCCTTCCGGGGAACTGGACGCGGTGGCGCGGGAGTTTCCCAAGGGGGCGCATCAGCCGGTCGTGCTGGGTGTCGCGGCTCGTGCGGCGGGGTTGGGGGCAGAGGACGCCGCGTACTGCTCCGCGTACGAGAGTGTGAGCGGGCCCGCCACGGCCGTGGTGCGGTTGCTGAGCCTGGATCCGTTCGACGCCACGGCGGTGCTCGCTCGGTTGGCGCCGGAGCTGGATCTCGTGGCGGGCCAGGCGAGCGGTGCCGCACGTCGCGTCGTCGACGAAGGGGTCGATGCGTTGCCTGCCGCGTCCGCGCCGCTGCTGGAGATCGGTGCCGAGGCGCATGCCGCTTGGCCTGTACGTCTGTTCGCGTCCTAGGAGGTTCGTCGCCCCCGCCGCCCTTGCCCGTTCCCACCCCCAGGGGCGCCGCCCCTCCGACCCCGCCAGGGGGCTCCGCCCCTTGACCCCCACCGGCCTGAACGGCCTCGTCCTCGAACGCCGGCTGATGGATGCTCCGCCCGGCTGAAAAGGGCACCGCGTATTGAGACATGTGGAGCCGCTTCCATGCACCTTGACCACACCCACCCCGGCCCCTCCGCCCTCAGCGCCGACGCGCACCGCCCCGACGGATCCCGCCGTGCCCTGCGTGTCGGGCTCGGCGGGCCCGTCGGGTCGGGGAAGACCGCCACCGTCGCCGCGCTCTGCCGGGCCCTGCGGGACGAGTTGTCGCTCGCCGTCGTGACCAACGACATCTATACCCGGGAGGACGCCGAGTTCCTGCTGCGGGAGGCCGTGCTGCCGCCCGAGCGGATCACCGCCGTCGAGACCGGCGCCTGTCCGCACACCGCCATCCGGGACGACATCTCCGCCAACCTCGAAGCCGTCGAGGACCTGGAGGACGCCGTCGGGCCGCTCGACCTCGTCCTCGTCGAGTCCGGCGGCGACAACCTCACCGCCACCTTCTCCAAGGGCCTCGTCGACGCGCAGATCTTCGTCATCGACGTCGCCGGCGGGGACGACATCCCGCGCAAGGGCGGTCCCGGTGTCACCACCGCCGATCTGCTCGTCGTCAACAAGACCGACCTGGCGCCGTACGTCGGTTCCGACCTCGCCCGGATGGCCGCCGACGCCAAGGCACAGCGGGGCGAGCTGCCCGTCGTCCTCCAGTCGTTGCGCAGTGAGGCCGGTGTCGGCGCCGTCGCCGACTGGGTGCGGCAGCGGCTCGTCGCATGGGCGGCGTGACCTGGGGGTACGGGCCACCGCGCGGATCGTGGCCCGGGACGACGGCCGGGGCGGTACGGCCCTGCCGGTGCTGGCCGGCGAGGGGCCACTCGCGCTGCGCCGGACGCGGGCGCGGGGCGATGAGGCGCGCGTGATGCTCGTCGGCGCGATGAGCGGGCCGCTCGGCGGGGACCACCTCACCGTCGAGGCCGAGGTGGGAGGCGGCGCCCTGCTGCACGTCGGATCGGCCGCCGCGACCATCGCGCTGCCCGGTCAGGCGAAGGGCGAGGCCCGCTACGACGTCCGGCTCGACGTGGCGGAAGGCGGTGAACTGCGCTGGCTGCCCGAACAGTTGATTTCGGCCAACGGAAGCGAGCTGTACGTCACCACGCGGATCGACCTCGCGCCGGGCGCCCGTCTCGTCTTCCGGGAGGAGCAGGTCCTCGGGCGCGCCGGTGAGGAGCCAGGGCGGCTGACCAGCCGTCTCACCGTACGGCTCGACGGACGGCCGCTGCTCGACCAGGAGGTGGCCTGCGGGCCGGGCGCCCCCGGCGGCTGGGACGGGCCCGCCGTGCTGGCGGGACATCGGGCGCTCGGGCAGCTGGTCCTCGTACGGCCCGAGTTCGAGCGAACGCCGGCGACGGCACGGCCGCTCGGGGAGTGTGCCGCGCTCACCCCGCTGGCTGGGCCGGGTGTGCTCGTCACCGCGGTCGCCCCCGACGCGCTGCGGCTGCGGCGGACGCTGGACGAGGCGTTGGGCGCACTTGGCTGAAACCCGACTCTCCGCTCAACGGACAGCGCTGTACCGGTTATCGGATTGGTAAAGAAAGTCAAATACCCCCTGTTCTCAGGGAGCGCACAGCCGAAAGGATCCCCCGTACCCATCGCAACGATGTACGGGGAGGTCCCACTTGAGGGGAATCAGACCGACGAGGCGAGCGGCCGCGCTCGGCTCAGCGGGGGCGCTCGTCACGGCGACGCTGATAGCCGGCGCCGTGGCGGCACCGTCGGCCACCGCCGACTCGCGCCACGGCCAGGACCGGGAGGCCCGGGGCGCCGCGATCGCCGCCGCACGGGCCGCCAAGGACGGGATCGACTGGCAGGACTGCCCGGCCGACTGGGGGCTGGAGAAGCCCATCCAGTGCGGCTGGGTGATCGTCCCGCTCGACTACGCCCACCCGGACGGCAAGCAGATCAAGCTCGCCGTCGACCGCATCGGGAACACGGGCACCAAGCAGGAGCGCCAGGGCGCCCTCGTCTACAACCCGGGCGGACCCGGCGGTTCCGGGCTGCGCTTCCCGCGCCGGGTCACCACCAAGAACCCCGTCTGGGCCAACGTGGCGAAGGCGTACGACTTCGTCGGCTTCGACCCGCGCGGCGTCGGCCACTCCGCGCCCATCTCCTGCGAGGACCCGCAGGAGTTCGTGAAGGCGCCCAAGGCGGACCCGGTTCCCGACTCCGAGGCGGACAAGCTCGCTCAGCGCAAGCTGGCGCGGGAGTACGCGGAGGGCTGCCTGGAGCGCACCGGCCGCGCGATGCTCCAGCAGATGACCACGCCCAACACCGCGCGCGACCTGGACGTCATCCGTGCCGCGCTGGGCGAGAAGAAGCTCAACTACCTGGGCGTGTCGTACGGCACCTACCTGGGCGCCGTCTACGGCACGCTCTTCCCGGGCCACCTCCGTCGCATGATCGTCGACAGCGTGGTCAACCCGTCGCGCGAGAAGATCTGGTACCAGGCCAACCTCGACCAGGACGTCGCCTTCGAGGGCCGCTGGAAGGACTGGGAGGACTGGGTCGCCGCGAACGACGCCTCCTTCCACCTGGGCACGACCCGCGCGGCGGTGCAGGAGAAGTGGCTGAAGCTGCGCGCCACGGCGAAGGAGAGCCCGATCGGCGGTGTCGTGGGCCCGGCCGAGCTGATCTCGTTCTTCCAGAGCGCCCCGTACTACGACTCCTCGTGGGTGCCGGTCGCCACCGTCTTCAGCAAGTACGTCGCCGGAGACACCAAGGCGCTCGTCGACGCGGCGGCGCCGGACCTGTCGGACACGGCGGGCAACATCGCCTCCGAGAACGGCAACGCCGTCTACACGGCCGTCGAGTGCACCGACGCCAAGTGGCCGAAGAGCTGGCGGAAGTGGGACCGGGACAACACCCGGCTCAACAAGGACTACCCGTTCATGACCTGGGCCAACGCATGGATGAACCTGCCGTGCGCCACCTGGCCCGTCAAGCAGCAGAACCCGGTCGACGTGGGGACCGGCAAGGGCCTGCCGACCGTCCTGATCGTGCAGTCCACGCGTGACGCCGCGACGCCCTTCGACGGCGCGGTCGAGCTCCACAAGCGCTTCAAGGGCTCCCGCCTGATCATCGAGAAGGACGCGGGCTCGCACGGAGTGACCGGTCTCGTCAACCCGTGCATCAACAACCGGGTCGACACCTACCTGCTCACCGGCAGGACGGACGGCGCCGACGTGACGTGCGCCCCGCACGCCACGCCGAAGCCGTAGTACGCGGCCCTCGCCACACGCACGCGCGAAGGGGCGGCCGATCCCGGCCGCCCCTTCGTCGTCCGCCGACGCGCCCTCAACTCAGCGGCAGCCGGGGAAGCTTGCGGGCCCTCTCAGCGTTCTTCGTCGCCTCCTCCGCCTTGGCGACCGCCGCGTACTGGTCGACGTACTCCTGCTCGGACAGGGAGAGGATGGCGTACATGATCTCGTCGGTGATGGCTCGCAGGACGGCCTTCTCGTTCTCCATGCCGGCGTAGCGGGAGAAGTCCAGGGGCTTGCCGAAGCGGATCACCACGGGGTGGATGCTCGGGATGACCTGGCCCGGGGGCTGTGCCTCGAAGGTGCCGATCATCGCGCAGGGGACGACAGGCACCTTCGCCCTGAGGGCCATCACCGCGACGCCCACCTTGCCCTTGTAGAGGCGGCCGTCGTGGGAGCGGGTGCCCTCCGGGTAGATGCCCAGCAGCTCGCCCTTGTCGAGGACGCCGAGGCCCTCGCGGATCGCGGCCTGCCCGGCCTCCTTGCCGGAGCGGTCCACCGGGATCTGACCGGCGCTGCGGAAGAACGCGGCGGTGAGTCGGCCCTTGATGCCGGGGCCGGTGAAGTACTCGGCCTTGGCGAGGAAGGTGATGCGCCGTTTGAGGATGGCGGGCATCAGGAAGTGGTCGGAGAAGGAGAGATGGTTGCCGGCGATGATGGCCGGCCCCTCAGCCGGAACGTGTTCGAGGCCCTCGATTCGCGGCCGGAAGACCAGTCTCAGCAGCGGTCCGAGAAAGACGTATTTGAGCAGGTAATAGAACACGGCTGGCCCCTCACTCTGCCAGGTCGGCTGCAAACCGGCGCTTTTCCCAGGTCGAGGCCAGCATCCCGAGGGTTGGCCCAGGTGCGACTGTAGTCATCTGTAACCGCCTTTGGCCGGACTCATGCCGCCCCTTTGCCGACTTTGCTGACACGTGGTCAGTTCCGTGATGCCGACGTGCGTCATGCGGGCATGGGCGCACAGTCGCACCTGGCTGGTTCCGCTGCTGGATCGTCCGGCATCAGCTTCTCACGGCCGTCCTCGTCCGAGTCGTCTCATGTTCGAACAACGCCGTTCGCCGTACGCGCACCGCCCTCGCCGACGGCCTCCCGCCCGCGCCCGCCGCCGGCCGTCGGCCGCCCCCGCTGGGTCGCGCGAGACCGTCGTGCCGAAGTTCGTGCGGACCCGGGCTCACCGCTTGCTGTCACCAGTCGCGAGCAGGTCGGTGACCTTCGAACGGCGCCGCAGGCAGGGGTATGCCCGCCGCTCCGCGCAGCGCAGTGCGTCACCCCTGTCGGCGCGATGCGGTCCGCGCGTGCGAGTGCGTCACCCCTGTCGGCGCGATGCGGTCCGCGCGTGCCCGGACCGACGTCCACAGCCTCCGTCGGATTGCATGACGGATCCTTGACCGCTGCTGCGCTCTCCACGATGCTGTGTTGCGAAATACGAGATGCGTGTCGTAATAGGCAACGTCTCGATCTTCTGTCAGTCGAGGAGTGGCCATGGCTCACCAGGTCCGTGCTGTCGTCGCCCGGGGCAAGGGCGCCCCCGTCAGCCTGGAAACGATCGTCGTGCCCGACCCCGGTCCGGGCGAGGCGCTGGTCAAGATAGAGGCCTGCGGCGTCTGCCACACGGATCTGCACTACCGCGAGGGCGGCATCAGTGCCGACTTCCCCTTCCTGCTGGGGCATGAGGCCGCGGGCGTGGTGGAAGCGGTGGGCGAGGGCGTCACGGACGTGGCGCCCGGTGACTTCGTCATCCTCAACTGGCGTGCGGTGTGCGGCCAGTGCCGCGCCTGTCTGCGCGGCCGGCCGTGGTACTGCTTCAACACGCACAACGCGAAGCAGAAGATGACCCTGACCGACGGCACGGAGCTGTCGCCCGCGCTGGGCATCGGTGCCTTTGCCGAGAAGACGCTGGTGGCGGCCGGGCAGTGCACCAAGGTGGACCCGGCGGCGTCGGCCGCCGCCGCCGGACTGCTGGGGTGCGGAGTGATGGCGGGCATCGGCGCGGCGATCAACACCGGGAACGTGGGACGCGGTGACAGCGTGGCCGTGATCGGCTGCGGCGGTGTCGGGGACGCGGCGGTCGTCGGATCGAACCTGGCGGGTGCGGCGAAGATCATCGCGGTGGACATCGACGACCGCAAGCTGGCCACCGCCAAGAAGCTGGGCGCGACCCACACGGTCAACTCGAGCCAGACCGATCCGGTGGCGGCGATCCGGGACCTGACCGGCGGGTTCGGCGCCGATGTCGTCATCGAGGCGGTGGGCCGTCCGGAGACCTACCGGCAGGCCTTCTACGCCCGCGATCTGGCCGGCACGGTCGTCCTTGTCGGCGTACCGACCCCGGAGATGCAGCTGGAGCTGCCGCTGCTGGACGTCTTCGGCCGGGGAGGTGCACTGAAGTCGTCCTGGTACGGCGACTGCCTGCCCTCCCGTGACTTCCCCATGCTCATCGACCTGTATCTGCAGGGTCGCCTGGACCTGGACGCCTTCGTCACCGAGACCATCGCACTGGACGAGGTCGAGAAGGCCTTCGAGCGCATGCACCACGGGGACGTGCTGCGCTCGGTGGTGGTGCTGTGATGGGCGCGCGCATCGAGCGGCTCGTCACCTCCGGGCAGTTCACACTCGACGGCGGCACCTGGGACGTCGACAACAACGTGTGGATCGTCGGCGACGACCAGGAGGTGATCGTCATCGACGCCGCTCACGACGCCGACGCCATCGCCGCCGCCGTCGGCGACCGGCGCCTGACGGCGATCGTGTGCACCCACGCCCACAACGACCACATCGACGCAGCCCCCGCCCTCGCCGACCGCGCCGGTGCGCCGGTCCTCCTGCACCCCGACGATCTGCCGCTGTGGAAACAGACCCATCCGGACCGGGCACCCGACGCGGAACTGACCGACCGGCAGACCCTGGCGGTCGCGGGTGCCGAGCTGACCGTGCTCCACACGCCCGGCCACGCCCCGGGCGCCGTCTGCCTGTACACCCCGGCTCTCGGCGCCCTCTTCAGCGGCGACACGCTCTTCGCCGGCGGTCCGGGGGCGACGGGGCGGTCGTACAGCGACTTCCCCACCATCATCGACTCGATCGGACGACGCCTCCTCGCGCTGCCCGGCGACACCGTCGTGCACACCGGTCACGGGGAGACGACCACCATCGGCGCCGAAGCGCCGCACCTTCAGGAGTGGATCGACCGCGGCTTCTGACCGCCGCCCCACGGCCTCGCCCCGGTGACGTCCGACGACGTCGCCGGCGGCGAGGCCGTCGCTGCCCTGCGCCACGCCTGTCGCGCCTGCTCACCTCCGCTTTCGGGGCCGCTTCGGCGTGCGCGGAGAACCGCCCGCGAACCCGGCTCGATGCGGGCCTTGGACGCCTTGACAACGGTTCAGGGCGGCCCGCAGACTGACGTTGCGCTAATCGCAATCCGTTTCGCTATACGCACCGAGGTGTCATGATGATTCCCGCGTGCCGTCTCGCGGATCTGCCGCGAGGCGAGGCCCACCGGCTCGACATCGACCCGCCGGTCTCGGTGTTCCACACCGATGACGGCGAGCTCTTCGCCATCGACGACACCTGCACCCACCAGGACGCCTCGCTCGCCGACGGCTGGCTGGAGGGCTGCGAGGTGGAATGCCCGCTGCACGCCTCCAAGTTCGACCTGAGGACCGGAGCGGTGGACGCCCCGCCGGCCAAGCTGCCGGTGCGGACCCACGAGGTCCTGGTCGAGGACGGCATGATCTACGTCCGGCTGTCGACCGAGGCCCCCAACCTGCCGCCCTGCATCGCCTCCCGCCTGGCCGGAGGCCCCGCGTGAGGACCGTCGCCGTGGTGGGCGCCTCGCTGGCCGGTCTGTCGGCCGCGCGCTCGCTGCGGAAACGGGGGTACGACGGTCGGCTGGTCGTCATCGGCGACGAGCCCCACCGCCCGTACGACAGGCCGCCGCTGTCCAAGGAGTTCCTCGCCGGCACCCTCGGCGAAGCGGATCTCGCGCTGGAGAGGGACGACGAGGACCTGCAGGCGGAATGGGTGCTCGGCACCCGCGCCACCGGGCTCGACCGCACCGAGCGGGCGATCCGGCTCGCCGACGGCCGGGAGATGCGTGCCGACGGTGTGGTCATCGCGACCGGTGCGGCCGCGCGCACGCTGCCCGGCACCGAGGGCCTCGCCGGCGTCCACGTGCTCCGTACCCTGGACGACGCCCGCGCCCTGCGCGACGACCTGGCCCGCGGCGGACGGCTGGTGGTGATCGGCGGCGGATTCATCGGCGCCGAGGTCGCCTCCACCGCCTACGCCCTCGGCCTCGACGTCACGGTCGTCGAGGCCGCGCCGACGCCGCTGGCGGGACCGCTCGGCGAGGTCATGGGCGGCATCGTCTCCGCCCTCCACACCGACCACGGCGTACGGCTCCTGTGCGGGGTGGGGGTCAAAGGGCTGAGCGGGGGCGAGCGGAGCGAGACGGGGGTCCCTCCGGACGGAGTCCGGGGGAGGGTGGACGCCGTGCTGCTCGAGGACGGCCGCAGCATCCCCGCCGACACCGTCGTCGTGGGTGTGGGCGCGCGTCCTTGCGTCGAGTGGCTCGAGGGCTCCGGCGTCGCGCTCGACAACGGCGTGAAGTGCGGGGCCGACGGCCGCACCAGCCTCGCCGGAGTCGTCGCCGTCGGCGACTGCGCCAACTGGTACGACCCGCACGCCGGAATCCACCGGCGAGTGGAGCACTGGACGGGCGCACTGGAGCGGCCCGACGCGGCGGTGGCCACGCTGCTCGCGTACGGCGCGACGCAGCCGGGCGTGCCGCGGCCGCCGTACTTCTGGTCCGACCAGTACGGCGTGAAGATCCAGTTCGTCGGCCATGCCGCCGGTGCCGACAGTGTGACGGTCGAGGAAGGCGCCCCCGACGAGCGGAGTTTCCTGGCCGTCTACCGCAGGGCCGGTACGCCGGTCGCCGTGCTCGGGATGAACCAGCCGAGGCTGTTCACCCGTTGGCGCAAGCAGTTCACCGCGGCCAGGCCTTGACACCGCTGATGCGGCCTCTCATGCTGCGTTGCATATGACACGCAGCGTTGCTTCATACACAACGCCGTCCGAAGTCGCTCTTCCCGGCGCGTGCCCGACCCTTCCACGACGTTTCCCGAGGAGTGCAGCGTGACCTCGACAAGCCTGCCGGACAGCCTGATCGCCACCCTCCCCGGCTCCTCCTACACGGACCCCGGCATCTTCGCCCAGGAACAGGAGCGCATCTTCGAGACGATGTGGTTCTGCGTCGCCCGGGCGTCCGAGCTGCCCAAGCCCGGCGCCTTCCGCACCGTCGACGTGGGCCGCGAGAGCATCCTCGTCACCCGGGCCCGGGACAACTCCATACGCGCCTACTTCAACGTCTGCCGGCACCGCGGCGCCAAGCTCTGCACGGAGGAGACCGGCGAGGTCAAGCGCGCCTTCCAGTGCCCGTACCACGCGTGGACCTACGACCTGAACGGCAAGCTCGTCGCGGCGCCCAACCTCACGAAGATGCCCGACGTCGGCCGCACCGAGTACGGCCTGGTGAGCGTGGCCGTCCGCGAATGGCTCGGCTACGTCTGGGTGTGCCTCGCGGAGAACCCGCCCTCCTTCGAGGAGGACGTCATCGGCGAGGTGATCACCCGCCTCGGCGACATCGCGTCGATCGAGCGCTACGACATCGACAACCTGGCGGTGGGCAAGCGGATCGTCTACGACGTCAAGGCGAACTGGAAGCTCATCATCGAGAACTTCATGGAGTGCTACCACTGCGCCACGATCCACCCCGAACTGACCGAGGTGCTCCCCGAGTTCGCGGACGGTTACGCGGCTCAGTACTACGTCGGGCACGGCGCCGAGTTCGGCGAGGAGATCCAGGGCTTCACGGTCGACGGCTCCGAGGGCCTGGACCGTATCCCCGGGGTCTCCGAGGAGCAGGACCGCCGCTACTACGCGATCACCGTCAAGCCGCAGGTCTTCATCAACCTGGTGCCCGACCATGTGATCTTCCACCGCATGTACCCGGTGGCGGTCGACCGCACGATCGTCGAGTGCGACTGGCTCTACCTGCCGGGCGTGGTGGAGAGCGGCAAGGACGTCAGCCGGTCCGTGGAGCTCTTCGATCGCGTCAACCGCCAGGACTTCGACGCCTGTGAGCGCACGCAGCCCGGTATGAGCTCCCGGCTGTACGCCAAGGGCGGCGTGCTCGTGCCGAGTGAGCACCACATCGGCGCCTTCCATGACTGGGTGCACGAGCGCCTCGGCACCCGGCAGCCGGAGTAGTCCCGGCGAGGCGGGGGGCCCGCGGCCGGCGCGCCCGCGCCGGCACGCTCAGCCGAGGTAACCCATGCGGTGGCTGATCTCCTCCGCGCCCTTGAGGAGCACCGGAGCGAGTTCTTGCATGCGCTCCTCGGTGAACCGGTACGAGGGCCCGGAGGCGCTGATCGACGCGATGACCTGGCCTTCGCGGTCGCGGATCGGCGCCGCCATCGCGTGCAGTCCGATCTCCAGCTCCTCCAACGTCCAGGCGTAGCCGCGCTCGCGGGCCTCCGCGAGGTGCTTCTCCAGCTTCGTCTTCGCGGTGATCGTGTGGGGGGTCACCTTCTTCAGTCCGGCCTCCGCCAGCAGTGCGGCGCGCTCCTTGGCGGGCAGGTGGGCCAGCAGGATCTTGCCGCTCGAGGTGGCGTGCAGCGGGGTCAGCTCCCCGACCCAGTTGTGCGCGGCGACGGCTGCGGGACCGCGCACCTGGTACAGGTTGATCGCGTAGTGCTCCTGCATGACGGCGATGTTGACCGTCTCGCCGATCTCCTCCGCGAGGCGCTCGCACACCGGACGGCCCTGCTGGGTGAGGTCGAGGCGCCCCGTGACCGCGCCCGCCAGGCGTACGATGCCGAAGCCGAGCCGATACTTGCCGCGCTCGCCCGACTGCTCCACCAGACCGCGCGCCTCGAGGGCGCCGAGCAGCCGGAACGCGGTGGACTTGTGGACATCGATCTCGGCGGCCACCTCGCTGACGCCCGCCTCGCCGCGTTGGGCCAGGATCTCGAGCACACTGATGGCGCGGTCGACGGACTGCACCCCGCCGGCCTGTGAACCGTTCGTTTCGGTATCCGGACTGAAGTTGCTCATGGTGAAACTATACGCGCAGTAAACAACGACCATGCAAGTAACCCCCGCGAAACGAAGACCTTGCAAGTTGCGCGTTCCGCAACCTAGTGCGTATAGCGATACCCGTACTAGCATGCCCCGCGTATCGACGGCGCGAGCGAGCGAGACGAGGCACCATGGCTCCCCTGCATTACGACTTCGTCATCGTCGGCGGTGGATCAGCCGGCAGCGCACTGGCGAACCGGCTCTCGGCCGACCCCGGAAACCGGGTGCTCGTGCTGGAGGCGGGCCGCTCCGACTACCCCTGGGACGTGTTCATCCACATGCCCGCGGCGCTGACCTACCCGATAGGCAGCCGCTTCTACGACTGGAAGTACGAGTCCGAGCCCGAACCCCACATGGGCGGCCGGCGCATCTACCACGCCCGCGGCAAGGTGCTGGGCGGCTCCAGCAGCATCAACGGCATGATCTTCCAGCGCGGCAACCCGATGGACTACGAGCGCTGGGCCGCCGACCCCGGCATGGAGACCTGGGACTACGCGCACTGCCTGCCGTACTTCCGGCGGATGGAGAACTGTCTCGCGGCCGACCCCGACGACGAGTTCCGCGGCCACGACGGCCCCCTCGTCCTCGAACGCGGACCGGCGACCAACCCGCTGTTCACCGCCTTCCTCAAGGCCACCCAGGAGGCGGGCTACGCCCCCACGGACGACGTCAACGGCTATCGGCAGGAGGGTTTCGCCAAGTTCGACCGCAATGTCCACCGCGGGCGTCGGCTGTCGGCCTCCAAGGCGTACCTCAAGCCCGCGATGAAGCGGCCGAACCTCACGGTGAGGACCCGCGCCTTCGTCACCCGTGTCCTCTTCGAGGGCGAGCGCGCCGTCGGCGTCGAGTACCGGCACGGCCGCGGCGCGCCCCAGCAGGTCAGGGCCGGTGAGGTCATCCTGTGCGGCGGCGCCATCAACTCCCCGCAGCTGCTCCAGCTCTCCGGCGTCGGCAACGCCGCCGAGCTGTCCGCCCTCGGCATCGACGTCGTCCACGACCTGCCGGGTGTCGGCGAGAACATGCAGGACCACCTGGAGGTGTACGTCCAGTACGCCTGCAAGCAGCCCGTCTCCATGCAGCCGTACATGGCGAAGTGGCGCGCCCCCTTCATCGGGCTGCAGTGGCTGTTCCGCAAGGGCCCGGCGGCCACCAACCACTTCGAGGCCGGCGGTTTCGCCCGCAGCAACGAGGACGTCGAGTACCCCAACCTGATGTTCCACTTCCTGCCCGTCGCGGTCCGCTACGACGGCTCCTCACCGGCCGGCGGCCACGGCTACCAGGTGCACGTCGGGCCCATGTACTCCGACGCCATCGGCTCCGTGAAGATCAAGAGCAAGGACCCGCGCGAGCACCCCGCCCTGCGCTTCAACTACCTGTCCACCGAGCAGGACCGCCGCGAGTGGGTCGAGGCCATCCGCGTCGCCCGCCAGATCCTCAACCAGTCCGCACTCGCCCCCTACAACGGCGGCGAGATCTCGCCCGGACCCTCCGTCGAGACCGACGAGGAGATCCTCGCCTGGGTCGCCAAGGAGGGCGAGACCGCCCTGCACCCCTCGTGCACCTGCAAGATGGGCACCGACGACATGTCCGTCGTCGACCCGCTGAGCATGAAGGTGCACGGCCTGGAGGGGCTGCGCGTGGTGGACGCCTCGGTGATGCCGTACGTCACCAACGGCAACATCTACGCCCCGGTGATGATGATCGCCGAGAAGGCGGCCGACCTCATCCTCGGCAGGGAGCCGCTGACGCCCTCCAAGGCCGCCTACTACCGGCACCGCGACGCCCAGAAGCAGGCCGGGTAGGCCTTGGGCGCCGAGGCCCTGCGGGCGCTGCTCGACCGCGTCCGCTACGAGGTGCTGCCGGCGAAGGCGACCGAGGAGAAGGTCCTCGCCCATGTCCCGCGCGACGTCGTGGTCACGGTTACGGCGTCGCCGGTCAAGGGCCTGGAGCCGACCCTCGCCCTCACCGAGCGGCTCACCGCGCACGGCTTCCGCGTCGTCCCGCACGTGCCCGCACGGCTGCTGCGGGACGACACGCACCTGAAGGACGTCGTCGAGCGGCTGCGTGCGGCGGGTGTCGACGACGTGTTCGTGCCGGCGGGGGACGCCGATCCGCCGGCCGGGCCGTACGACGGGGCCCTGCCGGTGCTGCGCAGGCTGGGCGAGCTGGGCAGACCCTTCGCGCACATGGGGATCACCGGCTATCCGGAGAGCCATCCGCTCATCGACGACGACATCACCATCCAGGCGATGTGGGACAAGCGCGCGCACGCCACGTACATCGTCAGCAACCTGTGCTTCGACCCGCGCCTGCTCGGCGACTGGATCGCCCGGATAAGACGCCGGGACGTCACGCTGCCCGTGTACGTGGGGGTCGCCGGGCCGGTGCAGCGGGCGAAGCTGCTGTCCATGGCGACGAAGATCGGGGTGGGGGAGTCGACGCGCTTCCTGAGCCGGCACCCGTCGTGGTTCCTGCGGTTCGCGACGCCGGGCGGGTACGCGCCGGAGAGACTGCTCACGCGCGCGGCGGAGACGCTCACGGAGCCCTCGGCGGGCGTGGCGGGCCTGCACCTGTTCACCTTCAACCAGATCGCGGAGACCGAGCGCTGGCGCCGCGCACTGCTCGAAAGGCTCGGCTGAGCCCGGACAGCCGTATACATCGGACAGCCGAATACACCGGACAGCCGAATACACCGGACAGCCGTGCACAACAGCCGTGTACGAACATCGGGCGGGGCCGGAACCCCGGTGGTTCCGGCCCCGCCCGATCGGCAGGGGTGCCTCAGCGGAAGACCACGGTGCGGCTGCCGTCCACCATCACGCGGCTCTCGGTGTGCCACTTCACCGCGCGGGCCAGGACCTGGGCCTCCACGTCGCGGCCGACCGTGACGAGTTCGTCGGGGTCGAGGGAGTGGTCCACCCGGACCACGTCCTGCTCGATGATCTGGCCCTCGTCCAGGTCCGGCGTCACATAGTGGGCCGTCGCGCCGACCAGCTTCACGCCGCGCTCGTACGCCTGCTGGTAGGGCTTCGCGCCCTTGAAGCTCGGCAGGAAGGAGTGGTGGATGTTGATGGCACGGCCCTCCAGCTCCTTGCACAGGTCGTCGGAGAGCACCTGCATGTAGCGGGCCAGGACCACGAGGTCGACGTCCAGCTCCCGCACCAGCTCCAGCAGGCGCGCCTCGGCCTCGGGCTTGGTCTCCTTGGTCACCGGGACGTGGTGGAAGGGGATGCCGTAGGTCTCCGCCAGGGCCTCGAAGTCCCGGTGGTTGGAGACGATGGCCGGGATCTCGATGTTGAGGGCGCCGGTGCGGCGGCGGAAGAGCAGGTCGTTGAGGCAGTGACCGAACTTCGAGACCATGATCAGCGTCCGCGTCGGCGTCGCGGCGTCCTGGAGGCTCCAGGAGATGCCGTGGGCCTCGGCGACGGGGCCGAAGCGGTAACGCAGATGTTCCAGGGTGATGTCCGGATCGGACACATTGAAGTGGACCCTCATGAAGAAACGGTCCTGAAGGCGGTCGTCGAACTGCTGGCTCTGGAGGATGTTGCCCGAGTTCCTGACCAGGAAGCCACTCACGGCATGGACCAGTCCGGCCCTGTCCGGGCAGGAGAAGGTGAGGACGTACTCGTCGCCGGGTTGCGGTCGAGGGGACATGCGCAGGCCTCCGTCTGATGCGTAATGCACAACGCGATGAGCAATACGCAACATAGTTGGGGCGAAGGCGGTCGGCGGTCAAGACGGGGGACGTTCCGCTCTTGTGAAAACGACGGGACCTCTTGACGTACGTCGGCCCTTCGGTCAGGGTTCCCCCACAAGCAATTCGATGCGCGATGCGCAACGAAACGGTCGAAGGGCTCCGCGCGTGGCAGACCTGTATGTGGACGGAGAATGGCGCGAGGCGGTGGCCGGAGGTCACCGGGAGATCCGCTGTCCCGCCGACGGCACGCCGGTCGCGACCGTGTCCGAGGGGACACGCGCCGACACCGAGGCCGCGATCGCCGCGGCCCGGCGCGCCTTCGACGAAGGCCCTGGCCGCGCACCCCCGAGCGCGAGCGCGGCGCCCTGCTGCTGCGCACCGCCGACATCCTCGAGCGCGACGCCAAGGAGTTCGCCCGTGCCGAGTCGCTCGACACCGGCAAGCGCCTGGTCGAGAGCGAGTACGACATCGCCGACGTCGTCTCCTGCTTCCGCTACTACGGCGGCATCGCCGGCACCAGCGCCGGCCGGGTGGTCGACACCGGCCGCGACGACGCCCTCAGCCGGGTCACCTACGAACCCGTCGGCGTCTGCGGACTGATCACCCCCTGGAACTACCCGCTGCTCCAGGCGTCCTGGAAGGTCGCCCCGGCACTCCTCGCGGGCAACACCATCGTGCTCAAGCCCAGCGAGCTCACGCCCTCCACCTCGATCCTGCTGATGAAGGCGCTCGAGGAGGCCGGGCTCCCGGCCGGCGCGGCCAACCTCGTCCTGGGTGCCGGAGCGGAGGCCGGGGCGCCCCTGTCGGAGCACCCGGACGTCGACATGGTGTCCTTCACCGGGGGCCTTGAGACCGGGCGCCGCATCATGGCCACCGCCGCCGCGACGGTGAAGAAGGTCGCCCTGGAACTCGGTGGCAAGAACCCCAACGTGGTCTTCGCCGACGCCGACTTCGACACGGCGGTCGACTTCGCGCTCACCGCCGTCTTCCTGCACTCCGGCCAGGTCTGCTCGGCCGGCGCCCGCCTGATCGTCGAGGACTCCCTGCACGACGCCTTCGTCGACGAGATCGTGCGCCGCGCCCGGCTCATCCGGCTCGGCGGCCCGTTCGACCCAGAGGCCGAGACCGGGGCGCTGATCTCGGCACAGCACCTGGAGAAGGTCGAGGCGTATGTCGCCGCAGGGCTCGCCGAGGGTGCCGTACTGCGCTGCGGCGGCGAGCGCCCCGACGACCCCGCGCTGGCGGGCGGCTTCTACTATCCGCCCACCGTCCTCGACGAGTGCCGGCAGGACATGCGCGTCGTGCACGAGGAGTCCTTCGGCCCCGTGCTCACCGTCGAGCGCTTCCGTGACGAGGACGACGCCGTCCGCATCGCCAACGACACGGAGTACGGACTCGCGGGCGCCGTCTGGACGCAGGACGCGGGCAAGGCCCAGCGGGTCGCTCGCCGGCTGCGCCACGGCACGGTCTGGATCAACGACTACCACCCCTATGTGCCGCAAGCGGAATGGGGTGGCTTCGGGCACTCGGGCGTCGGCCGGGAGCTGGGACCGACCGGACTCGACGAATACCGAGAGCCAAAGCACGTCTGGCAGAACATCCAACCCCGGCCGCAGCACTGGTTCCGCGGCTGAACGCCGAAAAGAGGTCGATCGTGACCCCCACACAGACCGAGGTGTCGCAGCGGCGCGGCACGTCCCAGGACCCCCAGGACCGGACCCCGGTCATCTCCGTGCGCCGGCTGTGGAAGGTGTTCGGGCCGAAGGCCGACCAGGTGCCGGACTCCGAGGAACTGTGCGGGCTGACCCGCCGCGAGCTCATGGACCGCACCGGGTGCACCGCCGCCGTCCGCGACGTGAACTTCGACGTGTCACCCGGCGAGGTCTTCGTCGTCATGGGCCTGTCCGGCTCCGGAAAGTCCACCCTGGTGCGATGTCTGACCCGGCTGATCGAACCCACCGCCGGGGAGGTGGTCTTCGAGGGCGAGGACATCCGCGGCGCCGACGCCAAGCGGCTGCGGGACATGCGGCGCAGCAAGTTCTCCATGGTCTTCCAGCACTTCGGCCTGCTGCCGCACCGCAGGGTCGTCGACAACGTGGCGTTCGGCCTGGAGATCCGGGGCATGGGCAAGGCCGAGCGGACCAGGCGCGCTCTGGAGGTCGTGGAGCTGGTGGGCCTGGCCGGATACGAGAACTCCTATCCAGACCAGCTCTCCGGCGGCATGCAGCAGCGCGTAGGCCTCGCCCGTGCCCTCGCGGGCGACCCCGACGTCCTCTTCTTCGACGAGCCGTTCTCCGCCCTCGACCCGCTGATCCGCCGCGACATGCAGAGCGAGGTCATCCGCCTGCACCACGAGGTCGGCAAGACCATGGTGTTCATCACCCACGACCTCTCCGAGGCCCTGAAGCTGGGCGACCGCATCCTGATCATGCGCGACGGCAAGATGGTCCAGTGCGGCACCGGCGACGAACTCGTCGGCGCCCCCGCCGACGACTACGTACGGGACTTCGTCAAGGACGTGCCGCGCGGCGACGTCCTCACCCTGCGCTGGATCATGCGCCCCGCTCAGCCCGACGACGCACTAGACGGCCCCGAGCTGGGCCCGGACGTCGTGGTGCGCGAAGCAACCCGGGCGGTGCTGGCGGCCGAGAAGCCGGTCAAGGTGGTCGAGGGCGGCAAGCTGCTCGGCATCGTCGGCGACGAGGAGATCCTCTCCGTCGTCGCCGGGCAGGAAGGCGGTGTGTGATGGCCGTCGCCGCCGACGCGGCCGCGCCGGTCGCGACCGTACGCAGAAGGGTCAGCCGTCCCACGGTGGTGGCGGGGATCCTGATCGTCTGGGTGGTGCTGTTCGCCGTGCTGCGCGGCCGGCAGACGCTGTCCCTCGCCGCGGCCGATCTCACCGCTCTGCACCGCTGGTTGAACGACGTCAACGACAGCATCGGGGCCAACCGCAACTCCAACCCGCTCTTCCTGTACTTCTTCAACGAGATCCGCCTGGTCATCGACAACCTGGTGACCTTCGTCCAGTCCCTGATCTCGCAGCCGACCGGCGGCCGCCCGGTCCCGCAGATCGGCTGGCTCGGCGTCGTCGGCCTCACCGGCTACGTCTCCTGGGCCGTGGGCAACTGGCGGGTCGCCCTGCTGGCCGTGGCCGGTTTCACGTTCTTCGGGCTGCAGGGGCTGTGGCAGGAGAGCATGGACACGCTGGCGCTGACCCTGTCGGCGGTCGTCGTGGCGCTGGTCATCGGCATCCCCCTCGGCGTGTGGGCCGGTCTCTCCGACCGGTTCAACCGGATCATGACGCCCTTCCTGGACTTCATGCAGACGATGCCGACCTTCGTCTACCTCGCCCCGCTGACCCTGATCTTCCTCATCGGCGGGGCGTCCGCCGTGATCACCACGGTGATCTACGCGGCACCGCCCGCCATCCGCATCACCGCGCACGCCATCCGCTCCGTGCCCGAGACCACCGTCGAGGCGGCGGACTCGCTCGGCACGACGCGGTCGCAGCAACTGCTCAAAGTGCTGCTGCCGATGTCCAAGCGCACCGTGGTCATGGGCGTCAACCAGACGATCATGGCCGCTCTGGCCATGGTGACCATCGCCGCCCTGATCGACGCGCCCGGGCTCGGCAAGACGGTCGTCCAGGCCCTGCAGTCGCTCGACGTCGGGACCGCCTTCAACGCCGGCCTCGCCATCGTCGTCATGGCCATCGTCCTCGACCGGGTCACCACGGCCGCTGCCGCACGCACCGAGGCGGCCCGCCGCACGGGCGGCCGGTTCCTCAAGTGGCGCCGGCCGCTGCTGGTGGCCGGCGGGATCACGGCCGCGGTCCTGGTCTATCTGTCCCACACCTACGTCTGGGCGGCCGAGTTCCCCGGCAACGGCAGCACCGGCAGTCACATCGCGAGCGCGGCCGACACCACGACCACCTGGCTGCAGGACCATCTCTCGGGCCTGACCAACGCACTTCGGGACATCATCACCAATGGCCTGCTCAATCCCTTCCAGACGCTGCTCACCGACTCCCCGTGGTGGCTCGTCGGCGTCACCCTGGTCGCGCTCGGCGCGGTGCTCGGCGGCTGGCGCGCCGGGGTGACGGCCGCCGTGTGCGTCGGGCTGCTCGTCGGCACGGGCCTGTGGTCGGACAGCATGACGACCCTCGCCTCGACCGCCGTGGCCACGGTGCTGGTCATGCTGCTCGGTGTCGTCTTCGGCGTGTGGATGGGACGCAGCCTGCTCGTGGACCGGCTGGTGCGGCCCACCCTGGACGCCGCACAGGTGATGCCGCCGTTCGTCTATCTCGTGCCGTTCCTGGCCCTCTTCGGTGCCACCCGCTTCACCGCGATCGTCGCGGCCGTCGTGTACGCGGCGCCCGTCGCCATCAAGATCATCGCGGACGGTGTGCGGAACGTGTCCGAGTCCACGGTGGAGGCGGCCACCTCGGCCGGGTGCAACACCTGGCAGATCATCACCAAGGTTCAGCTGCCGATGGCACGCAGCGCCCTGACTCTCGCGACCAACCAGGGGCTGATCTACGTGCTGTCGATGGTTGTGGTGGGCGGCCTGGTAGGGGCCGGCGCCCTCGGCTACGACGTCGTGGCCGGATTCTCGCAGGGAGAGCTGTACGGCAAGGGGCTGGCGGCGGGGCTCGCCATCGTACTGCTCGGAGTCATGTTCGACCGGATCACTCAGGCTGCGGCACGACGCACCAGGGCATAAGGAGCACGACACCATGGCAAGACACTGGCGAGCCGGCGCGGCCGGCCTGGCCGTCCTCGGCCTCACCCTCACGGCGTGCGCAGGGGCGAAGGTCGGCGACAGCTCCTCCGCGGGCTCGAAGTCCTCCGGCGGCAAGTGCGGCACGTTCAACCTGGCCGTCAACCCGTGGGTGGGCTACGAGGCGGACGCGGCGGTCGTCGCGTACGTCGCTCAGCACGACCTCGGCTGTACGGTCAACAAGAAGGACCTGAAGGAGGAGATCGCCTGGCAGGGCTTCGGGACCGGCGAGGTCGACGCCGTCCTGGAGAACTGGGGCCACGACGATCTGAAGAAGAAGTACATCACCGAGCAGAAGACCGCCGTCGAGGCCGGGCAGACGGGCAACAAGGGCATCATCGGCTGGTTCGTGCCGCCGTGGCTGGCCAAGGCCCACCCGGACATCACCGACTGGAAGAACCTCGACAAGTACGCCGACAAGTTCAAGACCTCCGAGTCGGGCGGCAAGGGACAGCTGCTCGACGGCGACCCGTCCTACGTCACCAACGACGCGGCGCTGGTGAAGAACCTCAAGCTGAACTTCAAGGTGGTGTACGCGGGCAGTGAGACCGCGCTCATCCAGGCGTTCCGGACCGCCGAGAAGAACAAGCAGTGGATGATCGGCTACTTCTACGAGCCGCAGTGGTTCATGTCCGAGGTGCCGCTGGTCAAGGTCAACCTGCCGGCGTACAAGACGGGCTGTGACGCCGACGCGGCGAAGGTGGCGTGCGACTACCCGGTCTACAACCTGGACAAGATCGTCAGCGCGAGCTTCGCGAAGTCCGCCGGCCCCGCGTACAACCTGGTGAAGAACTTCAACTGGACGAACGACGACCAGAACACCGTGGCCAAGTACATCGCGGTGGACAAGATGTCGGACGACGCGGCGGCCAAGAAGTGGGTCGACGCCAACCGCGACAAGGTCGAGGCCTGGCTGAAGTAGCCGAGCCCGGACGAGCAGGTCGAACACGCCCGGCGGGCGGTGCGTTCAGGTGCGCACCGCCCGCCGGGCGTTGCCGTGTTTCGGGCTGTTTTCCGACGTCACGCACCCCTTGACACCCCTCCTCGACGGCAGGCACATTGAGTTGCGCAGCCTGAATCGAGTTGCGCAGACAGCAACTGAACCGGTTTCAAGTTCGGAGGTTGGGCGATGGCGGGACCCCGAGTGGTCATCATCGGAGCGGGCGTCGTGGGAGCGGCCCTCGCCGACGAGATCTCCGCACGCGGCTGGACCGAGGTGACCGTGGTCGACCAGGGCCCCCTCCCGGCCACCGGGGGATCCTCCTCGCACGCCCCGGGCCTCGTCTTCCAGACGAACCCCTCCAAGACCATGACGGAGCTGGCCCGCTACACGGTCGAGAAGTTCTGCTCCCTGGACGTCGACGGCAAGCCCTGCTTCCTCCAGGTCGGCGGCCTGGAAGTGGCGACGACGCCCGAGCGCCTCGCCGAACTCCACCGCCGCCACGGCTGGATCACCTCCTGGGGAATCGAGGCGCGCCTGCTGACCGCCGACGAGTGCGTGGAGCAGCACCCGCTGGTCGACCGCGACAAGATCCTCGGAGGGCTCCTGGTCCCCACCGACGGCCTCGCCAAGGCCGTCCTCGCCGTCGAGGCGCAGATCCGCCGGGCCACCGGGCGCGGCGTCCGCTTCCTCGCCCGACACGAAGTCCTCGACGTGCGGCAGAGCGAGGGCCGGGTGACCGGCGTGCTGACCGACCAGGGTGAGATCCCCGCCGACGTCGTCGTGTGCTGCGCCGGCATCTGGGGCCCGAAGATCGCCCGCATGGTCGGGATGAACCTGCCGCTCACCCCGCTCGCCCACCAGCTCGCCTGGACCGGCCCGATTCCCGCCCTCGCCGGCCAGACCGAGGAAGCGGTCCGCCCGATCCTGCGCCACCAGGACGCCGACCTCTACTACCGCGACCGATTCGACGGCATCGGCATCGGTTACTACGGCCACCGCCCCATGCCCGTCTCCGCCGACGACATCCTCTCCGTGGACGAGGCCGAGGAGATGCCCTCGGTCCTGAAGTTCACCGAGGAGGACTTCGAGGACGCCTGGACCGAGACCCGGTCCCTGCTCCCCGCGACCCGCGAGGCCAAGGTCGAGGAGGGCATCAACGGCCTGTTCTCCTTCACCACCGACGGCTACCCGCTCCTCGGCGAGTCCCAGGACGTCAAGGGCTTCTGGGTGGCCGAGGCCGTGTGGGTCACCCACTCCGCGGGCGTCGGGCGGGCCGTCGCCGAGTGGCTGGTCGACGGTTACTGCTCCTCCTTCGACCTGCACGAGTGCGACGTCAACCGCTTCGAGCCGCACCAGCTCTCCCCGGAGTACGTCCTGGCCCGGGACTGCCGGAACTTCGTCGAGGTCTACGACATCCTCCACCCCCTCCAGCCCTCGGGTGAGCCGCGCCCGATCCGCACCAGCCCCTTCTACGCCCGCCAGCAGGAACACGGCGCGTTCTTCCTGGAGGCGAACGGCTGGGAGCGCCCCCAGTGGTACGAGTCCAACGCGCATCTGGTCGAAGGCCGCTCCATCCCGACGCCCAACGACTGGGCCGCGCAGTACTGGTCGCCCATCGTCGGCGCCGAGGCCCAGGTCACCCGGGAGACGGTCGCCCTGTACGACATGACGGCCCTCAAGCGCCTGGAGGTGAGCGGCCCGGGCGCCGCCGACTTCCTGGAGGGCCTCGTCACCGGCAAGGTCGCCAAGTCCGTCGGCTCGGTGACGTACACCCTGCTGTTGGACCACGACGGCGGCATCCGCAGCGACATCACCGTCGCCCGCCTGGCCCGCGACCTCTTCCAGGTCGGCGCCAACGGCAACCTGGACCTCGACTGGTTCACCCGCCATCTCCCCGCCGACGGCACGGTCCAGGTCCGCGACATCACCGCCGGCACCTGCTGCATCGGCCTGTGGGGCCCGCTGGCGCGCAAGGTGCTCCAGCCCCTCACCGACGAGGACTTCTCGGGCGACGGCCTGAAGTACTTCCGCGCCAAGCGCGCCCACATCGGCTCCGTCCCCGTCACCGCGATGCGCCTGAGTTACGTCGGCGAGCTGGGCTGGGAGCTGTACACCACCGCCGACCTGGGCCAGAAGCTGTGGGACACCCTGTGGGCGGCGGCGGAACCCCTGGGCGGCATCGTCGCCGGCCGCGGCGCCTTCAACAGCCTGCGCCTGGAGAAGGGCTACCGCTCCTTCGGCACCGACATGACCTACGAGCACGATCCCTACGAGGCCGGCGTCGGCTTCGCCGTCAAGCTCGACAAGGGCGACTTCATCGGCAAGGCCGCGCTGGAGCGCCGCAAGGCGGACGTACGGCGGAAGCTGACCTGTCTCACCATCGACGACCCGCACTCGGTCGTCATGGGCAAGGAGCCGGTGTACGACGGCGACCACGCCGTCGGCTACGTCACCAGCGCGGCCTACGGCTACACGATCGGCAAGGGCATCGCCTACGCCTGGCTGCCTGCCGAGCTCGCCACCCCCGGCACCACGGTCCACATCGGCTACTTCGACCAGCGCGTCGAGGCGGTCGTCGCCGAGGAGCCCCTGTTCGACCCGACCATGTCCCGACTTCGTGGCTGACCGTGGGGAAGAGGTATCGCCGGTGACCGCACAACTGCTCGACGGCAAGGCGACCGCAGCCGCCATCCGTCGCGAACTCGCCGAACGAGTGGCCAAGTCGACCGCCGCGACCGGCCGCCCGCCCGGTCTCGGCACCGTCCTGGTCGGCGACGACCCGGGCAGCCACGCCTATGTCGCCGGGAAGCACCGCGACTGCGCGCAGATCGGAGTCGCCTCCCTCCGCCGCGAGCTGCCTGCCGACGCGACCCAGCAGCAGGTCGAGGACGTCATCGACGAACTCAACGCCGACCCCGCCTGCACCGGCTACATCGTCCAACTCCCGCTCCCGCGCCACCTGGACTCGGGCGCCGTACTGGAGCGCATGGACCCCGCCAAGGACGCCGACGGACTGCACCCCGTCAACCTCGGCCGGCTCGTCCTCGGCGTCGACGCCCCTCTGCCCTGCACCCCGCGCGGCATCGTCGAGCTGCTCCGCCGGTACGAGGTCCCGCTCGCCGGAGCGCGCGTGTGCGTGATCGGCCGGGGCATCACGGTCGGACGGCCGATCGGGCTCCTGCTCACCCGAAGGTCCGAGAACGCCACCGTGACCCTGTGCCACACCGGAACCAAGGGCCTGGCCTGGCACGTGCGCGAGGCGGACATCGTCGTCGCCGCGGCCGGCTCGCCCGGACTGATCACCAAGGACATGCTGCGCCCCGGCGCGGCCGTCCTGGACGTCGGCATCACCCGCACCGAGCACGGGCTCGTCGGCGACGTCCACCCGGAGGCCGCCCAGGTCGCCGGATGGCTCGCGCCGATGCCCGGGGGAGTGGGCCCCATGACCCGGGCGATGCTGCTCGCCAACGTCGTCGAGGCCGCCGAGAGGAACGCGAACACCGTATGAACGCGCTGAACACCCCCCTGGCGGAGCTGGACCCCGAGGTCCACGCCGCCCTCGCCGCCGAGCTGCACCGGCAGCAGTCCACCCTCGAGATGATCGCCTCCGAGAACTTCGCGCCTTCCGCCGTCATGGAGGCCCAGGGCTCGGTCGCGACCAACAAGTACGCGGAGGGCTACCCCGGCCGCCGCTACTACGGCGGCTGCGAACACGTCGACGTCACCGAACGCCTGGCCATCGAGCGCGTCAAGTCCCTGTTCGGCGCGGGCTTCGCCAACGTCCAGCCCCACTCGGGCGCACAGGCGAACACGGCGGTCTTCTTCGCCCTGCTCCAGCCGGGCGACACCATCCTCGGTCTCGACCTCGCACACGGCGGTCACCTCACCCACGGCATGCGCATCAACTACAGCGGCAAGATGCTCAATGTCGTGCCGTACCACGTCTCCGAGGCGGACAACCTCGTCGACATGGACGAGGTGGAGCGGCTCGCCAAGGAACACCGACCCAAGATGATCATCGCGGGCTGGTCGGCGTACCCCAGGCAGCTGGACTTCACGGCCTTCCGCCGCATCGCCGACGAGGTCGGTGCCCTCCTCATGGTCGACATGGCGCACTTCGCGGGCCTGGTCGCCGCCGGACTGCACCCCAGCCCCGTCCCGCACGCGCACGTGGTCACCACCACCACGCACAAGACGCTCGGCGGTCCCCGCGGCGGAGTGATCCTGACCAACGACGCCGACCTCGCCAAGAAGATCAACTCGGCGGTGTTCCCCGGCATGCAGGGCGGCCCCCTGGAGCACGTCATCGCCGCGAAGGCGGTCTCCTTCAAGGTCGCCGCCTCGCCCGAGTTCGCCGAGCGCCAGGCCCGCACACTGGCCGGCGCCCGCATCCTCGCCGAGCGCCTCACCCGGCCCGACGCGGCCGCCGCCGGAGTGAAGGTGCTGACGGGCGGCACGGACGTCCACCTCGTCCTCGTCGACCTGCGTGAGTCCGAACTCGACGGCAGGCGCGCCGAGGACCTGCTGCACGAGATCGGCATCACCGTCAACCGCAACGCCGTCCCCTTCGACCCGCGCCCGCCCATGGTCACCTCCGGCCTGCGCATCGGCACTCCGGCGCTCGCCACCCGCGGCTTCACCGAGGAGGACTTCACGGAGGTCGCCGACGTCATCGCGCTCGCCCTCCAGTCCGAGCCGGACGTGGCCGCGCTGCGCGCCCGCACAGCGGCCCTGGCCGCCAAACACCCGCTCTACCCGCACCTTTCCGGTCCTTCAGGAGACGTCCGATGAGCCCCCGCACCCCCGGCGCCGACCTCCCCGACCACCCCGACTGGCTGTGGCGCACCCCCGAGCCCAGGCGGTCGTACGACGTGGTGATCGTGGGCGGCGGCGGACACGGTCTGGCCACCGCCCACTACCTGGCGAAGAACCACGGCATCACCAACGTCGCGGTCCTGGAGAAGGGCTGGCTCGCGGGCGGCAACATGGCCCGCAACACCACGATCATCCGCTCCAACTACCTGTGGGACGAGAGCGCCGGCATCTACGAGCACGCCCTCAAACTCTGGGAAGGACTGGAGGAGGAGCTCGACTACCCGATCCTCTTCTCCCAGCGCGGCGTGCTGAACCTCGCGCACAGCCTGCAGGACGTCCGCGACAGCGTGCGCCGCGTCGAGGCCAACCGGCTCAACGGCGTCGACGCCGAGTGGCTCGACGCGCAGGCGGTGAAAGAGGTCTGCCCGATCGTCAACACCTCACCCGACGTGCGCTACCCCGTCCTCGGCGGCACCTACCAGCCGCGCGCCGGCATCGCCAAGCACGACTACGTGGCCTGGGGCTTCGCCCGTTCCGCGGACGCGGCCGGCATCGACATCATCCAGAACTGCGAGGTCACCGGCCTCGACGTGGTCGGCGGCCGGGTGGTCGGCGTGCAGACCACGCTCGGCCCGATCGCGGCGGGCAAGGTGGCCCTGTGCTCCGCCGGTCACACCTCGGTCCTCGCCGCCATGGCCGGCATCGAACTCCCGCTCCAGAGCCACCCGTTGCAGGCCCTGGTCTCCGAACTCCTGGAACCGGTCCACCCCACGGTGGTCATGTCCAACGCCGTCCACGTGTACGTCAGCCAGGCCCACAAGGGCGAGCTGGTGATGGGCGCCGGCATCGACGCGTACAACTCCTACACCCAGCGCGGCGCGTTCCACATCATCGAGGAGCAGATGTCCGCCGCCCTGGAACTCTTCCCGGTCTTCGCCCGGGCCCACGTGCTGCGCACCTGGGGCGGCATCGTCGACGTCAGCCCGGACGCCTCGCCCATCGTCGGCCTCACCCCGGTCGACAACCTCTACCTCAACTGCGGCTGGGGAACGGGCGGCTTCAAGGCCACCCCGGGCGTCGGCTGGGTCTACGCCCACACCATCGCCCACGACACGCCCCACCCCCTGAACGCCCCCTTCTCGCTCGACCGTTTCACCACCGGCGCGCTCGTCGACGAGCACGGCGCGGCCGCGGTGGCCCACTAGGGAGCCGAACCATGCTGCTCATTTCCTGCCCGTGGTGCGGGCCCCGCGACGAGGCCGAGTTCCACTACGGTGGCCAGGCCCATGTGCCCTACCCCGAGGACCCCGCGGCCCTCACCGACGAGGAGTGGGCGCGCTACCTGTTCTTCCGCGCCAACCCGAAGGGCCCGTTCGCCGAACGGTGGAGCCATGCGGCGGGGTGCCGCAGGTGGTTCAACGCGGTACGGGACACGGCGACGAACGAGATCCTGGCCGTTTACAAGGTGGGCGAGTCGCGTCCGGCAACTCCTGAGCCAAGGCGGGCCGTTTCAGTGGCTGCGGTCACTTCTGAGTCACGTCCGGCATCACCAGCCCGTCCGGGAGAACTTGAGGACGAGCCCGAAGGGCGATCCGGGGGGCCGGGTGCGGATCCCCTGCCACGCGGCGGCAGCCGCACATCGGATACAGCGGGAAGGGGCGGGGCGGGGGAGAACAACCAGCCGTTCCGCCTCCCTACCCGCGGCCGGATCCACCGCGACGAGCCCCTCACCTTCACCTTCGACGGCACCGAATACCAGGGCCACCGCGGCGACACCCTCGCCTCCGCCCTCCTCGCCAACGGCGTGATCGCGGCAGCGACCAGCATCAAACTCGGCCGCCCCCGCGGCATCTTCTCGGCCGGCGTCGAAGAACCCAACGCGGTCGTCCAGATCGAGGCCCCCTTCCCCGAGCCCATGCTTCCCGCCACGACCGTCGAGCTCTACGACGGCCTCGTCGCGAGCAGCCTCCCCGGCCAGGGCCGCCTCGCCACCGAACCCGACCCGGCCCGCTACGACGCCGTACACGCCCACTGCGACCTGCTGGTCGTCGGCGCGGGCCCCGCCGGCCTCGCCGCCGCCGCTGTGGCGGCGAACAGCGGCGCCCGCGTCATCCTCGCCGACGACCAGCCCGAACTCGGCGGCAGCCTGCTCGGCACCGGTGAACACCTCGACTGGGTGCGGGCGACGCGCACTCGACTCGAGGCCGCTCCCGAGGTGCGCGTCCTGCGCCGCACCACCGTCTTCGGCCACTACGACGACAACCACCTCCTCGCCGTCGAGCGCCGCACGAACCACCTCGGCGCCGAGGCCCCGGACCACGTCTCCCGCGAGCGCGTCTGGCGCATCCGCGCCCGCCGGGTGGTGCTCGCGACCGGCGCCCACGAGCGTTCGCTGGCGTTCGGCGACAACGACCGCCCCGGCGTGATGCTGGCCGCCTCGGCCCGGACGTACCTCCACAAGTACGCTGTTCTGCCCGGCCGTCACGCGGTCGTGTTCACCACCAACGACAGCGCCTACGCCGCCGCGCTCGACCTGGCGGCGGCCGGAGTGGGCATCGCGGCGATCGTCGACACCCGGCCCGAGCCGGGGGAATGGGCCGAGCGTGCCCGCTCCGCCGGGATCGAGGTGCTGGCCGGACACGCCGTCACGGGCACGGAGGGCGGGGCCCGCCTCACCGCCGTGACGGTCGCCCCGTACGGGGAGTCCGCCGGACAAAGGGAGTTCGCCGTCGACCTGCTCCTGGTCTCCGGCGGCTGGAACCCGGTCGCGCACCTGTTCAGCCAGGCGGGCGGCAAGCTCCGCCACGACGAGGCACTCGGCACGTTCGTCCCCGACAGCTGCCGTCAGGCGGTGGAGGTCGCGGGCAGCGCGAACGGGGCCTTCGACCTCGCCACGGCACTCGCGCAGGGCGCGGCGGCCGGCACCCGCGCGGTCGAGGCGGAGGGCTACCCCGCCGAGGCGCCGGCCCTCCCGGCCGTGGCCGCCCAGCCGCACACCCCGCCCATGCAGGTCTTCACCATCCCCACCTCCACCGGCGCCCCCCGTTTCGTCGACCTCCAACGCGACGTGACCGTCGATGACCTGGCGCGCGCCACGGGTGCGGGCCTGCGCTCGGTGGAGCACACCAAGCGCTACACCACGGCCGGCACCGGGGGCGACCAGGGCAGGACGGCCGGGGTCCTGGCGAGCGGCGTCGTCGCCGAACTCCTCGGTGTGGACATCTCGGCGCTCGGCCTGCCCACGTTCCGGCCGCCGTTCACCCCCGTCTCCTTCGCCACCCTCGCCGGCCGCGACCGCGGTCCGCTGCACGACCCGATCCGCACCACCGCCCTGCACGCCTGGCATGTGGAGCACGGCGCGCTCTTCGAGAACGTCGGCCAGTGGAAGCGGCCCTGGTACTACCCGCAGGACGGCGAGGACATGGAGACCGCCGTACTGCGCGAGTGCCGCGCCGCCCGCGAGGGCGTCGCCTTCATGGACGCCTCCACCCTCGGCAAGATCGACGTACAGGGCCCGGACGCCGCGCTCTTCCTCGACCGGCTCTACACCAACATGATGAGCACGCTGAAGGTCGGCATGATCCGCTACGGCGTGATGTGCCGCCTGGACGGCATGGTCTTCGACGACGGCACGGTCATCCGGCTCGCGCAGGACCGCTTCCTGGTCACCACGACCACCGGCAACGCGGCCGCCGTCCTGGACTGGATGGAGGAGTGGCTCCAGACCGAGTGGCCCGAACTGCGCGTCCACTGCACCTCGGTCACCGAGCAGTGGGCGACCGTGGCCCTCGTCGGCCCCCGCTCCCGTGAGGTCCTGGGTTCGCTCGCGCCCCGACTGGCGGTGGGCAACGACGACTTCCCGTTCATGGCGTGGCGTGGGACGACCGTCGCCGGCATCGACGCCCGCGTGTGCCGGATCAGCTTCTCCGGCGAACTCGCCTACGAGATCAACGTGTCGCCCTGGGACGCCCTCGCCCTGTGGGAGGCGCTGTACGAGGCCGGCGCCGCGTACGGCATCACCCCGTACGGCACCGAGACCATGCACGTTCTGCGCGCCGAGAAGGGCTACCCGATCATCGGCCAGGACACCGACGGGACGGTCACCCCGCAGGACCTCGGCATGAGCTGGGCTGTGTCGAAGAAGAAGCCGGACTTCATCGGCAAGCGCTCCTACGCTCGCGCCGACACCGTCCGCCCCGACCGCAAGCACCTCGTCGGCCTCCTCCCCGAGGATCCGGCCGCCTTCCTCCCCGAGGGCACCCACCTGGTCGCCGACAGCGAACTGCCCGCCCCGCCCGTCCCGATGCTCGGTCACGTCACCTCCAGCTACCGCAGCGCGGCGCTCGGGCGGACCTTCGCACTCGCCCTGATCAAGGGCGGCCGCGACCGCATCGGGGAACGCCTCTACGCGCCGGTCGGCGACCGACTGGTCCCGGTGACCGTCGCCAACCCCGTCCTCTACGACCCCGAGGGAGCCCGCCGCGATGGCTGACACCGCCCTGACCGCACGGCAGCGCAGCCCCTGGCGCACGCCGCCGACCGCCTGGCCGCCGCGACGCGCTCCTCCGGGGGCGCGGTCCGCCTGGCCGAACTCCCCTTCCTGGCCCAGGTGAACGTCCGCCTCGACGCCAAGAGCCCGGCGGCGGACGCCGTGGGTCTCGCCCTGGGGTTCCAGCTGCCCCTGGAGCCGAACACCGTGGTACGGGCCGGCGACCTGACCGCGGTGTGGCTCGGTCCCGACGAATGGCTGCTGGTGGCCCCGCCCGGAACGCAGCGGGAGCTGGAGGGCCGGATCCGTGCGGCGGCCGGGGACGAACCCGTCTCCGTCGCCGACGTCTCCGCCCAGCGCACCACCCTCCTGATCGCCGGACCCCGCGCCCGCGACCTGCTGTCCCACGGCTGCGCGCTGGACCTGCACCCGCGCGCCTTCGGCCCCGGTCGCTGTGCCCAGACGACGCTGGCGCGCACGCAGGTCGTCCTGGTCGCCCGCGACGAAGCCAGGGCCGGCTTCTGGGTACTGGTGCGCTCCTCCTTCGCCGGCTACCTGACGGACTGGCTGCTGGACGCGGCCGTGGAATACGGCTGAGCGGCGCGGCAGGGCCGTGAGGGTGACCTGGCGGTGCCAGGCCGTCAGGAGCGGGCGGCCCGGCACCGCCGCGGCATGCGTTCGCACCGGCACCCGCTCCACCCAGGCCTGTAACCGACAACCTCCCGCACGGCGCGCCAGTGACATGCTCGGCACGCCTCTCCCACCCCACGGAGTACGGCGTGGCAATCAGCGTCTTCGACCTGTTCTCCATCGGCATCGGCCCGTCCAGCTCGCACACCGTCGGCCCGATGCGCGCGGCCGGGATGTTCGCCGCCCGGCTGAAGAAGGACGGCCTGCTCGCCCAGACCGCCGCGGTGCGGGCGGAGCTGTTCGGCTCGCTCGGTGCCACCGGGCACGGCCACGGCACTCCCAAGGCCGTGCTGCTCGGCCTGGAGGGCAACGAGCCGCACACGGTCGACGTCGCCCAGGCCGAACTGGACGTCGAGCGGATCCGCGCCACCGGGCGCATTCGCCTCCTCGGTGCCGAGATCGGCGCCGCCCACGAGATCGACTTCGACGTCTCGAACCAACTGGTCCTGCACCGTCGGCGCGCGCTGCCGTACCACGCCAACGGCATGATCCTCTTCGCCTACGACGCCGACGGACTGCCGCTGCTGGAGAAGACGTACTACTCGGTCGGCGGTGGCTTCGTGGTCGACGAGGACGCCGTCGGGGCGGACCGGATCAAGCTCGACGAGACGGCGCTGCCCCACCCGTTCCGCACGGGGGACGAGCTGCTGCGGCTCTCCCGGGAGACCGGCCTGTCGATCTCCGCGCTGATGCTGGAGAACGAGAAGGCCTGGCGCACTGAGGAGGAGATCCGTGCGGGTCTGCTGGACATCTGGCGCGTCATGGAGGGCTGTGTCTCCCGCGGCCTGTCCCGCGAGGGCATCCTCCCCGGTGGCCTCAAGGTCCGCCGGCGGGCCGCGGCGGCGGCCCGGGCGCTGCGCAGCGAGGGCGACCCCGCGGCCCGCGCGATGGAGTGGGTGACCCTGTACGCCATGGCGGTGAACGAGGAGAACGCCGCAGGCGGCCGGGTCGTCACCGCCCCGACCAACGGCGCGGCGGGCATCATCCCCGCCGTGCTGCACTACTACCTCACCTTCGTGCCGGGCGCCGACGAGGACGGGATCGTCCGCTTCCTGCTCGCGGCGGGCGCCATCGGCCTGCTCTTCAAGGAGAACGCGTCGATCTCCGGCGCCGAGGTCGGCTGCCAGGGCGAGGTCGGCTCGGCCTGCTCGATGGCCGCCGGCGGCCTCGCCGAGGTACTGGGCGGCAGCCCGGAGCAGGTGGAGAACGCCGCCGAGATCGGCATGGAGCACAACCTCGGCCTGACCTGCGACCCGGTCGGCGGCCTGGTCCAGATCCCCTGCATCGAGCGCAACGGCATGGCGGCGGTCAAGGCCGTGACAGCCGCCCGGATGGCCCTGCGCGGCGACGGCCGGCACCACGTCTCCCTCGACAAGGTCATCAAGACGATGAAGGAGACCGGAGCCGACATGAAGGTCAAGTACAAGGAGACCGCCCGTGGCGGCCTCGCGGTCAACGTCATCGAGTGCTGAGGAAGCGGTCGGAGCGGGAAAGGGGCCGCAGCCAGGGTCACACCCCGGGAACGGCCCTCACAGATAGTCGTCGTCTCCCTGGTCGAAGAGCTCCGGGTAGGTGGACTCGTCGTCCGCCCGACGGCCGCTCTGCTGCTCGAGCCGGTGCTGACGCTCCTGGCGTGCCTGTTCCTGGGCGCCGAGGGTTTCCTCGGTCATGTCCCTGAGGTGGCCGGAGCCGTCCGCGTACCGGCCATGCTCTCGGTCGGTCATATCGGCTCACTCCCGTCATATCGGTGAATGCCATTTTATGTCTCTTCCTCCATGCGGATCGACTCCTTGAGCTCCCTCAGGGCACGGCTGTCCCTGTCCTCGTTCATGTCCAGCAGGGCGCGTGCGATGGCGTCGAGCTTGCGCTGGATGGCGTGCTCCGCCCGCATCTCCGAGTTCTTGAGCAGGGCGAGGAGCAGAAGGGTGACCGCGGTCATCGACTCCCCGGCGAGCAGGAGCAGCTCCAGGGGCAGGTGTGCGGCGTGCGCGGCGACGAAGAAGCCGACGAAGGCCAGGCAGATCAGGAAGAAGAGCGGGGAGCTCGTCAAGTTGGAGGCTCTCTCCGCCAGTTCCTCGAACATCCCGCGCTTGGGGCCGCCGCGGTGGGCGGGACTCTTGAAGGTCATGGTGGAAGGCTTACCCTGCTGCTGTTCCGGAGGCGGTGCGCGTACCGCCGACGGGTGGTGGCACCCCGGGGCGTGCACCCGGGCGGGTGAACCGCAACACCTCGAACTGCACCCCACCGCGCGGTGGAGCTCAGTCCGCGGGACGCGCGCCCGAGGGCTCCTTGACCGCGGCGACCGCGGCCGCCAGCATCTCGCGCAGGGGGCCGGGCGGGGCGTCGCCGTTGACGGCCGCCACCAGGTCCTCGGCGACGTTGTGCAGCTTCGTGTTGGTCTTCTGGGAGACGGTGACCAGGACGTCCCAGGCGTCCTGCGGGGTCAGCGCGAAGGACGCCATCAGCACCCCCCGGGCCAGGTCGATCACCGGCCGCGTCTGCATGGCCCGCCTGAGCTGCACCAGCTCGATGTGCAGGTCCCGCTCGCTCGCCGGGTCCAGGTCCCGGTCGGGGGCCAGGTCCGGGGCGATGTGCGGGTTCCGGTCGGTGTCCTCGGGTCGCTCCTCCCGCCGCGGAGGACCGTGCAGCTGCGGGATCCGCCCGCCCTGGCCGTCTCCCGCGGCCGTACCGGCGGTGGAGGAGCTGTCGAACAGGGCCCGGGTGCCGGTCAGCGACAGGAGCCTGTCCACGGAGGGGCCGGTCGGGCCGAGCGTGAGCGTCTTGGCGTCCGCCAGGGCCTGGCGGCGGGCGCTCAGCAGCACGTTGAGGCCGGAGCAGTCGCAGAAGTCCACACCACCGAGATCCACGTCGACACCTCTCACCGAGCGCCGCACGGCCTCCCGCAGGGCGTCCTGCAGAGCCTGCTCGGTGTCGATGTCCAGCTCACCGGACACCACCACGGCCACCCGGTCCCCGTCCTGCTGGGTCTCGACCCGCAGGCAGGGAGGCAGGAGGTGCTGCGGCGGGTGTGCCCAGGTCACCCGGACGCCGCCGTCCGGGCTGGCGGGCTCGGGAAGTACGCACTCGTCCATGGCAGCCTCCCGAGCTCGCCCAAACCGCGTCCCCCGACCCAGGGGGTGCCCGGCGCGAACTGCCGGGCACCCCCTAGCCAGGCTCTGCCCGCCCCAGGTCATGTGTCAAGAGATACACGAATTCGAATTCACCTTTTTGTATTCGTGAATCGCGGGGCCTACTCTCTATGCATGGGTGGACCGCGGGAGCCGCATACTGGATGGACGTTCCTGACCAACCACGCGCGCGTGCTGGCGGCCATCGCCGACGACCAGAGTGTCCGCATCCGTGACATCGCGGCCCACTGCCGACTGACGGAGCGCGCCGTTCAGAAGATCATCGCCGATCTCGAGCAGGACGGCTATCTCACGCACACCCGTGAGGGGCGCAGCAACACGTACCGCATCCAGCCGGGCACGCCGCTGCGCCACCCCGCGGAGGCCAGCCTGACCGTCGCCGAGCTGCTCGCCCTCCTCGTCCGGCAGGACGCCGAACACGGCAGGCAGCGCCAGCAGCAGTAACGCCCCTCACCGTGGGTACTCGCAGGTACCGGTCACCGGTCACCGAGAGGAGCCCGACGTGAGCACCGAAGCAGGTAGGAAGATCGTGGTCACGGGTGCCACCGGCAATGTGGGCACCAGCCTCGTGCGGCTGCTCGCCGAGGATCCGGCCGTCGCGAGCGTACGGGGCATGGCGCGCCGCATCCCCGACCTCGGCCCGGACCGCGTGGAGTGGTCGAAGGTCGACCTCGCGGCGAAGGACGTCGACCTCGTACGGGAGTTCCGGGGCGCCGACGCGGTGGTGCACCTGGCGTGGGCGTTCCAGCCCACGCACGATCCGGTCGCGACCTGGCGGACCAACGTGCTCGGCAGCATCCGGGTCTTCGAGGCCGTCGCCGCTACCGCCACGGTGCCCACACTGGTGCACGCCTCCTCCGTGGGGGCCTACTCTCCGGGGCCCAAGAACCGCTCCGTGGACGAGTCGTGGCCCACGCACGGCTGGCCCGACGCCGCCTACACCCGGGAGAAGGCCTATCTGGAGAGGTATCTCGACACCTTCGAGTTCCGGCACCCCGGGATCCGCGTCGTACGGATGCGGCCCGCGTTCCTGTTCAAACGCGAATCGGCGAGCGAACAGCGCCGCATCTTCGGCGGGAAGTTCCTGCCCGGACCGCTGGCCCGCCCGGAACTGCTGCCCTTCCTGCCGGACATCCAGGGCCTCCGCGTGCAGGCCCTGCACACCGACGACGCGGCCCGCGCCTACCAGCTCGCCGTCCACACCCAGGTCCGGGGCGCCTTCAACCTGGCCGCGGATCCGCCCCTCGACGCGGAGATCCTGGGCGAGCTGCTCGGATCCCGCCCCGTCCGGCTGCCGCGCACGGCCGCACGGTCCGCGATCGCCGCGGCCTGGGGGCTGCGGCTGCTGCCCGCCTCGCCCCACCTGTTCGACGCCGTCCTGAGGCTGCCGCTCATGGACTGCAGCCGCGCGCGCACCGTTCTCGGCTGGCAGCCGCGGCGGACGGCGACCGAGGTGCTGGAGGAGTTCCTGCACGGGCTGCACGAGGGCGCCGGCGCTCCGACGGCACCGATGCAGGGCCGCAAGGTCGGCTGACACCCCCGGTGGGCCACCAGGGCTCACAGATCGCCCATGTGCGCTCGTTTGGGCGGCACGGATCGCGAAACTCCCTTGCATAGTCCAACGGTGCAGGAAAGGCGGTCTCGATCCATGGCCCTGACATCCCGCAACGACACGATCCCGGCCCTCGGCCGGGCGGGAACGGCGCTCGACGTGGCCGGGCTGGAGGCGGCGCTGCACAGCGCCGTGGACGGGGAGATCCGGTTCGACGCGGGCACCAGGGGCGCGTACTCGACCGACGGCTCCAACTACCGCCAGGTCCCCATCGGCGTCGTCGTCCCGCGCGGCGTGGAGGCGGGCGCCCGGGCGGTCGAGGTGTGCGCGCGGTTCGGCGCGCCCGTCCTGTCCCGGGGCGGCGGCACCAGCCTGGCCGGCCAGACGACCAACACGGCCGTCGTCATCGACTGGACCAAGTACTGCGACGCCCTGGTGTCGGTCGACCCCGACGCCCGCACCTGCGTCGTGGAGCCCGGACTGGTCCTTGACGAGCTCAACCGCAAACTCGCCGACCACCGCCTCCAGTTCGGGCCCAAACCGTCCACGCACAGCCACTGCGCGCTCGGCGGCATGATCGGCAACAACTCGTGCGGGGCGTCGGCGCAGGCGTACGGCAAGACCGTGGACAACGTGCGCCGCCTGGAAGTCCTCACGTACGACGGAACCCGCATGTGGGTGGGGCCGACCTCCAAGGCCGAGCGGGCGCAGATCGCCGCCGAGGGCGGACGCCGAGCCGAGATCTACGACGGCCTCGACCGCATCGTCACCGAATACCTCGCGGACATCCGCCAGGGCTACCCCAAGATCCCGCGCCGTGTCTCCGGATACAACCTGGACTCCCTACTCCCGGAGAACGGCTTCGACGTCGCCAAGGCCCTGGTCGGCAGCGAGGGAACCCTGGTGACCGTACTGCGCGCCGAACTCGACCTGGTCCCCGTGCCCCGCTACCAGTCGCTGCTCGTCCTCGGGTACGAGGACATCTGCGCCGCCGCCGACGACGTACCCCACCTCCTCGAGCACTGCTCACCCAGCCAGCTCGAGGCCCTGGACGGGCGGATGGCACAGCTGATGCGCGAGGAGCACGCCTACCTGGAGTCCCTCAACTCCCTCCCGGAGGGCGACAGCTGGCTGCTGCTGCAGTTCAGCGGCGACAGCCAGGAGGAGGTCGACGAGAAGGCGCACGCGCTGCTGCGTGCGGTCGGCCGGAGCGAGAAGGAGTCCACCGTCGCGTTCTCCGACGACCCCGAGCGCGAGCAGCGGATGCTCAAGGCCCGGGAGGCCGGACTCGGGGTCACCGCGCGGCCCCCGGACGACCGCGAGACCTGGGAGGGCTGGGAGGACTCCGCCGTCCCGCCCGACCGCCTCGGCGACTACCTGCGCGACCTCAAGGGGCTGTTCGAGGAGTTCGACTACGACCACCCCTCGCTGTACGGGCACTTCGGGCAGGGCTGTGTGCACACCCGCATCCCGTTCGGGCTGAAGACCGCCGAGGGCGTGGCCGACTTCCGCCGCTTCCTGGAGCGCGCCGCCGACCTCGTGGCCTCCTACGGCGGCTCCCTGTCGGGCGAGCACGGGGACGGCCAGTCCCGTGGCGAGCTGCTCACCCGCATGTTCGGCGAGCGGCTCGTGGCCGCGTTCGGGGAACTCAAGGCGCTCTTCGACCCCCACAACCGGATGAACCCCGGCAAGGTCGTCGACCCCAACCCCGTCGACAGCCGGCTGCGGCTCGGCTCCGCCTGGCGGCCCGCCACCCTGGACACCCACTTCGGCTACCCGGAGGACGAACACTCCTTCACCCGCGCCGTGCTGCGCTGCGTCGGCATCGGCAACTGCCGCAGCCACCACGGCGGGGTGATGTGCCCGTCCTACCGGGCCACCCAGGAGGAGGAGCACTCCACGCGAGGCCGGGCGCGGCTGCTGTTCGAGATGCTCGACGGCCACGCGGACTCCGCCGTGACCGACGGCTGGCGCTCCACCGAGGTCCGCGACGCCCTGGACCTGTGCCTGGCGTGCAAGGGCTGCAAGTCCGACTGCCCCACCGGCGTCGACATGGCCACCTACAAGGCCGAGTTCCTCGCCCACCACTACGCGGGCAGGCCGCGCCCGGCCGCCCACTACTCCATGGGCTGGCTGCCGGTGTGGGCCCGGCTCTCCCGCCTCGCCCCGCCGGTCGTCAACAGCCTGCTGCACGCGCCCGGACTGGCCGCCGCCGGCAAACGACTGGCCGGCATCGACGGCGCGCGCCAGGCCCCCGTGTTCGCGGAGGAGTCCTTCCTGCAGTGGTGGCGGGCGCGCGGCAGCGAGGAACCGGAGCCCGGCGACGAGCGGGCGGTGGTGCTGTGGCCCGACACCTTCAGCACCTACTTCCACCCCTCGATCGCGAAGTCCGCGGTGCGGGTCCTCGAGGACGCCGGCTTCCGGGTCGCCGTACCCACCAGGCCCGTCTGCTGCGGACTGACCTGGATCTCCACCGGTCAGCTCGCGGTGGCGAAGAAGGTCCTGCGGCACTCGCTCGACGTCCTGCGCCCGTGGATCGAGGCCGGCACCCCCGTCATCGGCCTCGAACCGTCCTGCACCGCCGTGTTCCGGGCCGACGCGCCCGAACTCATGCCCGCCGACCAGGACGTGCAGCGCCTGGCCGGACAGTTCCGCACCTTCGCCGAGCACCTCGTCCACCACGCCCCGGACGACTGGCGGCCGCCCACCCTGGCCCGGCAGGCGACCGTGCAGACCCACTGCCACCAGCACGCGATCATGAAGTTCGACGCCGACCAGGAGCTGATGCGGCGCGCCCACGTCGACGCCGAGGTCCTCGACGAGGGCTGCTGCGGGCTCGCCGGCAACTTCGGGTTCGAGCGGGGCCACCACGAGGTCTCCATGACCGTCGCGGAACAGGGCGTCCTGCCCTCCGTGCGCGGGGCGGCCCCGTCCGCTCTGGTCCTCGCGGACGGCTTCAGCTGCCGCACCCAGATCGAGCAGGGCGGCACGGGCCGCCGGGCCCTGCACCTGGCCGAGGCGCTGGCGCTGGGCCTGGACGGACCCCTGCCCGCGGAGCTGCCCGAGCGTCTGGCGCAGCGCCCCGCGCCGCCCTCACGCGTCGGCGCCTGGGCGACCACGGCCGTCGCCGGCGCCCTGGCGGCGGCCCCCGCGGCGGCCCTCGCCCGCCGGCTGATGCGGCGCACCTGACCGCGGCCATGGCGGTCCAGGTGGCGGTGTGCGGGCCCGCGCAGTGCGGGGAGAGCGAGCGGGCCCTCGCGTACGAGGTGGGCCGACTGCTGGCGGAGCGCGGGGCCGTGGTGATCTGCGGCGGGCACGGTGGGGTGATGGCCGCGGTCGCGGCGGGCGCCCGGTCGCGCGACGGCGTCGTCGTCGGGGTGCTGCCCGGGGCCGACCGTAGCGGCGCCGGCCCGGATCTGAGCGTCGCGATCGCCACCGGCCTCGGGCAGGCACGCAACAGCGTCATCGTGCACAGCGGGGACGCCGTCATCGTGATCGGCGGCTCCTGGGGCACGCTCTCGGAACTGGCCCTGGCGATGCGCCGCGGCGGCGTGCCCGTGGTCCAGCTGGGTGACGGTTGGCGCCTCGTGGACGCCGACGGGCGGGAGGTGCGGGGCATACGGTACGCGCGGACGCCGGCGGAGGCGCTGGAGGTGACGGGCCTCTGGCCCTGACCGGCACGGCCGCCCGTACCCTTCCCGTCCCCGGAGGCTGCGCCCCCGGACCCCCGCTGTCGGCCTTGCGGCCTCGTCCTGAAAAGCCGGACGGGCTGGAATTCAGCCCCTCCGGCGTTTGAGGAGCGGGGGTCCGCGGGCGGAGCCCCCGGCGGGGTCGAAGGGGCGGAGCCCCTGGGGACGGGAAGGATAGCGGCGGCGGGGGCGAATCAACCCCAGTGCGGCACGGTGCTCAAGCCGCCAGCACCTTCTCCAGCGCCCCGAGCGCCGAGCGCAGCTCCTCCTCCGTGATCGTCAGCGGCGGCGCCAGGCGGATCGTCGAGCCGTGGGTGTCCTTGACCAGGATCCCCTCCGCCATCAGGCGTTCGCTGATCTCGCGTCCCGTGCCGATCACCGGGTCGACGTCCACGCCCGCCCACAGCCCGCGCGAGCGGAAGCCCACGACGCCCTTGCCGACGAGCGCGGTGAGGCCGTCCCGCAGCACCACACCCAACTCGGCGGCCCGCAGCTGGAAGTCACCCGTCTTCAGCAGGCCGACGACCGCCGAACCGACCGCCGCGGCCAGCGGGTTCCCGCCGAACGTCGATCCGTGCTCACCGGGCCGCAGCACCCCGAGCACCTCCCGGCGCGCCACCACCGCCGACACCGGCACGATCCCGCCGCCGAGCGCCTTGCCGAGCAGCAGCACGTCCGGCAGGACGCCCTCATGCTCCACGGCCAGCGTGCGACCGGTACGCCCGAGACCCGACTGGATCTCGTCCGCGATGAACAGGCACCCCGCACGGCGGGTCAGCTCACGGACCCCGGTGAGGTAGCCCTCGTCGGGGATGACGACACCCGCCTCGCCCTGGATCGGCTCGATCAGCACGGCCGCCGTCGTCTCGTCGACGGCCGCCTGAAGCGCCGCCAGGTCGTTGTACGGGACGATCCGGAAACCCGGCGTGAACGGCCCGAATCCCGCCCGCGCCGTCTCGTCCGTGGAGAAGCTGACGATCGTCGTCGTACGGCCGTGGAAGTTCCCGGCCGCGACCACGATCGTCGCCCGGCCGGCCGGCACGCCCTTGACCTCGTACGCCCATTTCCGGGCCACCTTCACCGCACTCTCCACCGCCTCCGCGCCCGTGTTCATCGGCAGCACCATGTCCAGGCCCGTCAGCTCCGCCAGCGACTCCGCGAACTCGGCCAGCTGGTCGTTGTGGAAGGCCCGCGAGGTGAGCGTGAGCCGGTCCAGCTGACGGTGCGCCGCCTCGATCAGCACCGGGTTGCGGTGACCGAAGTTGAGGGCGGAGTACCCGGCGAGCATGTCGAGGTAGCGGCGCCCCTCCACGTCCTCCACCCAGGTGCCCTCGGCACGGGAGACGACCACGGGCAGCGGGTGGTAGTTGTGCGCGAGGACGGGCTCCTCGGCCTGGATCAGCTCGGCTGACGAACGCGTACGGGCGGGTGCGGTCATGAAAGGATCTCCCGGATCTCCTGGGTGCAGCACTTGATGCCCCCGCCGGCCTTGTGGAACTCGGACAGGTCGACGGGGACGGGGTCGTAACCCTGGTCGGCGAGGCGTGAGGCCAGCGCCTCGGCCTTCGGCGCGATGAAGACGTGGCGTCCGTCGGAGACGGAGTTCAGGCCGAACGCCATCGCGTCCTCGTGCGTCGCGAGCACCGCGTCAGGGAACAGCCGCGCCAGCACCTCCCGACTGCCCGGCGAGAACGCCTCCGGGTAGTACACGACGTTGTCGTCGTCGAGGACGAACAGCGCGGTGTCCAGGTGGTAGAAGTACGGGTTCACCAACGTAAGGCTGATCACCGGGTGGCCGAAGAACTCCTGTGCCTCGCGGTGCGCCTCCCGGGTCGTACGGAACCCGGTGCCGGCCAGCAGGTACCGGCCCGTCCACACCAGGTCGCCCTCGCCCTCGCAGACGGACTCGGGGCGTTGGACGTCGTAACCGGCCGCCTTGAACCACGTCTCGTAGTGGAGGGACTCGGGGCGCCGCTCGGGCGCGTGGAAGAGGGAGCCGAAGACCCGGCCGTCGACGACGACCGCCGAGTTCGCGGCGAACACCATGTCCGGCAGCCCGGGGACCGGGTCCACGGCGTCGACGGCGTGGCCGTGGGCGCGGTAGGCGCGGATCAGCCCCTGCCACTGCTCATGGGCCAGATCCACGTCGACCGCGGTGTCGGGATGCATCCAGGGGTTGATCGCGTACTGCACGGCGAAGTGTCTGGGTTCGCAGACGAGGAAGCGCCGTCGGCGCGGCACACGGCTGTCAGGCACAGAGGGGTCCCTCCGTTTCCTGGAGTGTCGACTGAGGGTTGACACCAAGGTAGGAAGCGGGAGATACGGACGACAAGCAACGAGAGCTGCGTGTTCGCGCAGCAATGCTGCGTCTTCGGGTCGCTCAGCGCACGTCTGCTGCGTCGTCCGCGGCGATGTCGGGCGCGGCCTGGGTCGCGCCCGCCTCAGGGCTGTCCGGGAGCAGGTGGGACAGCACCATGACGCTGATCGTCTTACGGATGAACGGCTCCGCACGGATGCGCTCCAGCACCTCCTCGAAGTGCTCGACGTCCCTCGCCCGCACGTGCAGCAGCGCGTCCGCGCCGCCGGTCACCGTCATCGCCGCCGTGATCTCCGGATGGTTGCGCACCACCTCCGCCAGGCGCCGGGGCGGCGCCGCCCCCTCGCAGTAGACCTCGACGTACGCCTCCGTGCGCCATCCCAGCGCCGACGGCTTCACCGTGGCCGTGAACCCGGTGATCACACCCGTCTCGCGCAGCCGGTCCACCCGGCGCTTGACCGCCGTGGACGACAGGCCGATGGCGGCGCCGATCTCGGCGAAACTTGTCCTGGCGTTCGCCATCAGAGCGGTGATGATCTTCCGGTCGAGTTCGTCGAACGATGCCGGCCTGCTGTTCACCTGGAAACCTCCGAGGAAACCCCCGTTCTCAAGCGGGGAAGAAGTGGGCTTGTGCTGGAGTGAGCAGCCACCGCCGCAGAGGCGCGGATTTCACAATTGGACGTGCTAGTTTGTGAAGCATGATCACGCACGTGAAGCGGGCGTTCAAGTACCGCTTCCACCCGACCGACGCGCAGGCCGCCGAGCTGTCGCGGACGTTCGGGTGTGTGCGCAAGGTCTACAACATGGCGCTCCAGGCGCGCACGGAGGCGTGGACGCTGCGGGGAGAGCGGATCAACTACAACGCGACGTCGGCGATGCTGACGGCGTGGAAGAAGACCGAGGAACTCGCCTATCTGGGCGACGTCTCCTCCGTTCCTCTCCAGCAGGCCTTGCGGCACTTGCAGGCGGCCTTCACGGCGTTCTTCGGCCGGCAGGCCAAATATCCGCGGTTCAAGTCGAAGAAAAAGTCCCGCAGATCCGCCGAGTACACGACCAGCGCGTTCCGGTTCCGCGATGGCAAGCTGACCCTGGCGAAGATGAGCGAGCCGCTCGACATCGTCTGGTCCCGTCCACTGCCCGAGGGGACACAGCCGTCCACGGTGACCGTCTCTCAGGATCCGGCCGGGCGTTGGTACGTGTCCCTCCTCGTCGAAGACCCCAACGTCAAGCCGCTCCCCGCCAATGACACGGCCGTCGGTGTGGACGCGGGGCTCAACAACCTGCTGACCCTCTCCACCGGGGAGAAGATCACCAACCCCCGGCACGAGCGGCGAGACCGCACCCGATTGGCCAGGGCCCAGCGGGAGCTGTCCCGAAAGGCCGAGGGGTCGGCGAACCGGGAGAAGGCCCGCCGGAAGGCCGCCCGCATCCACGCGCGCATCGCCGACCGGCGGCGCGACCACCTGCACAAACTCACCACTCGACTCGTTCGTGAAAACCAAACGATCGTGATCGAGGACCTCACCGTTCGCAACCTGCTGAAGAACGGCCGTCTCGCCCGCGCCATCTCCGACGCGGCGTGGAGCGAGTTCCGCAGCATGCTGGAGTACAAAGCCCAGTGGTACGGCCGCGAGGTGATCGCGGTCGACCGCTGGTTCCCCTCCTCCAAGCTGTGCTCGGGCTGCGGGGGGCGCAATGCCGCTACACGTCCGCACCTGGACGTGTGACTGCGGCGTCACCCATGACCGCGACGGGAACGCGGCGAAGAACCTTTTGGCCGCCGGGCTGGCGGTGTCGGCCTGTGGAGCCGGTGTAAGACCTCAACGGAGCACTCCGGGCGGGCAGTCGGCGACGAAGCAGGAAACCCCGCGGCGCGAGCCGTAGGAGTCCTCCTCCTTCAGCAGGGGGAAGAAGCCAAGCGGGCACTGTAACCAGACCCGGACCACCGCCGTGTCCGGCGCCGCGCCGCCACCGCGTCCAGCGCGAACGTCCACGCTCCGCACATGCCCACGGCTGCGGATTGCTCCTAGACTCCACCTTCATGCTGCGCGCCCTCGCCGTCGACGACGAACGCCCCTCGCTCGAGGAACTGCTCTACCTGCTCCGCGCGGACCCCAGGATCGGCAGCGTGGAGGGCGCGGGCGACGCCACCGGGGCACTGCGCCGCATCAACCGCGCCCTGGAGTCCGGGCCCGACGGCCCCGACGCGATCGACGTCGTCTTCCTCGACATCCACATGCCCGGCCTCGACGGCCTGGAGATGGCCCGGCTGCTCACCGGGTTCGCGAAGCCCCCGCTGGTCGTGTTCGTGACCGCCCACGAAGGCTTCGCCGTGCAGGCGTTCGACCTCAAGGCCGTCGACTACGTCCTCAAGCCGGTACGCCGTGAGCGGCTCGCGGAGGCGGTGCGCCGCGCCGAACAGCTCAGGGAGACCACGCCGCTGATCCCGGTGCACGAGCCGGATCCCGACCACGTCCTGGTGGAACTCGGCGGCGTGACACGGTTCGTGCCCGTGGAGGACATCACCCATGTCGAGGCGCAGGGCGACTACGCCCGCCTGCACACCGCCCAGGGCAGCCATCTCGTGCGGATCCCGCTGTCCACCCTGGAGGAACGGTGGCGCTCGCGCGGTTTCGTCCGCATCCACCGCCGCCACCTCGTCGCCCTGCGGCACATCGAGGAACTCCGTCTGGACGCCGGCACCGTGAGCGTCCTCGTCGACTCCGTCGAACTCCAGGTCAGCCGCCGGCACGCCCGCGAACTGCGGGAGATGCTGATACGCCGGACCGCGGGCTAGGGGGGCGACGTGCCGCAGGACCCCACCGAACGCCGCGTCGTCGTCACCGGGCCGCCCCGGAGCGGACGCCGCCGCGCCCTGGGCTACTACCGCCCGCGCACCGAGATCGACGAGCAGACCACCCTCGGCCACACCTACGTCCGCTCACTGATGCGCAGCCAACTCCGCGCCGCCCTGGCCGTGTTCACGGTGCTGGTGCTCCTGATCGGGCCCCTTCCCCTGTTCTTCGCCGCCACCCGCACGGGCGGTCTGGAATGGGCGGTGCTCGGGTTCGGCCTCTACCCGCCGCTGATCCTGCTCGCCCGCTGGTACGTACGCCGTGCCGAACGCAACGAGAAGGACTTCGTCCGGCTCGTCGAGGACCGCTGAGGCCGGGGCAGTGAACCAGAACTACGCCGTCCCCGCGGTCGCCCTCGTCGTCCTCGCGACCGTCCTCGTCGGCGCCTTCGGCCTGCGCGTCTCCCGCACCACCTCGGACTTCTACGTCGCCTCCCGCGCCGTCGGCCCCCGCCTGAACGCGGCCGCGATCAGCGGCGAGTACCTGTCCGCGGCCTCCTTCCTCGGCATCGCAGGACTCGTCCTCGTCCAGGGCCCGGACATGCTCTGGTACCCGGTCGGCTACACCGCCGGCTACCTCGTCCTGCTGCTGTTCGTCGCCGCGCCGCTGCGCCGCTCCGGCGCCTACACCCTGCCCGACTTCGCCGAGGCCCGGCTCGCCTCCCAGCCGGTGCGGCGGCTCGCCGGGGCGTTCGTCGTCGGTGTCGGCTGGCTGTACCTGCTGCCCCAGCTCCAGGGCGCCGGACTCACCCTGTCCGTGCTGACCCGGGCTCCCCAGCAGCTCGGCGGGATCATCGTCGCCGTCGTGGTGGTGGCGACCGTCGCCGCTGGCGGCATGCGCAGCATCACCTTCGTCCAGGCTTTCCAGTACTGGCTGAAACTCACCGCCCTGCTCGTCCCCGCCCTGTTCCTGGTGCTGGCCTGGCAGGGCGACGGCGCACCCCGCGGGGCGTTCGCCGAACCGGCGACCTTCCGCGAGCACCGCGTCGTACGGATCGACGACACCCTCGATCTGACGCTGTCCCGCCCGCTCGCCGTCACCGCCTCGGGCACCGTCGACGGCCGCCGGTACGACGGACGGCGCGCGGACCTCGCTGCCGGCACCCACCGCATCGAGCGCGGCACCCGGTTGACCTTCACCCCGGGCGACCCCGTCCCCGTCGCCGAGCACGGCAGCAACGGCGGCATGTCGACCTCGCTCGTCTCCGGCCGCGCGGAACGCCCGCTGTACGCCACGTACGGGCTGATCCTCGCCACCTTCCTCGGCACCATGGGCCTGCCCCACGTCGTCGTCCGCTTCTACACCAGCCCGCACGGGGTCGCCGCCCGTCGCACCACCGTCGCCGTACTCGCCCTGATCGGTGCCTTCTACCTCCTGCCGCCCGTCTACGGCGCCCTCGGCCGGCTCTACGCCCCCGAACTCACCCTCACCGGCGACGCCGACGCCGCCGTCCTCCTACTGCCCGACCGGATGATCGGCGGACTCGGCGGGGACCTGCTGGGCGCACTGCTCGCGGGCGGAGCCTTCGCCGCGTTCCTGTCCACCGCCTCCGGGCTGACCATGGCGGTGGCCGGTGTGCTCGCCCAGGACGTCCTGCCGACGCGGGGCGTACGGCACTTCCGGCTCGGCACGCTGCTGGCGATGGCGGTGCCGCTGGCGGCGAGCGTGCTGGTCGGCGGACTCCCGGTGGCCGACGCGGTGGGCCTCGCCTTCGCGGTGTCCGCATCGTCGTTCTGCCCGCTGCTCGTGCTCGGCATCTGGTGGCGCCGGCTCACCCCGCCGGGCGCCGCGGCCGGGATGCTGGCGGGTGGCGGTGCGGCGTTCCTCGCGGTGACGGCGACGATGGCGGGCTATCCCGGCAGCGGAACCCTGCACGCCCTGCTCGCCTGGCCCGCGCTGTGGTCGGTGCCGCTCGGGTTCCTGACCATGGTGCTGGTGTCCCTGGCCACGCCCGGACGGGTGCCGGCCGGGACGGCGGCGATCCTGGCCCGGTTCCACCTGCCCGAGGAGCTGCGGGCGGAGGTGACGGCGTGAGCGGCTTCCTCGCCGGGCTGTGCGTGGCCGTCCTGCCCCTGCTGGCCGCCGGGTTCTGGCTCGGCCGGCGCACCGCCCGCCCCGAGCGCCTCGGCGGGCTCGGCACGCCCGTCGAGCACGCCACCTTCCAGACCCTGCACACCGCCTCCCTGGCCGCGCCCCCGCTGCGCGCCGGGCTCACCGAGGAGACCGCCCGCAAGGCCGCACGACGGCTGCGTTCCCTCCTCGGCACCGACGCGCTCTGCCTCACCGACCGGGAGACCGTGCTGGCCTGGGACGGCGCGGGGGAGCACCACCGCGAGGAGGTGTTTCAGCGGCTCGCGGGCCCCTTGGAGACCGGCCGCGGCGAGGCCTTCCGGCTGACCTGCGACGCGCCCGACTGCCCGCTGCGCTGGGCCGTGGTCGCACCGCTCACCGTCGACGACCGCGTCCACGGCGCGCTGGTCGCCTGCGCCCCCCGCGAGTCCGCGGTCCTCGTCCGCGCCGCGGGGGAGGTGGCCCGCTGGGTCTCCGTACAACTGGAGCTCGCGGATCTCGACCGGTCCCGTACGAGGCTCATCGAGGCCGAGATCAAGGCGCTGCGCGCCCAGATCTCGCCGCACTTCATCTTCAACTCGCTCGCCGTCATCGCCTCGTTCGTGCGCACCGACCCCGAGCGCGCCCGCGAACTCCTGCTGGAGTTCGCGGACTTCACCCGCTACTCGTTCCGCCGGCACGGCGACTTCACCACGCTCGCCGACGAACTCCATGCCATCGACCACTACTTGGCGCTGGTCAGGGCCCGCTTCGGCGACCGGCTCACCGTCACCCTGCAGATCGCGCCGGAGGTACTGCCGGTCGCCCTGCCCTTCCTCTGCCTCCAGCCGCTCGTCGAGAACGCCGTCAAGCACGGCCTGGAGGGCACCACCGACCAACGGCACATCGGCATCACCGCGCAGGACGCGGGCGCCGAGGCCCTGGTCGTCATCGAGGACGACGGCGCGGGAATGGACCCCGAGCTACTGCGCCGCATCCTCGCCGGGGAGATCAGCCCGTCCGGCGGCATCGGACTGTCCAACGTCGACGACCGGCTGCGCCAGGTCTACGGCGACGACCACGGGCTCGTCATCGAGACCGCACCGGGAGCGGGCATGAAGATCACGATCCGGTTGCCGAAGTACCAGCCGGGGGTGCATTCGGCCGGGCGGCTGCCGCGCCCGTGAGATCCTGAGTCAGGGGTTGCGGGTGGTGACGACCATGCCGAGTGTGATCAGGCCGAGGACGACCCAGCCGAACCACAGCCAGCCGCTGCTGCCGAGCGCCACCGTGTAGGCCGTCACCACGACGAGCGCACCGACGGTGAGCACCCCCATCGCCTTCGTGGAACCGGGCATGGCAACACCCTCCTCATGGTTCGTCCTTACCCATGGTGCCCCCGTTCTGCTTGCGCACGGTGCAGACGACCAGATGAGTTCCGGACAACCAGGCGCTCGTGCCCGTCCAGGACGCGGCTTCGTAGCGGGACGGGTCGAAGCCGTAGTCCTTCGGCGGCACGTCCCTCGCGCACGCGGCGTCGGACAGACTCTTGGCCTCGGCCAGGGTGGTGTCCGGGCCGAGCCGGGTGAAGCCGAGCACCTGCTGGTCGTGTGTGCCCGTGCAGGAGACCAGGCGGGCGACCCGCAGGGAGGGCGCGTCCAGACAGTCCCGTTTCTGCATGTCGGCGGTGTCAACGAACGGCATCCCCGGCTTGCGGTGGCCCCCGAGCGGCCCGTACACCGGCCCGTGCGCGCCCAGCACCAGACACGCGGTGCGCCGACCGGCCGCCTCGAACCCGGCCCGGGTCGGGACGATGGCGTAACCGCGCACGTCGGCGAGCTTCTCACGGACCTCCTGTGTGCGCTGCTCGCACGCGTCGGGCCCCTGCTGACGGGCCTCGTCCGCGGACGGGCTGGTGGCGAGCGCCATGACCTGCCCGTCCGGCGTCCTCTCGGAGCAGGTCGGGTCCACGGTCAGCCGCGGAGGGCCGCCCTGGAAAGGGCTCCCGGGCCAGTCGGCGACCACACAGTCACCGTCCTTCAGGGGCCGCGCGAGGCCGACGGCGTCCCCGTACGGCTTGGCCGCCCCACCGCCCGACGGGTGCACAACGGCGTACCAGACCCCGCCCAGGGCGAGCACCAGGCTCAGGGCGCAGGCGAGGAGGGCACGCAGGAGGTGCGCGCGTTCGCGGTGGTGTGCCTGCCCCTTCGGCGGGGAGGGCACGGCCGGGGGCGCCGTCAGGCCGCCTGTCGTCGGGTTGTGCGAGGTCTCGGTCGGCGCGTGCGGACGCGCCCACCGCGTCCGCGAGCCCGGGACCGGGACCGGGCGGCTCGGAGCCGCGATCGCCGTCAGTGCGGCTGCCGTGTCCGCCGCCGTGATCCGCAGGGCCGGGTCCTTGACCAGTACGGCGGACAGCAGCGGCCCCAGAGCCCCGGCCCGCACCGGAGGCCGGGGCTCTTCCAGGACCACCGCGGTGATCTCGGCGAGCTGGCTGTCCCGCTCGAAGGGCCCGCACCCCTCGACCGTGAAGTACAGGGTGCAGCCCAGCGAGAACAGGTCGGCCGCCGCGGTGGGCGGCCCGCCGGTCGCACGCTCGGGCGCCAGATAGCCGGGCGTTCCGACCAGCGCGGACGTCAGTGTGTACCGGGGCTCGCCCGCGTCCGGCTGCACCGAGATGCCGTAGTCGGTGAGCAGGACCCGGGCGTACGGGGCCCCGCCGCGGTCGGGCGCCAGCAGGATGTTCGCCGGCTTCACGTCCCGGTGCATGACGCCCCGCTCGTGCCCGGCGGTCAGGGCGTCCAGCACGGCGAGGCCGATGCGGGCGCACTCCACGGGGGCCAGAGGGCCACGACGGTGGACCAGTTCCCGCAGGTCGAGCGCGCCCGGGACGTATTCCATGACGATCCACGGCAGGCCCTCGTGCTCCAGTACGTCGTGCACGGTCACCACGTGCGGATGCCCGCGCAGCCCGGCCGCGTGCCGGGCCTCGGCCCGGGCACGGGCGACCCGGGCGGCCCGCTCCTCGATCGCCTCCACCGGGTTGCGGAACACGACCTCCTTGAGCGCGACCTCGCAGTCCAGCCGCTGGTCATGGGCGCGCCACACATGGCCCATGGCACCGCTGCCCAACCGGTTCAGCAGGAGGTAACGACCGGCGATGGTCCGGCCCACTCCCGACTGCGGTGTTCCTGATGGCATCGCGTCGCTCCCCGGTGTGATGCGGCGGTCTGGTGCGGGACGTCCGTGGGCCGACCGGTCACGGGCTGGGCGTGACCTCTCGCGCGCTGGTGGCCGGTGCGCCGGTGGCGGGCTTGCTCGTGGCCGGTCTCCCGGTCGGCGGCGCGGCGGTCGACGGCCTGCCGGTCTCGGGCGCCGAGGTGACGGGCCTCGATGGCTTGGACGGGGAGGGCTTGGACGGGTCGGGTGGCTCGGACGGGTCGAGCGACTTCGAGGGGCCGGGCGACTTCGAGGGGCCGGGCGACTTGGACGAGCCGGGCGACTTGGACGAGCCGGACGTCTTGGAGGGGCCGGGCGCCGACGTCGCGGGCGCGCTGCTCGAGCCCGGTTTGCCGGTGGTCGGTGAACCGGTCGCCCCGGGCGCCGTACCGGACGGAGCCGCGCTGCCCGACGTGGGCGGCTGGGTGGTCCTGGACGGTGAGGAGCCGCCCGAGGTGCTCGCGCCGCTCCCCGACGGCGAGGAGGAGCCCCCCGACGCCGGGGGCGAGGACGAGCCGCCCGACCCCGGCGGGGAGGAGACCTTCCCGCTGTCGGCCGGCGTCGAGGGAGAGGTGCCGCCGCCCTTCCCCGGTGCCGTCGTCCCGCCCGACGACGGGGGAGTGGACGTTGCCCTCGTGCCGCCCCCGGGTCCGTCCGTGGTGGCGGCGGCCACCGACAGAGTGACGTACTGCCCGAACGCCAGCTCGGTGCCCGGCGCGGGATCCGATCCCGTGACCAGGGCCTCGTCGGGCGGCACCCCCTTCCCGGCGTAGGCGACCGCGAGTCCCAGGTCCGTCAGCCGCCGGCCGGCCTCGGCGAACGGCATCCCCGTCACCCGGGGCACCCGGTGCCGCACCCGGGCGTCGAAGGGGGAGTCGTGACCACCCGCCGTCCCGACGGGGCGGTTGATCCCGCGGCCCGGGTCGTCGACGTCGACGAGCACCAGCCGGGTCAGCGGCTGCGGCGCGGGCCTGACCGCCACCACCGAGGAACGGTCATAACCGGCCCATTTCCTGTTGCCGTCCTCGAACGTGACCGAAATCCGTGTGGTGTCGCCCTGGAACGGGCGCAGCGGGTTTCCACAGGAGCATTTCACCGTGGGCTGCCCCTCGTCGTTCACTAATACGGCGATTCCGGCCTGGAGCAGCGAGTTGAAAGGGGTGGCCCTGCCCTTCTTGTAGTCGTGGTTCTGGACGAGAGTGTCGTGACGCAGCAGGACCGGTGTGAGCCGGTCGAGATAGCCGGGGATCTGTGCCTGGGTAATTCCGAGGACCTGCGCCCAGACCTTCGCCTTGCGGTCGTTCCCGGGATCGGTGAGGAATTCCTTCAGCCGCTCGACGTCACAGATCGTGGGCTGCCGGGAACCGCCGTAGAGCCCGGGCGTGTTCCCGGCCTGCAGGCCTCCGGGCAGCTCCCGGATGCGGACCGTGGTGTCGTGCCCGAGACCGCTGCGCTCGTCGAAGAAGGGATTCAGCGACGGAATCCCGGCGGCGACGGCCTTCACCACGAACGTCTGTGCGCTTTTTCCGCAGCCGACGACGACCAGTACTGCGGCCAGCAGAACGCCGATCCTGCGGGCCAGGGATTTCCCCACCCTGTGCAGAGACGCACGCATTGTCATCACCGCTCCCCCCTGCGGTCCCCCCGCGCCCTGCAGAGCGGCGGCAGGGCGTCACCGCACCAGGCTACCGAATGGAGCGGTACTTCAGGCAGCCTGAAAAGAAAGGGAATTCAGCGGTGTGACGGAACTCAGCGGCCGCGTGCGTTGAGTGAGGCGAGATAGGCGTTGTACGCCTCGAGTTCCTTGTCGCCGTCGCGGTCCGCGGCCCGGTCCGTCCGCTTGGCCTGCCGCTGCTCCGACCTGTACCACTGGAACAGCAGCGCGAGCAGCACCAGCACGGACGGGACCTCGCTGAACGCCCAGGCGATGCCGCCCGCCGACGTCTGGTCCGCCAGGGCGTCGATGCCGAGCGAGGCGGGCGGGTTCCGGTAGGCGTCGACCATCGGTGTGGACGCCATCATCAGGGCGATACCGAAGAACGCGTGGAACGGCATGCCCGCGAACAGCTCCAGCATCCGCATCAGATGCCCGGGCCGGTGCGGGCCCGGGTCGATGCCCATGATGGGCCAGAAGAACACCAGGCCGACGGCGAGGAAGTGCACCATCATCGCGATGTGCCCGGCCTTGGACTCCATCAGGAAGTCGAAGAGCGGGGTGAAGTACAGCCCGTACAGGCTCGCGATGAACAGCGGGATGGTGAACGCCGGGTGCGTGATGATCCGCAGGTAGCGGCTGTGCAGCAGCATCAGCAGCAGCTCACGAGGCCCCTTGCGGCCGCGGCCCGCGGTCGGCAGGGCGCGCAGTGCCAGGGTGATCGGCGCACCGAGCAGGATCAGGATCGGCGCCAGCATGCTGATCAGCATGTGCTGCACCATGTGCACGCTGAACATGACCATGCCGTAGTCGTTCAGCCTGGTGCACATGGTGAGCAGCACGATCAGTACTCCGACGACGTACGCGAGGGTCCGGCCGGCCGGCCACTTGTCCCCGCGGCGCACGAGCCGGACGACGCCCCACCCGTACAGCCCGAGCCCGACCAGGCAGGCGACGAGGAAGAACGGGTCCGTCGACCAGACGAGCCCCCGCCCCAGCGTGAACGGCGGCAGATCCATGGTCATGCCGTGCCCGCTGTGATCCATCCGCCGGCTCCTGTTTCGTGGGGGTTGTGCGCTGTCTGTCCACAGCTGTCTGTCCGCACCCAGAGTAGAACCGCCCCCGGCCGCGGCTGCGACCGGGGGCGGCTGAAGCCTGCCGATGCGTTACAGAACACACTCCGCCTCGGCGTAGCGCTCCATCGGCACCGTCTTGAGCGTCTCCACCGCCTCTGCCAGCGACACCATCACGATCTTCGTGCCGTGCAGCGCGGTCATCATGCCGAACTCGCCCCGGTGCACGGCCTCGACCGCATGCCACCCGAACCGCGTCGCCAGCACCCGGTCGTACGCCGTGGGCGTACCACCACGCTGCACATGGCCGAGGATCACCGGACGGGCCTCCTTGCCGAGCCGCTCCTCCAGCTCCAGCGAGAGCTGCCGGGCGATCCCGGCGAACCGCTCGTGCCCGTAGATGTCCTTGCCGCCCTCGTCGAACTCCATCGTGCCGCGCTTCGGCTTGGCCCCCTCCGCGGCGACGACGATCGCGAACCGCTTGCCCGCGGCGAACCGTTCGCCGACCCGGGCGGTCAACTCCTCGATGTCGAAGGGGCGCTCCGGCACGACGATCGCATGTGCGCCGGCCGCCATGCCGGAGTGCAGCGCGATCCAGCCGGTGTGGCGGCCCATGACCTCCACGATCAGCACCCGCTGGTGCGACTCCGCGGTGGTCTTCAGCCGGTCCAGCGCCTCGGTGGCCACACCGACGGCCGTGTCGAAGCCGAAGGTGACGTCCGTGACGGCGATGTCGTTGTCGATGGTCTTCGGCACGCCGACGATCGGCAGACCGTTGTCGGACAGCAGCCGGGCCGCCTTGAGCGTGCCCTCACCGCCGATCGGGATGATCGCGTCGAGACCCAGTTCCTCGACATGGCCCCGGGCCCGCTCCACGCCGTCCCGAAGGTGCTCGGGACGTACCCGGGAAGAGCCGAGGATGGTGCCGCCGCGGGCCAGGATGCCGCTGACCGCGTCCAGGTCGAGCTTGAGGTAGTCGCACTCCAGGAGACCCTTCCAGCCGTCCCGGAAGCCGATGACCTCGTCGCCGTGGTCGGCGACGGCGCGGTGTACGACGGACCGGATGACGGCGTTCAGACCGGGGCAGTCACCACCGGACGTGAGGACACCAATGCGCATAGCCCGAACAACCTTCTCAACGTGGGCACGGGACCGGACCGCGCTGTCCGGCTCGATCCCCGCCACCCTACCGGCGGAGGGGGGCGGGGCCGCACCGTGCGTCCGCCTGCTGGACGCCCCCGCTCAGCTGTGCGGACGCACTGTCAGACGGGCCGGTTGCCGCAGGCCGGCCGAGGGGGCTACCGACCTGGGCTCTGCCTACGCAGGCTGCTGCGCGGCCGCGATGCGCTCGTTGCGCAGCGCCTCGTACCAGCGGTCGTCGACCGGCGGCAGCGCGTTGACGTCCAGCGCCAGCTTCAGCAGCAGGTCCGCGATCTGCGGGTTGCGCGCCAGTACGGGACCGTGCATGTACGTGCCGAAGACCGTGTCGTTGTACGCGCCCTCCGTGCCGTCGCCCGTGCCGTTGCCCTTGCCGAGCTTCACCTGTGCGAACGGGCGGGCGGTCGGGCCGAGGTGGGTGACGCCCTGGTGGTTCTCGAAGCCGGTCAGCGGGGGCAGGCCGAGCCGCGGGTCGATGTCCGCGAGGACGTCGCCGACGCACCGCTCGCCCTCACCGCGCACCGACACCACGTCGAGCAGACCGAGGCCCGGCTCGCGCTGCCCGAGGTCGTTGATGAACTCGTGGCCCAGGATCTGGTAGCCGGCGCACACGGAGAACACGATCGCGCCGTTCTGCACCGCCTGGTACAGGTGCCCGTCCCGGCGCAGCCGCTCGGCCGCGAGCCGCTGCGGACGGTCCTCGCCGCCGCCGATCAGGTAGATGTCGCCGGAGGTCGGGATCGGCTGGTCGCTGCGCACGTCGAGGCGGGCCACGTCGAGGCCACGCTGGCGGGCCCGGCGCTCCACGACGAGCGCGTTGCCCTGGTCGCCGTAGGTGCTCAGCAGGTCCGGGTAGATCCACACCAGACGCAACTGGTTGTCACTCATCGATGATCGTCCTTCGTGATCAGTTGCCGACGCGGCGGCGCAGGTCCTGGAACGCGGTGTAGTTGGCGATGACCTCGATCCGGCCCGGCGGCGCCAGCTGCACGGCCTGGTCGAGGTTCTCGCAGACCTGGAAGGACTGGTTCGCGACCTCCAGGCGCACGGCGAGGTCCAGCTTGCGGTCGCCGATGACGAAGATCGGGTGGCCGGTCAGCCGGGTGTAGTCGACGTCCCACAGCCAGGAGGTGTCGGTGCCGTCGGCCGAGCGCGCGTTCACGGAGAGGATCACCGGGGTCGGCGGCGGGTCGATCAGCGAGAACGTCTCCAGCCAGCCGGCCGGGTTCTTCGCCAGCAGCAGGCGCAGGTCGCGGTTCTGGAACTGGACCACGTCGTAGCGCCCGGCCACCGCCTGCACCTGGTACATGCGCTCGAGCGCGACCTGCGGGGGCACGCCGAAGACGGCGGCGACGGCGGCCGAGCTGGCGGCGTTCGCCTTGTTGGCGCGGCCCGGCAGCTGGAGGTGGATGGGCCAGGCGGAGCCGTGCGGGTCGAGGACGTGGTCCCCGGACAGCGCCCAGCTCGGGGTCGGCCGGCGGAACCCGCACTCGCCGCAGTACCAGTCGTCGCCGGGGCGCTGCATCACACCGCCGCAGGACGGGCAGGACCAGGCGTCGTCCTTCCACATCTGGCCGGCGGCGACCCAGATCACATTGGGCGAGGAGGACGCGGCCCACACGACCAGCGGGTCGTCGGCGTTCGCGACGACGACGGACTTGGACCCGGCCAGGCCCTCACGCCAGTTCTCCGCGAGCATGCGGGTCTCGGCGGCGCGGTCGAGCTGGTCGCGGGAGAGGTTCAGCAGCGCGATGCACTTCGGGTCGGTGTCGCGGGCGACACCGGCGAGGTACTTCTCGTCGACCTCGATCACAGCGAACTTGGCGTCCGAACCGCCCGCCAGCGCCGAGGTGATGCCGGCGGGCATGTTGGCGCCGAGCGCGTTGGAGACGACCGGGCCCGCCGCGCGCAGCGCCTCCGCGATCAGCCGGGTGGTCGTGGTCTTGCCGTTGGTCGCCGAGACCAGGACGACGTCCAGGTTCTGGGCGAGCCGGGCAAGGAGGTCGGGGTCGAGCTTCAGCGCCACTCGGCCGCCGATCACCGAACCGCTGCCGCGCCCCGCGGCGCGCGATGCCGCAGCGACCGCCTTGCCCGCGGTCACGGCCAGCTTGGCCCGCGGCGTCAGCGGGTCCGAGTTGCCTGCCATCAGTTCTCGATCCTCCTTGCGTACAACGCCGCGCCCTGTTCCGGCAACGTGTGGGCCTCAGCCTATCGAGATCCCCGCACGCCCCCGAACCGCGGCACCACCCCGGCGCCCGCGCGGCCCTGCCGACCGTACCCTTGCCGGCATGCCACATCGCACCATCCCGGGCGCCCGAGGGCGCGTCCGGCCCATCACCGTGCTCGGCGACCGCGTACTTCGCGAGCCGTGCAGGGACGTCACCGAGTTCGGACCCGAACTCGCCCGGCTCGTCGAGGACATGTTCGCGACGATGTACGCCGCGCGGGGGGTCGGCCTGGCCGCGAATCAGGTCGGCGAGCCGTTGCGGGTGTTCGTGTACGACTGTCCGGACGACGAGGACGTGCGTCACCTGGGGCATGTGGTGAACCCACGGCTCTTGGAGGCGGACGGTGTGGTGATCCGGGGGCCGGAAGGGTGCCTGTCCCTGCCGGGGCTGGAGGCGGGGACGGAGCGGTTCGACCGGGCGGTAGTCGAGGGGTTCACGGTGAGTGGAGAGCCGGTGCGGGTGGAGGGCACCGGGTGGTTCGCCCGGTGCCTGCAGCACGAGTGCGATCACCTGGCCGGTGGTCTGTACGTGGATCGGCTCAGTGGCCGGCGCCACCGTCGCGTGATGCGACAGGTGGCGCGAGCGCCGTGGGGGTGATGAACGTCGGCGACTGCGGGGGCGTTGTGGTTGCTCGCGCAGTTCCCCGCGCCCCTCAGGGGCGCTCCTCAGAACCCTGGGCCCCCCAAACGGTCCCCTGCTGCAGCCAGGCGACCCCACAACAGGTCCGCCAGGCTCCGTACCAACTCCGCCCGCGAGCACGGCCGTTCCCCCAGCCACCAGTCGCCGGCCGCGTGCATCATGCCGACGATGCCGTGGCCCCACACCCGGGCGAGCTGGTGGGTGTCCGGGCCGAGGTCCAGGCGTTCCTCGATGACCTGGGCCAGTTCCTCACCCATGCGGCGCAGCAGCGGGATCGAGTGGCGGCCGGTGTCGAAGCCCTGGTCGTTCTGCGAGCCGCCCTCCGCCGGATGCATCAGGAAGCGGTACACCTGCGGTCGTGCCTCGATCGCCGCCAGGTACGTGTCCAGCGTGGACTCCACCCGCTCGCGCCGGTCCGCCGGGGCGTCCAGCGCCGCCCGCAGCGAGTCGAGCAGCGCGTCCGTGTGGCGTTTGGCGAGCGCCGCGTACAGCCCGCCCTTGTCGCCGAAGTGGCGGTAGAGGATCGGCTTGGTGATGCCGGCCTCGGCGGCGATGGCGTTCATCGAGGCCCCGGGGCCGTCGCGCAGCACCACTCGGTCGGCGGCCTCCAGCAACTCTCGCCGTCGGCGGTCGGCGGACCGCTCCTGATCGGTCCGCTGCGTGGTGTCCATCATCTCTCCCCACCCGTCCTGATTCGGTGACGCCTGCGCAAAGTAACACTGAAAGGCGGGTCGGTATCGAACGAGCTGCCGACTTGCCAAGGGGACGGCCCGGCCGGCCCGGGAGTTGACTTCTCCTACTGGTGAGTAACAGACTGCTGTTACCGCAAGTAACACGTTAGCGCAGTGCTGGAGGGGACATGGCCGAGTTCACCATGGAGCTCAACGACGAACAGAAGGAGGTCCGCGACTGGCTGCACGGCTTCGCCGCCGATGTCATCCGCCCCGCGGCCGCCGAATGGGACGAGCGTGAGGAGACTCCCTGGCCGGTCATCCAGGAGGCCGCGAAGGTCGGCATCTACTCCCTCGACTTCTACGCCCAGCAGTACTTCGACTCCACGGGTCTCGGCATCCCCATGACGATGGAGGAGCTGTTCTGGGGCGACGCGGGCATCGCCCTGTCGATCGTCGGCACCGGACTCGCCGCCGTCGGCGTCCTCGCCAACGGCACCGAGGAGCAGATCGGCACCTGGATCCCCCAGATGTACGGCGACGCCAACGACGTCAAGGTGGCCGCCTTCTGCTCCTCCGAGCCCGACGCCGGCTCCGACGTCGCCTCCATGCGCACACGCGCCGTGTACGACGAGGCCAAGGACGAGTGGGTGATCAACGGCACCAAGACCTGGGCGACCAACGGCGGCATCGCGGGCGTCCACGTCGTGGTCGCGGTCGTCGACCCCGAGCTGGGCTCCAAGGGTCACGCATCCTTCATCATCCCGCCGAACACGCCGGGCCTCGCCCAGGGCCAGAAGTTCAAGAAGCACGGCATCCGCGCCTCGCACACCGCCGAGGTGATCCTCGACAACGTCCGCGTCCCCGGCTCCTGCCTGCTCGGCGGCAAGCAGAAGCTGGACGAGCGGCTCGCCCGCGCCCGGGAGAACGCCAGGAAGGGCGGGGAGCGCGTGAAGAACGCGGCGATGGCCACGTTCGAGGCGAGCCGTCCCGCGGTGGGAGCCATGGCGGTGGGCACCGCTCGCGCCGCCTACGAGGTGGCCCTCGACTACGCCATGACGCGCGAGCAGTTCGGGCGGCCGATCATCGACAACCAGGGCGTCGCCTTCCAGCTCGCGGACATGCGGACGCAGATCGACGCCGCGCGGCTGCTGGTGTGGCGGGCCTCGTGGATGGCGATCAACGGCAAGCCGTTCACCGCTGCCGAGGGGTCGATGTCGAAGCTGTTCGCGAGCGAGACGGCGAAGAAGGTCACCGCCCAGGCGATACAGATCCTCGGGGGCAACGGGTACACCCGGGAGTACCCCGTGGAGCGCATGCACCGGGACGCGGCCATCTATACGATCTTCGAGGGCACGAGCGAGATCCAGCGGCTGGTGATCGCCCGGACCCTTTCCGGCATGCCCATTCGCTGAGGGCCCCTCACCAGGCTCTAACGGTGCTTGAGCGGCGTGATCTGCTCGATGTCGTACCGCCTGCGCAGTGCCTCGATCGCCTCGTGGTCCGGCGGGCCCCCGTCGGCGAGGATCTCCAGGAGTTCCTCGAAGTAGCGTTCGTGGTCCGGGGGCGGGGACGCCTGGAAGAACATCTTCGCCGGGGTCTCCGTCGGGTTCGCGAAGGCGTGGGGGCAGCCGGGTGGCACGACGATGACGGTGCCAGGGGTGGCGCGGAGCACCCGGCGGCCCGAGCTCGACTCCCACTTCTGCCAGTTGTCGGGGGTCCGTACGCGTGGCTCGAAGGCGAGCACGTCCAGCTCGCCCTCGAGCACGTAGAAGAGCTCCTCGCTGCGCGTGTGCACATGGGCGCCGACGTCGAAGCCCGGAGGCACGATCACCTCGAACGTGGACGCCATGCGCGAGTGCGAGCCGGTCACCTTGAACGTCACGTGCTGGGCCGGTGTCTGGACCACGCGTCCCTGACCCGGCGGCACGAACAGGCCCTCGGTGGCCACTGGTCTGTCAGTCGTCGTCATGAGCCGCTCACCACGTCACGGGAAGGGCATCGGGCCCGCGGGTCAGCGCGCCCTCGCGGAAGGGGACCTCATCGGGCGGCACCGCGAGCCGCAGCCCCGGCACCCGGTCCAGGAGGGCGTCCAGCAGCATCTCGGACGCCAGCCTGGCCGGCATGCCGCCCGGGCAGCGCTGCGGGCCGGAGCCGAACGCCACATGGGGGTTCGGGTAGCGCGCGAAGTCGATCGTCTCAGGGTCCGGGAAGACGCCGGGGTCGCGGTTCGCCGCCGCGTACGAGACGTACACCGCCTCACCCGCCCGGATCCGTACGCCCCCGACCTCCACGTCCTGCGTCGCCACCCGGGGTGGTCCCACGGCGTTGCGGTGCGGGATGTAGCGCAGCAGTTCGTCGACGGCCTGGGGGCGGATCGCCGGCTCGGCCCGCAGACGTTCGGTCAGGTCCGGGCGGGTCAGCAGGAGGTGGAACATCCGGCCGGTGTGGCCGGTGACCGCCTCCGCGCCGATCTGCAGCAGCACCGCGAGGCCGGCCGCCTCGTCGAGTGCGGCCTCACCCAGGCCCACGGCGGCCCCGAGCAGCGAGACGACGTCCTCGCCGGTGCCGCCCTCACGGGCGCCGATCAGGCCGGTGAAGTACGCGTTCATCTCGTCCCTGGCCCGCTCACCGGCCTTCGTGCCGTGCCCGGGGGAGAGGATGAGCCTTGACCAGGTGTGCACCTCGTGCCGGTCGGCGGCCGGGACCCCCATCAGCTCGCAGATCACGGCGCCGGGGAAGGGGCCGAGGACCGCCGCGATGAGGTCGGCGGGAGGCCCGTCCTGGAGCAGCTCGTCGACCAGTTCGTCGAGCATGCGCCGCGTCGCCTCGCGCACCCGCTCGACGCCGCGCGCCGTGAAGGCCGCGGCGACCGAGCGGCGCGGCCGGGCGGGCTCGGAGGAGTCCGGGAAGGTGACCGCGTCCCGCTGCGGGACGACGTGCGGGGCGAGCCGGGCCGGACGACCGTCCATGACCGGCTCACGGCCGAACCGGGGGTCGTTCGTGACCGTGCGCACATCGTCGTAGCGGGTCACGAGCCAGGCCCAGCCCTCGCCGTCGGGCCGCCCGACCCGGCTGACCGGGCCTTCGCGCATCAGCTCGGCCAGGTCCGGGTCGAAGTCCACGCCGGGCGGTCGGGAGGCGGGCCAGGGGCGGACCGGCGGCAGGACCCCGCTGCTCGTCCCCTCGGCCGCGGCGCGCCGCCTGTCGTCCGTGTCGGTGGTCATCTCATTTCTTCCCGTTCCCGGAGATGTGCCAGCGGCCCAGCGCCATCTCCGCCGTGATGCCCGGTCCGAAACCGGCCAGCAGCCCGCGCGCCGCGTGTTCGGCACCGCCCGACTCGAACAGCCGGCGCAGCGCGTCAAGGACGACGGCGCTCGCGATGTTGCCGTACTCGGTGAGCGTGGCCCGGCTGAACCGGAACGCCTCCGCCGGCACGTGCAGGAACTTGCTCAGGTCGTCCAGGATGCGCGGGCCGCCCGCGTGGACGATGTAGAAGTCCAGCTCGGAGGCGTCCCAGCCATGCTGCCTCGCCAGTCCGTCGAGTGCCGGGGCGAGCGGTTCCATCGTGGTGGGCACCCGCTTGTCCAGCAGGAAGTGGAAACCGGTGGCCCGGACGTCGTACGCGATCCACTCCTCGGTCTTCGGGATCAGGTACGAGCCGTTGCGCTCCAGCTTCACGCCGGTGCCGCCCTTGCCGCGCACGACCGCCGCCGCGATGCCGTCGCCGAACAGGCCGTTGGACAGCAGTGAGCCGACGCCCAGGTCGGTGGGCTGGTAGCACAGCGAGCAGAATTCGCAGGCCACGATGAGGGCGTTGGCGTCGGGGTAGGCCGTGCAGAAGTCGTGCGCCCGGTTGATGGCCGCGCCGCCCGCGGCGCAGCCCAACTGGGCTATGGGTATCTGCCGGGTGTCGGTGCTGAAGCCCATCGAGTTGATCAGCCACGCGGTCAGCGAGGGCATCATGAACCCGGTGCACGACACGTAGATGATCACGTCGATGTCGGTGGTGAGCAGTTCGGCGTCGTCCAGCGCCCGCTGCACCACCGCGGGCACGCGGGCCTTCGCCTCGGCCTCGTAGAGGTTGTTGCGCTCCTCGAAGCCCGGGTGTTTCAGGGTCTCCTCGATGGGCTGCACGATGTGCCGGGTCTTGACCCCGGTGTTCGCGATGAGCCGCAGCGCGAGAGGGAGTTGGGGGTGGTCCGGGTGGCGGGAGCGCGCCAGGTCCAGCGTCTCCTCCATCGTGATCACGTGTTCCGGGACAGAAACCGCGGGCTTGCACAGAGTCGCCATGGAGCGCGCCTTCTTTCGCCTTGGCGGAGGACTCTTCGTCCCCCGGCGGAAGGGGGTTCGTCACCCGCACGCGGGTGGTCCACCCACGATCACCCGGCGCAGCGGGGATATCTCGCGGTGCTACTCCGATCCGGTGGTGGACGTACAGTGACGACACGTGTGCGCAAAGTCGCAGAGCGTAGTACGAGGAGGAGCGCCGATGACACGTACGGCCAGGGAACTGCTGGAGACGGCCGCCGAGAGGCTCGCCCCCGATCCGCACGCCAACCGGCTGCTTCCGCTGATCGCCCGCGGGGCGGCCCGGCCCGCCACCCTCGCCGCCCTCGCCGCCGAAGAGCGGGACGTGATCGCCTCCGACCGGCGCGCCTTCCGGCACCTCGCCGAGCGCTGCCGGGACCAGCCGGCGTGCGCGGACTTCTTCACCGCGCTCGCCGAGGCCGAGGCCGTGGCCCAGGACCGCCTGGGCGCGTACGCCGCCGCCTGCCAGGAGGCGAAGCCGGCCGGGTACGAGCCGATGGCGGAGTGCCAGGGGTATGCCGCCTACGTGGCCTGGCTGGCCCTGAACGGGGAACCGGCCGACGTCGCCCTGGCGCTGAGCGTCAACTTCGCGACCTGGGGCGACTACTGCGCGAGGATCGCGCTGGCACTACGCCACTGCTACGGCTTCAGCGACGAGGCCTGCGCCTTCTTCGACCTGTTCGCGGAGCCGTCCCCGGACCTGGACCGGAAGGCGGGCGCGGCGATCCAGGAGGCCCTGGACGCGGACCGCCTGAACGAGGAGCGCGCCCACCGCTACGGCCGCCTGCTCCAGAGCCACGAGACCGGTTTCTGGCACGCGCTGTGGGAACTGGACGGCAAGGGCTGACGGCAGCGGCCCCCGGCCGCCCTACGAACCACTGCTGTGCGCGATGCACGCGACGTCGATGCGGTCCGCGAGCTTCGCCAGCTCGATGGCCAACGCGGCCACCGTGTCCTCGTCCAGCCCCTGGTCCCCCTCCTCCACAAGCCGCACCCATCGACCGCCCAGCCTGCGCAGCAACTTGCTCACATCGGCGGCAGCCACCTGCAAGGTCCCGCGGTCGTCCACGATCAGAGGAAGGGTCACTTCGCGGTTCACAGAGGCGATCGTAACCGTCGAACGCTCACGCCCCGTGCCACACCGTGGTGATGTTGCAGAACTCGCGGATTCCGTGCTCGGCCAGCTCGCGCCCGTAACCGGAGCGCTTGGCCCCGCCGAACGGGAACGCCGGGTGGGATGCCGTCATCCCGTTGACGTACACCCCGCCGGCCTCCAGATCCTGCACGAAACGGTCCACTTCGGTCCCGTTGCGCGTCCAGACGTTCGAACTCAGTCCGAACGGTGAGTCGTTCGCGATCGCCACCGCCTCGTCGAGGTCCGTGGCCCGGTACAGCGTGGCCACCGGGCCGAACGCCTCCTCGTGGTGGATCCGCATCTCGGGGGTGATGTCGGCGAGGACGGTCGGCGGGTAGTACCAGCCCGGCCGGTCGGGCCGCTCGCCGCCGCACAGCACCGTCGCGCCCGCCTCCACCGCGTCCTCGACGAGCTCCTCGAGGTCGGCCCGGCCCCGCTCGCTGTACAGCGGCCCGACCTCGGTCTCCTCGTCCATCGGGTCGCCGACCTTGAGCGCCTTCATCCCGGCTGTGAACCGCTCGGCGAACGCGTCGAACACGTCCGCGTGCACGATGAACCGCTTGGCGGCGATGCAGGACTGCCCGGTGTTCTGCACCCGCGCCGTCACCGCGACCTGCGCGGCCCGGTCCAGGTCCGCGGACGGCATGACGATGAAGGGGTCGCTGCCGCCCAGTTCCAGCACCGTCTTCTTGATCTCGTCCCCGGCGACCGAGGCGACGGACCGGCCCGCCGGCTCGCTGCCGGTGAGCGTGGCCGCCTTGACCCGCGGGTCGCGCAGGACCTTCTCGACCTCTCCGGAGCCGATCAGCAGGGTCTGGAAGCAGCCTTCGGAAAAGCCCGCCCGGCGGAACAGGTCCTCCAGGTAGAGGGCGGTCTGCGGGACGTTGGAGGCGTGCTTGAGCAGGCCCACGTTGCCCGCCATCAGCGCGGGCGCGGCGAACCGGATCACCTGCCACAACGGGAAGTTCCACGGCATCACGGCGAGCACCGGGCCGAGCGGCCGGTAGCGCACGATCACCCGGGAGGCGCCCGAGTCCTTCACGTCGACGTCGGCGGGCTCCTCGTCGGCGAGCAGCTCCTCGGCACGGTCGGCGTACCAGCGCATCGCCTTGGCGCACTTGGCGGCCTCGGCGCGGGCCTGCTTGACCGGCTTGCCCATCTCGGTGGTGATCACCCTGGCGATGTCCTGCTGTTCCTCCTCGAGCAGGTCGGCCGCCCTGCGCATGAGCAGCGCCCGCTCGGCGAACGTCGTGGTGCGATGGGTGCGGAACGCGGCCTCGGCGGCGGCGAGCCTGCGCTCGATCTCCTCCGCGCCCAGGGCGTCGTACGTCTTGAGCGTCTCGCCGGTCGCCGGGTTCACGGTGGCGATGGGCATGGCTGACCTCCTGGAAAGGCTTGCTTCGACCTTCCCGCGCGGCGGTGGCGGCCGCAACGCGGGCGGCGTTGTCCCGGTGTCATCGGACACCGCCGTCGCTCGAGTGCTCCGCGAGCCGGTCGAGAAACGCCCTCTGTGCGCTCACGATCACCTCCCGGGCCCGGTCGAGGCCGAACCACGCCACCCGGTCCACCTCCGGGAACTCCTCCAGGCGCCCCGACTTCGGCGGCCACTCCATCGTGAAGGTGCCCGGCTCGATCGCCGCCGGGTCGAGGTCGGCCTCGACCGCCCAGGCCGTGACGGTCTTGCCGCCGCTCTGCCGCACCTCGCCGAGCGGGACGGCCTCCCCGTCGGGCGGCGCCAGCCCCAGTTCCTCCCGGAACTCGCGGCGGGCGGCGTCCCAGGACGGCTCGTCGGGGTCGTACTCGCCCTTGGGCACGGTCCACGCGCCGGCCTCACGGCGGGCGAAGAACGGGCCGCCCATGTGGGCCAGCAGGACCTCCGGACCGTGGCCGGTGCGCCGGAACAGCAGCAGACCCGCGCTGCGTCTGCTCCGCCCGTTCACGGCGCCACCTCGGGATGGGCGGCCAGCAGCGTCTCCACGGTGTCGGCCTCCTCGGGGCGCTTGTCCTCCCGATGGCGCACCACTCGGGCGAAGCGCAGCGTGACGCCGGCCGGGTAGCGGGTGGAGCGCTGCAGCCCGTCGTAGGCGATCTCGACCACGAGTTCGGGCCGTACCTTCACCACCCAGCCGTTGTCCTCGACGGCCAGTTCCTTCAGCCGCTCGGTCTGCCAGGCGAGCATCGCGTCCGTCATGCCCTTGAACGTCTTGCCGAGCATCGTGAAGGAGCCGTCGGGGTTGCGGGCGCCGAGGTGGAGGTTGGACAGCCTGCCGGTGCGGCGACCGTGGCCCCACTCGGCGGCCAGCACAACCAGGTCGAGGGTGTGCACCGGTTTCACCTTGAGCCAGGACGCGCCGCGCCGTCCCGCGCTGTAGGGGGCGTCGAGCGCCTTGACCACCACGCCCTCGTGTCCGCGCTTCAGCGTCTCGGTGAGGAAGGTCTCCGCGGCGGCGATGTCCCCCGGGCCGCCCGGGTCGTGCACGAGCGTGCGCCGCACCCGCATGGGTTCGGGGACCAGCCGGGCGAGCTCGGCGTGGCGGTCCGTGAACGGCAGGTCCAGCAGGTCGCGGCCGTCCACGGACAGCGCGTCGAAGAAGACGGGGGAGACGGGGACGGTCGCGGCGGCCGTCGCCACGTCCACCCGGGAGCCGACACGCCCCGAGGTCTCCTGGAAGGAGCGCGGCCTGCCGCCCTCGTCCAGGGCGATGACCTCGCCGTCCAGGATGAACCGCTCGCCCCGCAATTCGAGGGCGGCCGAGGTGATCTCCGGCAGGCGGTCGGTGATGTCGTCCAGGGTCCGGGTGTGGATGTGTACCTCGTCGCCGTCCCGGTGGACCTGGACGCGGATGCCGTCGAGCTTCTCCTCGACGGCGCACGGACCCAGTTTCCGGACGGCCTCCGCAACCGAGGACGCGGTCTGCGCCAGCATCGGCAGCACCGGCCGGCCGACCGTGAGCCGGAAGGCCTCCAGGGCCGCCGGGCCGTCGGCGAGCAGGGCCCGCGCCACGGTCTGCAGCGACCCGGCGAGCATGACGGCCCGCCGTACGTCCGCCGGGTCGGCGCCCGTCGCCCCGGCCAGCCCCTCCACGGCGTGGGCGTCCAGCGCCCCCTGCCGCACCTCCCCGGTGAGCAGGCCGAACAGGAACCGCTGCTCCTCGGCGGTGGCCGCCGCCAGCAGCGCGCCGACCAGCCTCCTGCGTTCCGCCTGCGAGCCGGTGCCGGTGACCGAGCCGATCCGGGTCAGCCGGGCGTCCACGTCCCGCACGGTGAGCGTGGCCTCCTCGGCCGGCGGTACTCCCTGGTCCAGGAGCTTCCAGCCGATGCCGAGCCGCCCCTGGGGCAGGCGTCCGGCCAGATACGGGATGACGATCGGCACGTCGTCCGCGTCGGCGGCCCGGAACAGCTCGGCGAGCAGCGCGATCTTCCGGGACCGCGCCGAGGTGGCGGCGACCTCCTGGGACACGTGGGCGAGCCGGCTCAGCAGCATGAAGTCATGGTGCACCTCGGGTGGCCCGCCTACACCTTCGTCTGTCCCGGTCGGCGGGGAAGTCGTCGAGACGCTGCGGCATTGACAAACACGTTTGCCGAAACTGCAATGCAGCCATGAGTACCGACGACGTTCTCGCGGGCGTGGGCCCGAGGCTGCGACGGATCCGCAAGGAGCGGGAGGTGACGCTCGCGGCGCTGTCGGAGGCCACCGGCATCTCCGTCAGCACCCTCTCCCGGCTGGAGTCGGGCCTGCGCAGGCCCAGCCTCGAACTGCTGCTGCCGATCGCGCAGGCCCACCAGGTACCGCTGGACGAACTGGTGGGTGCGCCGCCGGTGGGGGACCCGCGGGTGCGCGCCAAGCCGATCGTCCGGGGCGGCCGCACCCACTGGCCGCTGACCCGGCAGCCCGGCGGCCTCCAGGCCTTCAAGGTCCTCGAACCGCAGCGCAAGCCGGCACCCGATCCGCGGACGCACGAGGGCTACGAGTGGCTGTACGTGCTGTCCGGAAAGCTGCGGCTGGTGCTGGGGGAGCACGACGTGGTGCTGACCGCGGGGGAGGCGGCGGAGTTCGACACCCGGGTGCCGCACTGGTTCGGGTCGACGGGGGAGGGGCCGGTGGAGTTCCTCAGCCTGTTCGGCCCGCAAGGGGAGCGGATGCACGTACGGGCACGGCCCGCTCGTTCGTGACGCATCCGACTGTTCCCTGATGGGCAAGCGACCGCTTAGTATGCGACGAGCCCGGTCGGACAGACAGTCGGTGGAGGCCCCGCATGCAGGCATGGCAAGTGCACGAGAACGGTGAGCCGAGTGAGGTGATGCGCCTCGCGGAGGTGGAGCGGCCCACGCCCGGTGACGGCCAGGTCCTTCTGAAGGTACTGGCCGCCAACGTCAACTTCCCGGACGCGCTGCTGTGCCGCGGGCAGTACCAGGTCCGGCCGCCGCTGCCGTTCACGCCGGGCGTGGAGATCTGCGGCCGGACCGAGGACGGGCGCCGCGTGATCGCCAACCCGGCGCTGCCGTACGGCGGCTTCGCCGAGTACGCGATCGCGGACGCCGCGGCCCTGCTGCCCGCCCCGGACTCCCTCGACGACGCCGAGGCCGCCGCCCTGCACATCGGCTACCAGACGGGCTGGTTCGGTCTGCACCGCCGGGCCGGTCTGGAAGCCGGCGAGACGCTGCTCGTCCACGCTGCCGCAGGAGGGGTCGGCAGCGCGGCCGTGCAGCTCGGCAGGGCGGCCGGTGCGAGGGTCATCGGCGTCGTCGGGGGCGCGGACAAGGCGGCCGTCGCCCGGGAGCTGGGCTGTGACGTGGTGATCGACCGGCACGCCGAGGACGTCGTCGCCGCGGTGAAGGAGGCCACCGGCGGCCGGGGCGCCGACGTGATCTACGACCCGGTGGGCGGTCAGGCCTACGCACAGTCCGCGAAGGTCGTCGCCTTCGAGGGCCGGATCGTCGTCGTGGGCTTCGCCAGCGGGTCCATCCCCAGCCCGGCGCTCAACCACGCCCTGGTCAAGAACTACTCGATCGTCGGCCTGCACTGGGGCCTGTACAACACCAAGAACCCGAAGCTGGTCCAGCACTGCCACGAACAGCTCACGGAACTGGCCGCCCGCGGCGCCATCAAGCCGCTGGTGAGCGAGCGTGTCCCGCTGAGCGGTGCCGCGACCGCCGTGCAGCGCGTTGCCGACGGCGTGACGACCGGCCGGGTCGCCGTCGTCCTGGAGAACGGAGCCGCCGCATGACCGACGCCGCCGAACTGCGCCGCCGCACCCAGGAGTTGCTCGCTGCCCACCCGCCGGCGACCACCGACCGCCTCGACTTCCTCAGGGCCCGCTTCGACGCCGGACTCGCCTGGGTGCACTACCCGGAGGGCCTCGGCGGGCTGGGTGCGCCCCGCCACCTCCAGGCCGTCGTGGACGCCGAGCTGGAGGCCGCGGGCGCGCCCGACAATGACGCGCGCCGCAACGGCATCGGGCTCGGCATGGCCGCGCCGACCATCCTGAAGTACGGCACCGAGGAGCAGAAGCAGCGCTATCTGCGGCCGCTGTGGACGGGGGAGGAGGTCTGGTGCCAGCTGTTCAGCGAGCCCGGCGCCGGCTCCGACCTCGCCGCGCTCGGCACCCGGGCCGTCCCGGACGGCGACGACTGGGTGGTCAACGGGCAGAAGGTCTGGACGTCCGGCGCCCACAACGCCCGCTGGGCCATCCTCATCGCCCGCACCGACCCGAGCGTGCCCAAGCACGCCGGCATCACCTACTTCCTCTGTGACATGACCGACCCCGGCGTCGACGTCCGGCCGCTGCGCCAGATCACCGGCGAGGCCGAGTTCAACGAGGTCTTCCTCAGCGACGTCCGCATCCCCGACTCCTGCCGGCTCGGCGAGGTCGGCAACGGCTGGCGGGTCGCCCAGACCACGCTGAACAACGAGCGCGTGGCCATCGGCGGCATGCGGCTCCCGCGCGAGGGCGGAATGATCGGCCCCGTCGCGAAGACCTGGCGTGAGCGCCCGGAGCTGCGCACCCACGACCTGCACCAGCGGCTGCTGAAGCTGTGGGTCGAGTCCGAGGTCTCCCGGCTCACCGCCGAACGCCTGCGTCAGCAGCTCGTCGCCGGGCAGCCCGGTTATGAGGGCTCCGGCATGAAGCTCGCCTTCGCCCGCCTCAACCAGGAGATCAGTGGCCTGGAGGTCGAACTGCGGGGCCAGGAGGGCTTGTTGTACGACGACTGGACCCTTCGCCGGCCCGAACTCGTCGACTTCACCGGCCGTGACGCCGGCTACCGCTATCTCCGCTCCAAGGGCAACAGCATCGAGGGCGGGACCAGCGAGGTCCTGCTGAACATCGTCGCCGAGCGCGTCCTGGGCCTGCCCGCCGAGCCGCGCACCGACAAGGACGTCGCATGGAAGGACCTGGCCCGATGACGGATCTTCTCTACTCCGAGGAGGAAGAGGCGCTGCGCGCCGCCGTGCGGGACCTGCTCGCCGACCACTGCGACGCGCCCGGCGTCATCGCGCGCACCGAGTCAGGCGCCCCGCACGACCTCGCGGCCTGGAAGGCGCTGGCCGACGGAATGGGTCTGGCCGGCCTGCTGGTGCCCGAGGAACTGGGCGGTCAGGGCGCCTCGCACCGCGAAGTCGCCGTGGTGCTGGAGGAACTGGGCCGGGCCGTCGCCCCGGTGCCGTACCTCACCAGCGCGGTCGTGGCCACCGAGGCCCTGCTGGTCTGCGGTGACGAGGAGCTCCTGGGCCGGCTGGCCTCAGGCCGCGCGATCGGCGCCCTGGCGGTCGGCCTGCACACCGCTCCAGGTGCCGTGGCGAAGACCGCGAGGCTGGAAAACGGCACCCTGCACGGTGAGTTGACCGGCATCGCGGACGCCGCCGTCGCCGACGTCCTGCTGGTCCCGGCCGACGACGGTGGCCTGTACGCCGTGACCGCCGACGCCGTGACCGTCACGCCGCAGGTCTCCCTGGACCTGACCCGCCCGCTCGCCACCGTCACCCTCGACGGTGTGCCCGGCCGCCGTATCGGCGACGCCGAACCCGCCGTGCGGCGGGCCCTGCGCACCGCCGCCGGACTGCTCGCTTCCGAGCAACTGGGTGTGGCCGACTGGGCGTTGACCGAGACGGTCCGCTATCTGAAGGAGCGCAAGCAGTTCAACCGGCCGGTCGGCGGCTTCCAGGCGCTCAAGCACCGGCTCGCCCAGCTCTGGCTGGAGGTCGCGGGCCTCCGGGCCGCCGCACGGGCGGCCGCCGATGCGCTCGCCACAGGCGAGGACACCGACGTCACGGTGGCCGTCGCACAGGCCTACTCCTCGCCGGTCGCCGTACGCGCCACCGAGGAGGCCCTGCAACTGCACGGCGGGATCGGCATGACCTGGGAGCACCCGGTCCACCTGTATCTGAAGCGGGCCAAGGCCGATTCGATCGCCTGCGGTACGGCGGGAGCGCACCGGGCGGTACTTGCCGAACTGGTCGACCTCCAGTCGCCCTGATCCACCGTGCACGAGCCCGCCCCGCCCGGGGCGGGCTCGTGCACGCGCGTGTTGACGACCTGCCGCGGCCCGAGGCGCTCCTCCACGCCCACGAGAGGGTGGAGAACCACACGTTCGGCGGACACGTCAGCCGCCCGGACGAACCCTCCGCTACGCCACACTTGCGGCCGAAAGCCGCGAAGTGGGCGTGGCGGAGGAGGGTGATGATGGCCGTTTCCATCTCGGTGGTGCTGCTGCTCCTGATCATTGCGGTGATCTTCGTGCGCAACAACGCCATGAAGATCTCGCATGCTCTGGTCTGCGTCCTGCTCGGCTTCTTCCTGGCCAGTACGAGCATGGCCCCGACCATCCACCAGGGGCTTGCGGCGACCGCGGATATCGTCAGCAGCCTGCACCCCTGACGTTCACGAGCTGAACACCCCGATGCCGTCCGGGACGGGGCGTTCGGATCCTTGGCTGGGGTGGTTGCGCACGCTCACCCTGCCCGTGCCCGACGACCGGGTGACCAGGGTCGTGGAGCCGCCGCCGTCGAGGTTGAAGCCGTCCGTGGCGCCCAGCCACCGCAGGGTCCGGGCGACTTCCTCGACGGTGAGGCCGCTGCGATAGGCGGCGGAGCCGTCCACGGCGAGCAGCAGCAGGCGGCGGCCGCCGTCCTCGATGCCAACCGCGGTGCGCACGGCGGATGTCGTGGCGTCGAGGCCGGGCAGGGGCGTGCCGTGCCGCAGCACCGGGAAGCCGCCGACGGCGAAGCGGTACGGAACCCCGGACGCGGCCGCCACCAGCCGGTGCCGCACCTGGACCTTCTCGCCCTTGAAGAGCTTGCGCAGCTGTCGCGCCCCCGCTTCACGGCCCACCAGGACCGTGCTGCCCGCCGCGATGGGGCCGCTGCCCGGATGATCGGCCGCGGCGGTGACCCGGCCGCCCCGGATGGTCACCTCGTAAGAGTCCGTGCTGCACGGCCCGCCCCGGTCGGTGTCGGTCCCGCAGACGGCACGCAGCCGCGAGACACTGCCCCAGTCCGACGTGTACGCCCCGATCGACCCCTCGGGCAGCGCGTACTGGTTGAGACCGCGCAGCGGCAGCCGCTCACCCGGCGTGGTCACGGAACCGTCGAGGGTCAGCCGGTCGAGGCGCGCGGTACGGTCCGTGCCCACGCCGAGCACGTCCTCGGTGCTCGTACCGGACGGCAGGGCCGGCCCGAAGCGCTGCCCGCGCGGCACGGCGGCCTTGAGCGCGTGCCCGCTCGCGACGGCCGGGCCGACGGCCGAGCCGGTCGCCGGGACCCAAGGATGCTGGGTCTCGGTGATGTTGAAGAAGTCGCCGTTGATCCCCGCCACCGCGCGCTGCGCGCCGACGAGTTGCGAGACGGTGGCGCGGGCGGCCACGGCACGCGGATGCAGCAGGTCGACCCGTACCCGCGGATCGCGCAGGTCCACGGTGACGAGGTGCGCGCGCGTCACCCCGTGGGCCGCGGAGATGTCGAACTCGCTGTACTGGACACCCGGCGCGACCCTCCGGGCGTCCGGCGCGGCACCGGCCGGTGCGGCCCCCGCGAGGGCGGCACCGGCCAGTGCGCTCCATGCGAGCAAAGCCGTCAGTACGACTCTCAACCGTCTGTCGCGACGCTTCACAGCTCCCCCTATGCCTCGTCAACTTCCGCAGGACTCGGGGGAAGTGCACCAGACGGTGGTGTCCCGCGCGGTGCTCAGGCGTCGACGACGCGGGAACGGATGAGAAAACGCACTCCTTCGGGTGCTTCGAGGGAGAAGCCGCTGCCACGGCCCGGTACGATGTCCACGATCAACCGGGTGTGGCTCCACGCCTCGTACTGGCTCCTGGACATCCAGAAGCCGACCGGTTCGCCGACCCCGTCGACCTCCAGTTCCGCGAGCAGCACGTCCGAGCCGCCGGTGCGGAACTCGCCCTCCGGGTAGCACATGGGCGCGCTGCCGTCGCAGCAGCCGCCGGACTGGTGGAACATCAGCGGTCCGTGGACCTCCCGCAGCCGCCGCACCAGCTCGGCGGCCGCGGGGGTCAGCTCCACGCGCGGAATCATGTCCATGGTCACGCCACGATCCCAGCACGGGACACGTTGCAACGACGTTGCGGTCAGCCCCGGTACCCGCGCAGCTTGCGGTAGAGCGTCGCGCGGCCGATGCCGAGCGCCGCCGCCGTACGCGCCTTGTTGCCGCCGTGGCGGTGCAGCGCCTCCAGGATCGTGGTGCGCTCGGCGTGCTCCATCGGGCTGAGCGGGCGGACGGCGGGTCCGTCGCGCACGGGATCCGGCAGCTCGGCCCGGCGAACCGGCCCGGACGCCCGGCGGTGCTCCGCCAGCGCCCGTACGACATGCGCGAGTTCGGTCACGTTTCCGGGCCACGGATGCCGCTCCAGGGCGCGCAGGGCGTCCAGTGCCCAGGTCAACGGCGGGCTGCCCGGTGCGGGCCGCGGGGCCAGCGCCGACAGCAACTCCCTTATGTCCTCGGGGCGTTCGCGCAGCGCGGGCAGGGTGACCGAGCGGGCGGCCAGGGTGTCGAGGAGCCGCTGGAGACACGGGCCGGGCGGCGTGCCGGGCGTGTGGGTGACCAGCAGCGGTGCCTCGGGGTGCGCGTCGAGCAGGGTGTTCAGGGCGGCCACTCCGGACTGGGCGAGCCGTTCGGCGTGGCGGAGCAGGAGAGGGCGGCCCCGGGCCAGCTCGGCGAGGGCGCGGTCGAGGTCCCCGTCCTCCGCCGCGTCGACCACCCGTGCGGCGCGCCCGCCGAGCAGCTCCCGGGCGAGCGCGGTCTTCCCCGTCCCGCGCTCACCGGTCAGCAGCAGCGGCTCCCGGGAGCGGGCCAGTTCGGCGGCGCGTCCGACGGCATGGCGCCAGGGGACCGAGCAGCCGACCAGGGCGACGGCCGGGCGCGGCATCGGCGGCGGGGGATCGGCCAGCGGCTCCAGTACGGCCACGATGCCGACGACCGCGCCGTCCCGGCACACGGGAGTGATCCGGGCTGTGCACCCCGCGCCCTCGGGCAGGACGGCCTCGGCGGGCACGTCCTCCTGGTGCCGTACCGCCACCGCCGTACGCTCCAGGGCCTGAAGGGACTCCGGTGCCAGCATGCGCTCCGCCGCCGCGCTGACCAGGCGGCTGAGGCCGTCCAGCGCGGCCACCGCGGCGTCCGGCCCGCGCGCCGCCCGCAGATAGGCGTCCAGCAGGACCCGCTCGGGCGGCCGTGCCCGGGCGAGCAGTTCGGCCTCCACCGCCGCGGCGGCCGCCTCCGCGAGCGCCGCGCCCGGATGCGGCGGACAACCGGCGCACAGCTGTGACGCCACGGTCACCGTGCCGAGCGTCTGCCCGGTCCACGGGGCCGACACCGGCACGCTGACCGCCGACACGTCCTGCCACCGGTCGAGGAAGTGTTCCGGCCCGTGCACCTCGGCCCGACGCCGGGTGTGCAGGGCGAGCGCCGCGCTGTTGTGGCCGACCGTGCGTTCCGACAGATCCGGCCAGAGGGCGAGCCCGGCCACGCTCCCGGCCGTCCACAGCACCCGTAGCCGCTCGTCGGTGAGGACGAGGGCCGACCGTCCCCGGCCCAGTGCGGGGGTGATCCGTTCGAGCACCGGCCGGGCCGCCCCCAGCAGCGCCGACTCGCCCGGACGTACCGGATCGGCGGGCGGCTCCTCCAAGTCGTGCGGCACGCCGAAGAACCGCGCACGCCGCCACGCGGCCACGACCTCCTCCGGCACGCCGTCGGGCAGCGGACGCCCCGACAGGAACCGCTCGCGTGCCAGACGCAACGGGGCGAGCGCGGGGCCGGCGGGGGAGTGCTCTGTCGTGGTCACAACGCCCCCACCGTAGCGGGTTCTGTTGAATGGACAACAACTGCCCCTGTTGCGTGCACCGGACGGCCGCAATGTCTCGTAATGAGACACCCGCACGCCCCCGCACGGGTCCACGATCATGAACGCTTGGTGTCCGTTCCCCCCATCAGGAGCGCCCGTGTCCACCGTCGTCGAGACCGACGTTCTGATCGTAGGCAGCGGCCCGGCCGGCGCCTCGGCCGCGCTCGCCCTGAGCAGCTACGGCGTGCCCAACCTCGTCGTGACCCGCTACGCGAGCCTCGCCGACACGCCCCGCGCGCACATCACCAACCAGCGCACGATGGAGGTGCTGCGCGACCTCGGCGTCGAACAGGACGTCATCCAACAGGCCACCCCGCAGCACCTCATGGGCAACACCACCTTCTGTACCAGCCTCGCCGGGGAGGAACTGGGCCGGGTGCGCTCCTGGGGCAACGACCCGCTGGTCCAGGCCGCGCACGAACTCGCCAGCCCCACCCGTATGTGCGACATGCCGCAGCACCTCATGGAGCCGGTCCTCGTGAACGCGGCCGTCGCCCGCGGCACCCGGCTGCGCTTCCAGACCGAGTACCTCTCCCACACCCAGGACGCCGACGGCGTCACGGCCACCGTCCGCGACCGGCTGCGCGGGGACACCTACGAGATCCGCGCCAAGTACCTGATCGGCGCGGACGGCGGCCGCTCGAAGGTCGCCGAGGACGCGGGCCTGGCGATGGGTGGTCAGATGGGCGTCGCCGGCAGCATCAACATCGTCTTCGACGCCGACCTGACGAAGTACACGGCCCACCGCCCCTCCACCCTCTACTGGGTCCTCGCACCCGGAGCGACGGTCGGCGGCATCGGCGCGGGACTGGTGCGCTGCGTGCGGCCCTGGACCGAGTGGCTCATCGTCTGGGGCTACGACGTCGAGGCGGGCGCCCCCGACCTGACCATCGAGTACGCCGAGTCCGTCATCCGCAAGCTGGTCGGCGACGACGAGATACCGGTGACCGTCAAGTCGTCCTCGGCGTGGACCGTCAACGAGATGTACGCGGAGACCTACGCGAGTGGCCGCGTCTTCTGCGCCGGGGACGCCGTGCACCGCCACCCGCCGTCCAACGGCCTGGGCTCCAACACCTCCATCCAGGACTCCTACAACCTGGCCTGGAAGCTCAAGCTGGTCCTCGACGGCACGGCGAGCCCCGCGCTGCTGGAGTCCTACACCGCCGAGCGTGCCCCCGTCGGCAAGCAGATCGTCACCCGCGCCAACCAGTCCATCGGCGAGACCGCGCCCGTCTTCGAGGCGCTCGACGGGCTGTCCCCGCAGACCCCCGAGCAGCTGTGGGCCAACATCGCCGCGCGCAAGGAGGCCACCGAGGCCGCCGAGAAACAGCGCGCGAAGCTGCGCGAGGCGATCGCCTTCAAGGTGTACGAGTTCAACGCGCACGGCGTCGACCTCAACCAGCGCTACGTCTCCGACGCGATCGTCCCGGACGGCACCCCCGACCCGGGCTTCACCCGCGACCCCGAGCTGTACCACCAGCCCTCCTCCCGCCCCGGCGCCAGGCTCCCGCACGCCTGGATCACCTCCGGCAGCCGCACCCTGTCCACCCTCGACACGGTCGGCAAGGGCCGCTTCACCCTGCTCACCGGTATCGGCGGCGAGGGCTGGGTGCGGGCCGCGAAGGCGCAGGAGACCGAGATCGCCACCGTCGTGATCGGCCCGGGCCAGGAGTACGAGGACCCCTACGGCGACTGGGCGCGGCTGCGCGAGATCTCCGACGCGGGCGCCCTGCTGGTGCGGCCCGACGGCTTCGTCGCGTTCCGGCACATGTCCGCCGCCCCGGACGCCCGGGAACTGCTGTCCGAGGCGTTGTGGCGCATCCTCGGACACGCCTGAACGCGGGATCATGGAGGAAGCGACGTCGTGGACGACGAGGAGCACGGCATGACCATCGACAGCACCGCCGGACAGGACACGGTCACCGAGGAGGCCGTCGCCAGTATCGGCGCGACCGCCGACCCCCGGCTCCGCGAGCTGCTCACGGGCCTGATCCGCCATGTGCACGCCTTCGTGCGCGAGACGCGACTCACCCAGGAGGAGTGGGAGAAGGCCGTCGGCTTCCTGACGGCGACCGGGCAGACCTGCACGGACACCCGCCAGGAGTTCATCCTGCTGTCGGACGTGCTCGGCGTCTCCATGCTCGTCGAGACCCTGAACGGCCACCGCGCACCGGGCGCCACCGAGTCGACCGTCCTCGGCCCCTTCCACATGACCGAGTCGCCGGCGCGCCAACTGGGCGACGACATAGACCTGGTGGGCAGCGGCGAGCCGTGCGTGGTCAGCGGCCGGGTGCTCTCCGAGGACGGCACACCCCTGCCGGGCGCCGTCCTCGACGTGTGGCAGGCCGACGCCGACGGCCACTACGACGTGCAGCAGCCGGACCTCCAGCCCGCGGGCAACGGACGCGGTCTGTTCACGGCCGACAGCGAGGGCCGCTTCTGGTTCCGCACCTGCGTACCGGCCCCGTATCCCATCCCCACCGACGGCCCGGTCGGCGCACTGCTACGGGCCACCGGCCGGCACCCGTACCGCCCCGCGCACATCCACTTCATCGCCACCGCCGACGGACACGCCCCCGTCACCACGCACATCTTCGTGGCCGGCAGCGACTACCTGGACTCCGATGCCGTGTTCGCGGTGAAGAAGAGCCTGGTGCAGGACTTCACCGTCACCGACGACCCGTTCCAGGCAATGGAGTTCGGGGTACCCAACCCGTTCCGGCAGGCCCGCTTCGACCTCGTCCTGGAGCGTGCGACATGACCTTCACCACCGACTTCACCTACGAGACGCGGCCCGTGCGGGTCGTCTTCCGGCCCGGCGCCGCCGTCACCGCGACCCCGGACGAGGCCGCGCGCCTCGGCCTGCGGCGGCTGCTCGTGATCTCCGGCAGCCGCGGCGAGCCCACCGCACGGATGGTCGCCGACGCCCTCGGCGACGCCTGCGCGGGACTGCACGCCGAGGCCCGTATGCACGTACCGGCCGACGTCGTCGACCGGGGCGTCGAGGCGGCGCGGGCAGCCGGCGCCGACGGGTGCGTCGCGGTCGGCGGCGGCTCCGCGATCGGGCTGGGCAAGGCGATCGCGCTGCGCACCGGGCTGCCGCTGATCGCCGTGCCGTCGACCTACTCCGGTTCCGAGATGACCCCCGTGTGGGGGCTGACCGAACACGGGGCCAAACGCACCGGCCGCGACCCGCAGGTCCAGCCCCGCAGTGTCGTCTACGACCCCGAACTGACCCTCTCCCTGCCCGTACCGCTCACCGTGACCAGCGGCATCAACGCGCTCGCCCACGCCGTCGAGGCGCTGTACGCCCCCGACACCTCCCCGCTGGTCCAACTGATGGCGGAGGACGGCACCCGTGCGATGGCCGAGGCGCTGCCGCTGCTCGTCGCGGACCCGGGCGACCTCGAGGCGCGCAGCCGCGCACTGTACGGGGCGTGGTTGTGCGGGGCCTGCCTCGGCTCGACCACGATGGGGCTGCACCACAAGCTGTGCCATGTGCTGGGCGGCACCTTCGGGCTGCCGCACGCGGAGACGCACACGGTGGTGCTGCCGTACGTCCTCGCCCACAACGCGCCCGCGGCCCCCGAGGCGGTGACCGCGCTGCGGCGGGCGCTCGGCGCCGAGGACGTGGCGCACGCCCTGTGGGAGCTGGGCGGGCGCCTCGGCGCGCCGCGCTCCCTCGCCGAACTCGGCCTGGCGGAGCCCGACGTGACGGCGGCCGCCGCCCAGGTGACGGCCCAGCCGTACGCCAACCCGCGCCCGATGACGGCGGACGGGGTGCGGGGCGTGCTGAGGGCGGCGTACGAGGGGCGAGAACCGGAGACCGCTACCGCATAGCGACCTTCACGACGGCGCTCTCGACCCTGTCGCGAGAACTGTCTCGTAATGAGACACCCGCGGCAGCGCGGTCCGATCCAAGATCGAGAAGGGGGGACCACATGCAGGCGCGGCCGCTTCGGCGTGCCCCGAGCCGCCGCTCGCACGGCTGCGCCACCGTGAAGAAAGGTGAACATCATGGCCCTCGCACTCCTCCGGCGTCGGCGGCCCCGGGGCGCCTCAGCCGAGGCGGCGGGCCTCTCGCTCCCCTCCCGCCCGGCGCGGGCGCCGTCGCACGCGAGATCGTCGACCCGGTGGGCTCGCCGATGGCGTCCGCGGACGTCACCGTCACCGCCCTGGACACGCACCGCGTCGCGGCCCGTGGCACGACCGACCCGTACGGCTTCTTCCTCGCCGCGCTGCCGCCCGGCCACTACAGCCTGCTGGTCGCGGCGGAGGGCCTGAGGCCGCACCGCGAGACCGTCGAGATCGGGGCGGGCACGGCGGCGCGCACCGAGCGGATCTGGTTGCAGCCGGCCGAGGCCCAGCAGCTGCCGATGCCGGGCGCCTGGCTCTTCGACCCGCCGCACACGGCGATCCGCTTCATCGCCAAGCACGTCGGCATGGCCAACGTCCACGGCCGCTTCGAACGCTTCGACGGCGGCATCCAGATCGCCCAGGACATGACGCAGTCCCGCGTCCACGTCCGGATCGACGCCTCCAGCATCAACACCGGCAACACCACCCGTGACAACCATCTGCGGTCCGCCGACTTCCTGGACGTCGAGCGCTTCCCGTACATCGACTTCACCAGCACACGCTTCGCATACCGGGGCGGCAGCAAGTGGACCCTGCAGGGTTCCCTCACGATGCACGGCGTGAGCCGCTCGGTCGCGCTGGACACGACGTACCTCGGCATGGTGAACGGCGGCTACGGGGAGGAGCTGCGCTGCGCGGCCCTGGCCAAGGCGGAGCTGCACCGCGAGGACTTCACGCTCAACTGGCGCTCCATGCTGGCCCGCGGCATCGCGGTGGTGGGCCCGACGGTGCAACTGGAGCTGGACGTCCAGGCGATGTACCGCACGCACGACACGCCGACGCCGCCGGAGTAGGGGCCGCGGACGGCGGCCGGCAGCCGACGCGGGCGGCCGGATGAGGGCCCCTCAGACCAGTGCGGTAGGGTTTACCTGCGCGCACCCGCCCAACACGCGGGAGCGCGACGGGACGTGGCGCAGCTTGGTAGCGCACTTGACTGGGGGTCAAGGGGTCGCAGGTTCAAATCCTGTCGTCCCGACAGTGACGTCGGATGTTTCCGCAGGCCAGGGGCTCTCTTCGGAGGGCCCCTGGTGCGTGCCGGGGAACGGCCCGACGGCCCCGGGCCGACTCGGGCGTCCTGGGCGGCGATAGGCTCCTCCCACAGTGCGGCGAGCAGCACACCTCGGGGTGCGGTGAGGCGGCGGCTCGCCCCTCAGCGTCGCGCCGTTGGGAGGATCTCGTGACGGACCCCGAGGGGGACGACGGCCTGTTCGACCACTGTCCATGGCTCTTCCAGGAGCAGGCGTCCCCCGCACAGCGCGCGGCGCAGGAGGAGCGGCAGAAGCAGCTGCTCCAGGCAGGGGACGTCGAGTTCGGCGAGGGGTGCTTCGTCGCGGGGAACGCGGCGGTGTACCCGGAGCGCCTGCGGCTGGGCGACCGCTCGTACCTCGCCGCCCACACCTATGTCACCGGGAACGTGGGGACGGGTGCCGACTGCTCGGTCAATCCCTACGCCGTGGTCCGCGGCACCGTCACGCTCGGCAGCGGGGTGCGCATCGGGGCGCACAGCTCCCTGCTCGGTTTCAACCACGGGGCCGCGCCCGATCTGCCGGTGCACCAGCAGCCGGTGACCAGTGCCGGGATCGTGGTCGGCGACGACGTGTGGATCGGCTCGCATGTCGTCGTGGTGGACGGCGTCACCATCGGCGACCACTGCGTCATCGGAGCCGGCGCGGTGGTCACCAAGGACCTGCCCGCCTGGACGGTCGCGGCCGGCAACCCGGCGCGCCGGATCCGCGACCGCCGTGACGCGCGCGGCGCGGCCCGCGCGCGCGGCAAGGGGCTCGCCGGGCAGGTGTCGGCGTTCGCCGAGGCGGCTCGTGCGCAGGCGGCCGATCTGCTGGGCCGCTGCCGGCTGCCGGAGGACGGCCGGTACGTCGACCGGCCCGGCGCCCGGCCCACGGTGCGGGCGGTCTGTGACGCGGTGGAGATCGCCGATCTCCTCCTCGGCGAGGCTCCGCCGCAACTGCCCGCCGCAGAGCACGTGGCACGGCTGCGGGCCCTTCAGGATGCCGCCACCGGCCTGGTCCCCGAGTACGGGCAGGCGCCGCCGTCGGCCGGGCCGGCCGGACTTCCGGACGACGGGGCCGCCGTCTACCACGTGCTGTGCGTCGGCTACGCACTCGACCTGCTCGGCAGCTCGTTCGCCCACCCGGTGCACACCGTGCGGGGAGTCACCGCGGACCGTCTTGTCGAGCGTCTGGCGGCACTGCCCTGGCGCGACCGCGCCTGGCACGCGGGAGCGTGGGTCGACGCCTGGGCCACCGCGGCACACTGGAATCTGCGGCTGGGCACGGAACCCGCCGCGCCCGGGGCGGTGGAGGCGCTCTTCGGCTGGCTGCACACCCACGTCGATGCGTGGACCGGCATGTGGGGCTCGCCCACCCCGGACAGCGGGCGCCTGCAGATGGTCAACGGCTACTACCGGCTCACCCGCGGCTCCTTCGCCCAGTTCGGCCTGCCGGTGCCGTACGCCGAGCGGGTCGTCGACACCGTCCTCGACCACGCCCGCGACCGGCGGTTCTTCGCCCCAGGCCGGGAGAACGCCTGCAACGTCCTGGACGTCGTCCACCCCCTGTGGCTCTGCGGCCGGCAGACCGACCACCGCGGCGAGGAGACGCGTGCCTGGGCGGCGACGCAGCTGGCCGCCGCACTCACGCGCTGGCAGCCAGGGCAGGGCTTCGGTTTCGGCCCCACGCCCGACGGCAGCGGCCCCGGCCGGGACCCGGGGCTCCAGGGCACCGAGATGTGGCTCGCCATCGTCTGGCTGCTCGCCGATCTGCTCGGCCTCGCTGACCTCCTCGGCTACCGCCCGCGCGGCATCCACCGCCCCGAACCGGCCCTGACCGGTCCCACCGGCGAGCGGGATCCGGGGCGCTGACACCGCCCTGGGCGCAGTGCCCTCTGCTCACCCGGCGACTCGCTCGTGCGGGAGCCGGCGGTGCCCCTCCGCTTCGACGGTGCACGAACGGTCCCTCAGCGAATCGCGGTGGCCGGCGGCCGCTCGCGTACGGCGCCGTAGGCGAGGAAGTACGCCGGCACCCGATTCAGCCACCGTGAGGTGGTGAGCAGGTCGGCCATGCGCTGTGCTTGCCCGGGGTTGCCGAAAGGCGGGCGGCCCGCGAGCAGCGGTTCGATGGCCCGGGCATGGGCGGTCCGCTGCAGCGCCTGGGTCGCGGCCGTGGTGGGCCGTCGGCGGCGCTGCACGGCGCGTACGTCACGCAGGCCGACCGTGCCCGCGCGCAGCGGCTCGACGAGGTGCCGTGCGGCGGCCACGGCGTCCTCCACGGCCAGGTTGATTCCGATACCGAAAACCGGGGACATCGCGTGCGCCGCGTCGCCGATGCACAGCAGACCCGGGCGGTGCCAGCGCCTGAGGTGGTCCAGGCGTACGTCGAGCAGCTTCACCTGGTCCCATGACCGCAGCGTGTGCACGCGGTCGGCGAGCCAGGGGACGGCGGCCGTGAAGTCGGCCGTGAACCGCTCCAGGCCGGCCGCACGGCGCCGGCCGTCGGATCCCTTGGGGATCAGCACGGCGCACTGCCAGTAGTCCCCACGGTCGATCATGGCCGCGAGGAACCGGTCGCCGACGCCTCCCACGAGCCCGTGCGGGTCGTCCTGCCGCCGCGGCAGCCGGAACCACCACGCGTCCATGGGGCAGGGGAACTGCCGCAGCCGCAGTTCGGGCAGTGCCCTGGCCAGCGAGCTCCGGCCGTCGCAGGCGACGGTGAGGGTGGCCCGCAGTTCACCGGTACGGCCGTCGGACGTGCGGTACCGCACCCCCGTGACCCTTCCGCGCTCCACCAGGAAGGACGTCGCCTCGGTGTTCAGCCGCAGGGAGAAGGACGGCTCCCGTCGGGCCTCGTCCGCCAGGAGGTCGAGCAGGTCCCACTGGGGCACCATGGCGATGTAGTTGTACGGGCCCCTCAGCGCGCCGATGTCTCCGACGGTGACCAGTGAACGGTCCCGGCCGATCGGCAGCTGCACGGTCGTCACCCGCCGTTGCGGCAGCCGGGCGAACCGCTCGGCGAGGCCCAGCTCGTCCAGCAGGGCAAGGGTCGAGGGATGCACCGTGTCGCCGCGGAAGTCGCGCAGGAAGTCGCCGTGCTTCTCCAGGACGGTGACGTCCACGCCGGACCGGGCCAGCAGCAGGGCCAGGACCATTCCGGCGGGGCCGCCACCCACCACACAGCATGTGGTCCGCTCCATCGGGTCCTCCCCGTCGGCGTGCACGGCAGCCCCACCATACTGGGACATATATCTTCAAAGCCTGCTGAATCCGCCACACAGTCCGTGGCCACCCCAGACGTTCTGTGAAGCACTTCGACGCACTCAGGGAGACCACGATGAGCGAGCAGCCGATCCTCCTTCCCTATGCCGACCCGGCCTTCGTGGCAAACCCGTTCCCGCTCTACCGGCAGCTGCGCGAGGAGGGCCCGGTGCGGCGCGCGGTCATCGCCGGCGGCCTGGAGGCCTGGCTGGTGACGCGCTACGAGGACGGCCTCGCCGCGCTGTCCGACCCGCGCCTGAGCAGCGACGTCCGCGACGCTACGGATCCCCGGCTCCAGCAACAGCTGCCCGCGACGGAGCGCGAGTCCATGCTGCGCAACATGCTCCGAGCGGACCCGCCCGACCACACCCGCCTGCGCCGGCTGGTCTCGAAGGCGTTCACCGCGCGCCGGGTGGCCGAGCTGCGGCCCCGAGTCCAGGCCGTCACCGACGGGCTGCTCGACGCGATCGTGCAGCAAGGCCACGCGGACCTCGTCGCGGACTTCGCGCTGCCGCTTCCGGTCACCGTGATCAGCGAGCTGCTCGGAGTGCCCACGACGGACCGGTACGACTTCCAGCGGTGGACCGACGACATGATCCTCCGGGGACCCGAGCCGCCGGACCCTGCCGTGGTCGACGCTGCCTGGCAGCAGATGCGCGCGTACCTGACCAAGCTTCTGGGGGCCAAGCGGGCCGACGCCGGGGACGACCTGCTCAGCGCTCTGATCACCGCTCGTGACGAGGAGCAGCGGCTCGACGAGGACGAGCTGATCGCCATGACGTTCCTGCTGCTGGTGGCCGGATACATCACCACGGTCAACCTGATCGGCGGCGGCATCGCCGCACTGCTCGCCCACCCGGACCAGCTCCAGCTGCTGCGGGACGATCCGGCGCTGCTGCCGGACGCGATCGAGGAGTTCCTGCGCTACGACGGACCGGTCAACCCCGGCATCGCCCGTTTCGCCCGGGAGGACGTCGAGATCGCGGGCGTGACGATCCCCCGCGGCGCCACCGTGCTGGTGGCCTCCGCCATCGCCGACCGCGATCCGGCGCGGTTCCCGGACCCCGATCGCCTGGACGTCACCCGTCGCGACAACGCCCACCTCGCATTCGGGCACGGCATCCACTACTGCCTGGGCGCGCCGCTCGCCCGGTTGGAGGGCCAGGTCGCCATCGGAACCGCCCTGCGCCGCCTTCCCGGTCTCGCCCTGGCCGTGCCGCCGGGCGAGCTGCGGTGGAGGCCGGGCGGCCTGCGCGGCCCCGAGCGCCTGCCCGTCACGTTCACGCCCGGTTCCACCGGCGCCCGATGATCACGTAGGCGCATCGGGGGGACCCGTTCAGTGCTCCGCCGTGGCCCCGGGACGGATGAACCGATCGGCCGGGGCGATGCCGAGGAGAGCCACGTAGTGGGAGAGCTGGACGGCAGCGTCGAGCATGGAGACCCCCCGGACGGTGAGTCTGCGCCGCCAGTCGTCGAGAGCGGCGGACAGCGCCTGTGTGCCGCCGGCCGTACGGATCTGCTGGACGACAGTGGAGATGTGCTCCAGCGGGTAGCCGCCTCGTCTGAGGAGGTGGGCCAGCTCTGCGTCGCGGATGTCAGGGGCGCCGTAGATGCGGTGTCCGGTGACCGGCTCGCGGTCGGGGGCGAGGATGCCCGCCGTCTCCCAGTTGCGCAGGGTCGCCGCGGTGACGCCCAGGCGGTGCGCCAGTCCGCCGATGCTGAGGGTCTCTGTGGTGGCCGGCGCAGGGCCGGTGGTGTCCGGGCCGGTCGGGTCCGGGCCGGCGGTGTCCGGGCCGGAGGTCAGGTGCTCGACGGCCTGTCCGACGGCGTCCAGTGTCCGCCGGTCGCGCAGCAGTTGGGCGTGACTGCGGTCGACGGCCGTCAGCGCGGTGTCGAGTTCCCCCGTGTTGAGGGACTTCATGATCTGCCCGCTCACGGAGTGACCGTGCGCCGGGACGAGCGCCATATAGGCGCGCAGGGCCGCCGCGTGCACCTCGGTGTAGGTCCGGTACCCGCTCGCGGTGCGTTCGGCGAGCGGGATGAACCCGTCCCGCTCGTAGTTGCGGACCGCCTGGGTCGAGATGCCGTGCTCCCGGGCGAGGTCATGGGGACGCAGATACTCCACGGTTTGAGACTTTAGTGCACCTCTCCTGCGGGTTTTCAGGCCAAGTCTCAACCGGCATTGCAGGGATAGCCTTGATGCCATGGGCAGGGAAGTCCAGGAGTTCGTCGTCACCTCGCATGCCGATGGCGTGCCGCGTACAACACATGGGGGGAACCGGATGACCGTCGGCACGAGCACGGACACACCACAGCCGCCTGCGCCGCATGTCGCCGACAGCCACGACATGATCCGTGTGCACGGTGCGCGTGAGAACAACCTCAAGAACGTCCATGTGGAGATCCCGAAGCGCCGGCTGACGGTTTTCACCGGAGTCTCCGGCTCGGGCAAGAGTTCACTGGTCTTCGACACGATCGCCGCGGAGTCGCAGCGGCTGATCAACGAGACCTACAGCGCCTTCGTCCAGGGCTTCATGCCGACACTGGCACGGCCCGAGGTCGACGTCCTCGACGGGCTGACGACCGCGATCATCGTCGACCAGCAGCCGATGGGCACCAGTCCCCGCTCCACGGTCGGCACCGCCACCGACGCGGGCGCCTTGGTGCGCATCCTGTTCAGCCGGCTCGCCGAGCCGTACATCGGCTCTCAGAAGGCGTACGCCTTCAACGTCGCCACGGCTGACGCGTCCGGCACGCTCGTGGTGAACGGGAAGACGATCCAGAAGGGCTTCAGCGTCGTCGGCGGCATGTGTCCGTGCTGCGAGGGCCTGGGCACGGTCACCGACATCGATCCGGCCCGGCTCTACGACGAATCCAAGTCGCTCGCCGACGGGGCGATCACCGTCCCCGGCTGGAAACCCGGCGGCTGGGTGGTGCAGTCGTTCACCGAGTCCGGCTTCCTCGACCCGTGCAAGCCGGTCCGCGAGTACACCGACCAGGAGATGAACGACTTCCTGTACCGGGATCCGGTCAAGGTCAAGGTGAGGGGGATCAACACCACCTACGAGGGTCTGCTGGCACGGGTCCGGAAGGCGTTCCTGTCCAAGGACAAGGAGACGCTCCAGCCGCACATCCGTGCTTTCGTGGACCGGGCGGTGACCTTCACCCTCTGCCCCGAGTGCCAGGGCACCCGGCTCAGCGAACTCGCCCGTTCCTCGAAGATCGAGGGCATCAGCATCGCCGACGCCAACGCGATGCAGATCAGCGACCTGGCCGCGTGGATCCGCGACCTCGACGAGCCGTCGGTCACCACGCTGCTGACGGTGCTCGGCCAGACCCTCGACTCGTTCGTCTCGATCGGCTTGGGCTATCTCTCGCTCGAGCGGTCGACGGGCACGCTCTCCGGTGGTGAGGCCCAGCGCGTGAAGATGGTGCGCCATCTCGGCTCCGCGCTCACCGACGTCACCTATGTCTTCGACGAGCCCACCGTGGGCCTGCATCCCCACGACATCCAGCGCATGAACGACCTGCTGCTGCAACTGCGGGACAAGGGCAACACCGTGCTGGTCGTGGAGCACAAGCCGGAGACGATCCGGTACGCCGACCATGTGGTCGACCTCGGGCCGATGGCCGGCACGGCCGGCGGCGAGCTGGTCTTCGAGGGCACGGTGGAGGGACTGCGGGCAAGCGGCACGCTCACCGGACGGCACCTGGACGACCGGGCCTCGGTGAAGCCGTCGGTGCGCCGGGCGTCCGGCGTACTGGAGGTGCGTGGCGCGGACACCCACAACCTGCGGGACGTCGATGTGGACATCCCGCTCGGCGTGCTCACCGTGGTGACCGGGGTCGCCGGCTCGGGCAAGAGTTCCCTGATCCACGGCTCGGTGGCCGGACGCGACGGCGTGGTGACGGTGGACCAGTCTCCCATCAAGGGTTCCCGGCGCAGCAACCCGGCGACGTACACGGGCCTGCTCGACCCGATCCGCAAGGCGTTCGCGAAGGCCAACGGCGTCAAGCCGGCGCTGTTCAGCCCGAACTCCCAGGGGGCCTGCCCCGACTGCAACGGCGCCGGCGTCGTCTACACCGACCTGGCGATCATGGCCGGTGTCGCCATCACCTGCGAAGCGTGCGAGGGGAAGCGGTTCCAGGCGTCGGTGCTGAACCACCGCCTCGGCGGGCGCGACATCAGCGAGGTGTTCGCGATGCCGGTGGCCGAGGCCGAGGAGTTCTTCGCCAGTGGTGAGGCGCGCACGCCGGCCGCGCACGCCATCCTGCGCCGGCTCGCCGATGTGGGGTTGGGCTACCTCTCCGTCGGCCAGCCGCTCACCACGCTGTCCGGCGGTGAGCGGCAGCGGCTCAAGCTGGCCACCCACATGGCCGGTCCGGGCAGCGTCTACATCCTGGACGAGCCGACCAGCGGCCTGCACCTCGCCGACGTCGAGCAGTTGCTCGGGCTGCTCGACCGGCTCGTCGACTCCGGCAAGTCGGTCATCGTCGTCGAGCACCACCAGGCCGTCATGGCGCACGCCGACTGGATCATCGACCTCGGCCCCGGCGCCGGCCACGACGGGGGCCGCGTCGTCTTCGAGGGCACCCCCGCCGACCTGGTCGCCGCCCGCTCCACCCTCACCGGCGAGCACCTCGCGGACTACGTGGGCAGCTGAGGCGAGGGAGGCACCGGGCCCGGCGAGAGAGGTCCCGTCCCCTCGCTGAACCCGCCCAGCCCCGTCCCGGCAGGACCGGGACGGGGTTGCGGCTGACGGCCGGCGCGGTGCCCCTGGGGCGAACTCCCGCGCCGGCGATGGTCCGCGACATCCCACCGGCTCAAAGCGTCCAGCCGTGACCGCCGCTGTTGTGGGACAGGGTCAGGAACGCGGTGGTCACGACGAGGTACCGGGTGAGGCGCCCTTGGCGGAACAAGGCCGCCGATGCCCAGGCGACAGCCGTGTACCAAGGCATCGTCCACGGTGCTGTGAGCACCCAGGCGAAGGTGAGCGCGAACGGTACGGCGACGACGGCGGGAGCGTCCACCGGGACGCGGCGGTGCAGTGCCCAGGCCAGCACGAGCATCACGACGGGCCACAGGACACCGGTGGCGGTCGCGGCCCCACGCGGGCCCAGGAACCAGGCGCCGAACTTCTCGAACACCGCCCACAACGACGGTGTGGAGACCAGTTGTGAGGCGGCGGAGAGGGGGGCCAGGGCGTGCACGCCGTACGCGCTGTAGAGGACGGCGAGCGTCAACGTGGCCGCGAACGTCAGCCGGACAGCCCGTCGCCAGGAGCCTGCCCGCAGCAACGGCCAGGCCAGTCCGACGCCGAGCAGGGCGGCACTTATCTTGACGCCGCAGGCCAGGCCGACCAGCCCTCCGACGATCAGGTCGTGGTGCCATCGGGCGGCCCTGCGGACGAAGTGGATCGCGCAGACGGTCAGACACGCGATGATGGTGTCCAGGTGCCCGCCCGCCACCAGCACGCCGATCAGGAGCGGGTTGGCGATCCACAGCAGTCCGGCCCGGACCGGATCGTCGGCCGTGCGGATCAGCAGGTAGCCGGTGCCCAGGAACGCGGCCGCGTTGGCGAGCATAAGCGCCCATATGGTCAGCCACGGCCGATCACCGCCGACGTACGCGCCGGCGGCCTGCCACCACGTTGCCACCGGTCCGTACACGGACGGGGTGTACCGCCATCCCTCGCTCACCAGATGGGCGTAGGCGCCTCCCAATTGGGCCGGGGTCGTCACGTACGGATCGGCGCCGAGCGCGGCGATACGGCCGTACGCCGCGTAACTGGCCATGTCGGAGGAGCCGACCGGGGTGAGGTTGGCGACGACGAGCACGGCGAGTGCGCCCGCTCTGAACAGGAGCCGTGGGTGCGGCCTCCAGCCCCGCCCGTGCGCGCGGAGCAGGCCGAGCGTCCCGAGACACGACAGCACGATGGCCGCGTAAGTGACCGTCGCGGACACGGCGCCGGGCATGGCGGGCAACCGGAGCCAGGTGATCGGCGCCCTGAGTGTGTTGTGGTTCGGCGCGCTCGCACCGACCAGCGCGAACAGTGCGATGCCCGCCACGGCCGTCCATACGGCCGCGCGCGGCCGGAACTGCCCGACGACCGTCAGTCCCGGCGAGGGAGTTGTCCGCATCCGGCCCGCGGAGCGCGGAGTCAACTCGTCGTTGTCGGTCGTCACGGTCACTCGCTGAGTCGCTGTCGGGTCCTGTTCGTCCGGGGCCTGAGGCGGTCGAGGGAACCGCGGGCGAGAGCCGCACGGTCACCGAGATCCACATCCGGCCCGGCTTGGGAGCCTGGCAGCGGTACGCGAAGGAATCAAGCCCGAGCGTCGGCGCGGTCGCCTTCTGTGCCCGGGTTGGTCGCTGCCCGGGCTTGCAGTGCGTCACCTTGATGACACGCTGAGGGTCCGGACGCCCGGCGAGCGGCGGGGGAGTCGTCCCCGAACCGGGCGGAGCGCCGCGCGAGGGGCGCAGGCACGGTTCACCGGAGGGGCGCCGCGGGCCGCAGCACGGGAATCGATGCGGTGATCGGGCGCGTGCCCAACGCGGCTCGATGTCCGCTTCGCCCCGATAGGATGCATTTTGTGATCAGATCAGGACGGCTCCGGCGCCGCCGCCCTCCGTACGGTGGCCGGCGGGACACCGTACTGCTGTCGCCGGTGATCCTCACCGTCCTCGTCGCGAGTCTGGCGTTCGCCACTCCGAGGCAGATCGCGTTCAGCCGACTCCTGCCCGCGGCGCCCGCGCTCGCCGCCGCGATGTGGCCCGTGCTCGCGACGGTCCTGCTGGGGGCGTTCTGCCTGCTGGTGATGATCGGGCTCAGCTTCGTCTACTCCGACCTGGGGACGCCGTACACGGCTGCCGCGATCGTCGCGGTCACGTTGGCGGCCGCGTATGCGAGCCACCTCAGACTTCAGCGGGAAGAGGCACTCTTCCAGATCCGGCTCGTCGCCGACGCGGCCCAGAAGGTGCTGCTGCGCCCGCTGCCGCACTCCATTCAGCACGTCGAAATCGAGTCGCTGTATCTGGCAGCCCAGGAGCAGGCCCGGATCGGAGGTGACTTCTACGAGGCGGTCGACACGCCGTACGGGGTCCGGCTGCTGATCGGCGATGTGCGGGGCAAGGGGCTGTCCGCCGTGGGGGCGGCCTCTGCGGTGATCAACTGCTTCCGGGAGAACGCGTACGACCAGCCCGACCTCATGGGCATCATCCATCGCCTGGAGATCAGTCTGGCCCGCTACAGCGCCGGGACACCAGCCCAGGACCGTCCGGAGCACTTCGCCACCGCCCTCATCGCCGAGATCGGTCACGACAGCGGGCACGCCAGAATCCTCAACTGCGGGCACCCGCCACCGGTTCTGGTGCGGCAGGGGGAGGTCCAGATCCTCGAACCCAGCCTTCCCTCGCCACCCCTCAACCTCGCGACGCTCCTCGGGAACCACTACTACGTCGACACCGTCGACTTCGCCTCGGGCGACCAGATGCTGCTCTACACCGACGGCGTCACGGAGACCCGGGATCGCACTGGCACGTTCTTCCCACTGCCGGAGTGGATGCGGCAGCACGGCCCGACGCCGCCCCGCGAGCTGCTGGACCGGCTCCATCAGGACCTGCTCCACTACAGCGGCGGAAGGCTCGACGACGACATCGCGGCCCTCGCTGTGCGCTGCCGGCGCACCCCGGCTCGGGAGCGCTCCGCGTAAGGGCGAGTGGGGTCAGGCCGTGGTGGGCGCGCCCGGCTCAGGCGCCTTCGCAAAGTGGCCGGTGATGGCGGTGAGCAGCGAATCGTCGCCGACCGAGAAGCTGTCCGCGGCCCAGCACACGTAGCCGTCGGGGCGGATGAGCAGGGTGGCGGCGCCCAGGTCGTCGGTGCAGGTGGCGCGGACGAGGTCGACCCGTGGTGGAAGCGCGAAGTCGGCCGGGACGGCTCCGGCCAGATCGAGGAGGACGGCGTGCCCCGAGCCGAACAGCGCCGACAGCCGGGTGGAGCCGGCCTCGGTGACCAGGTCGGCGTCCGGCATCCGCTGTCCGGTGAGCGGATGCTTGCCGGGCAGCTCGTAGCGCAGGGAGAGGCCGGACATCATTCCCGCGAGGTGGCGGTTGGCATCGGGCAGGCGCAGCAGGTCGATGAAGATGTCACGCAGCGCGGCCACGTCCTCGCTCGGGTTCGGATCAGCCAGCACCCGCTGCGCCGACGTGTGGTGCAGGACCTGGGCCCCGACCGGATGCCGTTCGGCGTGGTAGCTGTCCAGGAGGCCGCTCGGCGCCCGGTCCTGGACGGCCGCGGCCAGTTTCCAACCGAGGTTGAACGCGTCCTGTATGCCGAGGTTGAGGCCCTGGCCGCCGAGCGGCGGGTGGATGTGGGCGGCGTCGCCCGCGAACAGGACCCGGCCCGCGCGGTAGTGCTCCAGTTGCCGAGTGGCGTCGGTGAACCGGGACGCGTTGTCCACGGCACCGAGGGTGGTCTCCGGGCCGTACACGGCGTGCAGCGCGGCGGTGATCTCCTCGTGGGCGACGGGGAGGTCGCGGGTGGTGTCCGCCTGGTCTGCGCGCCCGAAGGTGAGCCGGTACCGGTCGTCGCCGAGAGGGACCAGCATGGTCCAGTAGCCGCCCGCGTGACGGGCCAGGGCGCTTATATGGCCCATCTGCTGCGGCACCAGCGACGACACGGCGGACAGGCGGATGTCGGCCACCACCGCCTGATGCGTCCCGGGCCTGCCGGGAAACGGCAGTCCGAGCAGTTTGCGCACCGTGCTGTGGGCGCCGTCGCACGCCGCCAGGTAGCGGGCCCGCACCGTGAGACCGTTCGCCGTCACGACCACGCCGTCGTCGTCCGACTCGATCCCTGAGACGGCGGTGCCGCGCACGACCCGCGCGCCGACGGCTGCCGCCCGCTTCTCGAGCACTTCCTCGATCTCCCACTGAGGGATCGCGATCGGGAAAGGGTGCCTGGTCTGCCAGGGGGTGCAGTCCAGGGGCACGGGCAGGGCCGCGAAGTGCCCGCCCACCGGCTCACGCGGTGTGGCCCGCCGCAGCAGCGGCTCCAGCAGCCCGCGCGACTGAAGCAGTTCGGCGGTCCGGGGCTGGATCCCTCCGCCCTTCACCTGCTGGATGCGCTGGCGCAGCTTCTCCAGCACCAGGGTCTCGACCCCGGCAAGAGCCAGTTCGTACGCCAGCATCAGCCCGGTCGGGCCGGCGCCCGCGATGACGACCTCGGTCGTGCGCTCCGTCAACACCGTCACTCCCCCTCGTTCTTTCGCCTCGGGCTATATGTATACCAGGTGCAGAAATCCTCTGGGTGTAGAATTCTGCTACCGTGGGCGTCGTGGACGACAAGCCAGGACTCCGGGAACGAAAGAAGCAGCGGACCCGCGCGGCGATCTCCGAAGCGGCGATCACGCTCTTCCTCGAACACGGCTTCAAACAGGTCTCGGTGGCCCAGGTGGCCGAGGCCGCCGAGGTGTCCAAACGCACGCTCTTCGCCTACTTCCCGGCGAAGGAGGACCTCGTGGTGCACCGTCTCGCCGACCACGAGACCGAGATCGCGCGCGTCGTGCGGGCCCGCCGGCCCGGCACCGCGCCGCTGACCGCAGTGCGCGAGAACTTCCTCAGGGGGCTGCGCGAGCGGGACCCGTTCACCGGGCTCAGCGACCATCCCGAGGTGCGCAGACTCCTCCGGATGATCCTGGACGCGCCCTCGCTGGTGGCCCGGATGGAACGGTTCAAGACCGGCGCCGAACGCGCACTCGCTGAGGCGTTGCGGGAGACGGCGGAGACTCCGGAACTCACCGCGCGGCTGGCTGCCGTCCAGATCGTCGCGGTCCACTGGGCGCTGGCCCAGGACAACGCCGAACGCCTGGCGTACGGGGAGCCGGCCGACGAGCGCTATGCGGGTGCGGTGGCCGACGCTGAACACGCGTTCGCGCTGCTGGAGAACGGATTGCGGCACCTGACCCCGCAGCGGTGATGACCCCGCAGCAGTGAATCTCAGCGGGGCAGCCCGTACACGCGGCAGGCGTTGTCGCGGCCCGTCCACGCGGCGATCCGCCGCGCGTCGGGCAGGCTGAGTTCGTCGGCGTCCACCCGGTCCTGGAGCAACTCTGCCAGGCCCCGCCGGAAGGCCAGCGCGCCGAGCTGGTAGAACTCCGGGATCCCGTAGGCGTCGGAGCTGTAGAGGAGCTTGCGGAACGGGGTGATCTCAAGGGCCTCCTCAAGGATCGCCCGGGCGCGGACGGGGCCGACGTGGTGCAGGGTGAGCCCCACGTCGAGGTACACCTGCTCGAACACCGTGGCCAGGTAGGCGGCCTGACGCTGATAGGGCCAGCAGTGCAGGAGCAGCACGGCGATCGTGCCGGAGGTGCGGTGCAGCCAGTCGGTCAGATGGGTGGGGTCGACCCGATGCATCCTGATGTCGTTGTCCCCGAAGCCCGTGTGCAGTTGAAGGGGCAGCCCGAGGTCCACCGCCGTCCAGAGCAGGTGCCGTACGAGGACGGGATCGTTCAGGCGGGGAGGGGTACCGGTCTCCTCCTCGGCTCCGTCAGCCTTGCCGCCGGTTCCTGCCGGGGCCAGCCAGCGCCGTGCCGCCTCGGTGACGTCCGCGTCCGAAGGCCGGCTGGGGTCCAGGTCGAATCCGGTGCGATAGGCGGCGACGGACTTCACCGCCACCGCGCGCCGCTCGTCCACGGCGTCCCGCGTGGCGGCGACGAACGCCGAGGCGTACTCGTCCGGTTCCACTCCCTCGCCTGCCACTCCCTCGGCGATGGTCTCCAGGCGTACGACTTCATATGCGGCTGCCGCCGGACGACCCGAGGCGCCGGCGAGCTCCGCGGGTGTCGTGAGGCGGTGCGGCGTGTAGCCGGTGTCGACGCAGAACACGTCCGTCCCCGCAGCGGCGATGAACCTGCGGTTCACCTCGCGCCAGCCCAACTCGGCGCGCCGTGCCAGGTACTCCGTGGCGGTAGCGTGCCGCGGCAGGTCCAGCAGCGGGGCGCAGTGGCGGCGGAGGGCCACGCCGACGGGACTGTCGAAAGGGGAGATGCCGCTCCCGGGCCACACGTCGCCTTCGGTGATCAACGAGTGGAACGTCTCCGGACTCGGATCGGCGGCGAGGACGCCATGACAGTGGTGATCGACGAGGGGCAGACCGGCGACGGCCTCGTGGATCGGCCCGGTGGCGGGTGCGGATGAGCTGCTCACGGCTGGGCGGCCTCCTGGGGTGGTCGGCGGGGATCCGCTGTCGCGCCTCTGTTCAGTAGGTCGGTGGTGGATCAGTCGTTCAGTAGGTCAGTCGATTCGGTGGTTCCCAGTGGTCCTCAGTACTTCCACCGGTAAGCCGCTGCCACGAGCTCGTCGTCGAGCCCGGCCACCGCTGCGATCTCCCCGAGGCGCACGGCGATCACGGCGTCCGCCAGGACCGGCCCCAATGCGGTGCGAAGCAGTTCGTCCTCGCGGAAGTTCCGGACGGACTCCTCCAGTGACGTCGGCAGCCGGCGCACGCCCCGGGCCACCGCTTCCTCGGCGGTGAACCGTGCGGGATCTCCGGTGATCTCCTCGGGCAGCGGCGAGGACGACTCCAGGCCGTCGAGGCCTGCGGCGATGAGGCATCCGAGCGCCAGATACGGGTTGGCGGCCAGGTCGACCGGTTTCACCTCCAGGTTCGCCGCCCGGCTGCGCATGCCCGCCGTGCCGGTGATGACGCGCACCGCGGATTCGCGGGTCTCGTGACCCCATGCGGTGAAGACGCCGGCCCACTGCGAGGGTTTGAGGCGCAGATAGCTCGCCGGGCTGGGGGCGGTCACCGCCGTGAGGGCCGGCAAGTGGGCGAGCAGGCCCGCGGCGAACGACTCCGCCGCGGAGGTCATGCCGTAGCGGCGCTCGCCATGTGCGTGCAGATTCGCCCCGTCACGCCAGGCGGAGAGATGGACGTGCCCGCCGTTGCCGACGCCTTCCGCCGAGACCGCCGGTGAGAAGGAGACCTTCAGTCCATGACGCTGGGACACCGCGCGGATGGTCTGCCGTACCAGCACGCTCCGGTCGGCTGCGGCCACCGGGTCGAGCGCGCCGACCGAGATCTCGAACTGCCCGGGCGCGTACTCGGGGTGGATCTGGTCGACCTCCACGCCCTGCGCCGCGAACGCCGCGAGCAACTCGACGGCGTAGTCGCTCAGTTCGACCTGCCGGGTGGCGCCGTAGGCAGGACCGGATGTCGCGGGGACGAACGCGTCCCCTGGTGCGGCCCCCTGCCCGACGGCCCATTCGACCTCGATGGCCGCCTTGAACGTGATGCCGTGGTCCCGAGCCGCGTCCGTGACGATACGGCGCAGGAAGCTGCGGCTGCACGCCGGGTGCCGTTCACCCTCCTGGGTGATCCGGTCGACCGGGGCCCAGGCCCAGCCCGGCTGTCCGGACAGCACCACCAGGTGGTCCAGGTCGGGATACAGGCGAAGATCGCCGTCCGGGGAGCCCAGCACGTCGGTGGAGACGATGGCGTCGTTCGCCAGGAAGGTGTCGAACACCGGGGACATTCCCACCCCCCAGGCGGTCGCCCACGAGAGCCGGGCCGTCGGGACGGTCTTCACCCGGCCGATGCCCGCGGTGTCGACGTACGCCAGGACGACGCCGTGCACCCCCCGCGCCGACAATTCCACCTCCAGCGCGGTGGCCCGCTCGACGTCACCCGGGCGCCCGCCGGGGACGGGGTCGGCAAGGGTGGTCATGCGTCCTCCTCGGCGAGTCGCGGCCCAGCGCTCGTGCACCACTGGCCGTGTGGGCGGTGCGCCCGGCCCAGGATTGCGCACAACGGCGGTGCGGAGCCGGTCGGCCGCGCTGTGCCAGGTGTGTCGCACCTGCACGGAAGAGCGGAGGGCGCCCGTGCACTACGGGCGGGTCGCCGTGGTGTTGCGCGCAGTCTTGACACGTTCTGTTCGACTGCGTAGATATGACACCGCAGTCATGACAGCGCAGTCATACAGCCGATCGGGTGTATGCGAAAGCTCCGACTGTGCTGGGATCCGAGCTGCCGGGGAAATCGGAGACGTCATGACGCGAGTGGGAGGGCGGGGTGCGGGTCCTGTCGCGCCGCGGAGTGTGGATGTGGCGCGTTTGGCGGGTGTGTCGCAGAAGACGGTGTCCCGGGTCTTCAATGGTGAGCGGTATGTCTCGGCCGAGGTGCGTCGGCGGGTGCTCGAGGCTGCCGAGGGGCTCGGTTACCGGGTGAACGGTGCGGCCCGGGCGCTGGCCTCCGGGCGGACCCGGTCCATCGGTGTGGTCGCGTTGGGTACGGCCTTGTACGGTCCTGCCTCGCTGCTCATCGGTATCGAGCGTGCCGCGCGGGATGCGGGCTATGCGCTTCGGGTGGTGAACACGCTGGAGGGTGAGGCTGGGGGAGTCGCGGGGGCGGTGGAGTCGCTGCTCGAGCAGGGTGTGGACGGCATCGTGGTTTCCGAGCCCATCGACGAGGGTGAGGTCTCGGTGGGTGTCGATGTGCCGGTTCTCGTCCTTGGTGCGCCCGCCGCGTTCGGCGGTCCCCGGGTGGTGGTCGCGGGGGTGGGGGCGCAGTTGCTGGCGTGTGCGGCCACGGAGCATCTGCTTGATCTGGGGCATCAGACGGTGCATCACGTTGCGGGTCCTGGGCGGTGGTTTGCTGCTCGGGACCGGCTTGAGGGGTGGCGTGCGGCGCTGGTGGCGCGTGGCAGGGATCAGCCTGCGGTCGTCGAGGGTGACTGGTCGGCCGCGTCCGGGTATGCGGCGGGTCGTGAGCTTGTCGGCGAGGGGGATGTGACGGCGGTGTTCGCGGCGAATGACGACATGGCCATCGGTCTGATCCGTGCGCTGGCGGAGGCGGGCCTGCGGGTGCCGGAGGACGTGAGTGTCGTCGGGTTCGACGACAGCCCCGTCTCCGCGTATGTGACCCCTCCGTTGACCACGGTGCGCCAGCCCTTCGACGCTGTGGCGCGGGAGGGGCTGCGGCTTCTGGTGCAGGCCATCGAGAAACCGGACGCGGAGCCGGCGCCCGCGAGTGATCCACCGGTCGAACTCGTCGTCCGCGCCTCCACCGCCCGCCCTCGGGCCCGAAAGGCCCCGGCAGGCAGGCGGCGCGCGGCCCCGCGCTCGCGCGGCTCGGCACACGCACCCCCGACAGGAGACGGACCGCCCGTCACCGACTGATCAGCCACTCATCGGCCCGAGCGGCACCCGCTCACAGCCGGGCGGTGGGCCGACCTGTGCTCACCGCTCCGCAACGCCTCCACGACCCTCGACTTCCGCTGTACGCCATGTGACGCGCGTCCCGTACGCAGCCCGCGCGACGCCTACCCGAACATGGCGACCCCCGATACCCCGGTAGCGGCGTCGGCCCCTCACCCCTTCACCACCCCCCTCACCTTCCCACCCGTGAGACGCGCCTCGCCAGGCGTTGTGTCCCTATGCCCATCGGCGGGAGTTCACCATGCCCCGATCCTTCGTTCCCACGTCCTCCCTGAGCCGTCGGCGGTTCCTCGCCTCGACCGGAGCGGTGTCCCTCGGCGCCACGCTCGCCGCGTGCAGCGGCGGCAGCGGCACCTCGGGCTCGTCCTCCTCCGCCAAGCCGGCGAGCCAGGCCGACATCGACAAGGCGATGAAGACACCGACCCAGCTGACGTTCTGGACCTGGGTCCCGGACATCGAGCAGGAGGTCGCGCTCTTCGAGAAGAAGTACCCGGCCATCAAGGTCAAGGTCGTCAACGCCGGCCAGGGCGTCGCCCACTACACCAAGCTGCGCACCGCGCTGAAGGCCGGCACCGGCGCCCCGGACCTGGCACAGATCGAGTACCAGGCGATCCCCACCTTCACGATCACGGACAGCCTGCTGAATCTGAGCCCGTACGGCGCCTCGGCGCTGAAGGAGCGGTTCGTCGACTGGACGTGGGGGCAGGTCAGCGGACCGGGCGGCGAGGTGTGGGCGATCCCGCAGGACACCGGCCCGATGGGGATGCTCTACCGCAAGGACATCTTCGACAGGCACGGCATCCAGGTGCCCCAGACCTGGGACGAGTTCGCCGCCGCGGCGCGCAAGCTGCACAAGGCCGCCCCGGACGTCTACCTGACCAACCTCGCGGCGAACGAACCCGCCGCCTGGCACGGCCTGCTCTGGCAGGCGGGCGCCAAACCGTACGCGACCTCCGGCAAGAGCACCCTCTCCATCAGCGTCGACGACGCGACCTCCAAGAAACTCGCCTCCTTCTGGGGCGGACTCGCGAAGGAAGGCGTCATCAGCACCGACCCGGACTTCACCGACGCGTGGTACGCCGGGTTCAACAAGGGCAAGTACGCCACCTGGCTCACCGCGGCCTGGGGCCCCGCCTTCCTGTCCGGGTCGGCCAAGGCCACCTCGGGCAACTGGCGGGCGGCGCCGCTGCCGCAGTGGGACGCGTCCAAGCCCAGCTCGGGCAACTGGGGCGGCTCGACGACCGCCGTCCTCCGGTCGACCAAGAACCCGATCGCGGCAGCGCGGTTCGCCCAGTTCCTCAACAGCGACCCGGCGAGCGCCAAGATGTTCGCCACCAAGCAGTTCTTCTTCCCGGCGACCAAGGCCCTGCTCGCGGACGCGGATTTCACCGGCGACGCGCCCGCCTTCTACGGCGGCCAGAAGGTCAACCAGATCTTCGCCGACATCAGCGGCACGGTCTCGCCCTCGTTCCAGTGGCCGCCGTTCCTGGACCAGGCGGCGACCGACTGGACGGAGACCGTCGGCAAGTCCCTCGCCGGCAGGTCCGACACCGTCGCCGCGCTCGGCACCTGGCAGTCGCGGCTCACGACGTACGCCAAGAACCAGGGCTTCACCGTCCGGGGAGCCTGATGATGTCGGCCACCACCGCGACCTCCCGCAAGGCCCGCCCTCCCGTGCGCCGCGGCGCGGCGGGACCGCTGTTCACCGCCCCGTTCCTGCTCCTCTTCCTTCTGCTGTACCTTGCCCCGCTCGGCTACGCCGCCTACCTCAGCCTGTTCCAGCAACGGCTCATCGGCGGAAACGTCTTCGTCGGCCTGGACAACTACGTCACCGCTCTCAAGGACCCGCTCCTCCTCCACGGCGTCGGACGCGTGGCACTGTTCTTCGTGATCCAGGTCCCGCTGATGCTGCTGCTGGCCCTGCTGTTCGCCCTCGCCCTCGACAGCGGCCTGCTGCGGCTGGCGCGCGTGATCCGGCTGGGCATCTTCGTCCCGTATGCGGTCCCGAGCGTGGTCGCCGCACTCATGTGGGGTTATCTGTACGGCCCCGACTTCGGCCCGTTCGCGCAAGCGAGCCGGAAGCTGGACCTGCCGGCCCCGCACTTCCTCAGCGACGGCTGGATGCTCGGCAGCCTGGCGAACATCGTGACCTGGGAGTTCGTCGGCTACAACATGATCATTCTGTACGCGGCCCTGCGTACCATCCCGAACGATCTGTACGAGGCGGCCGCGATGGACGGAGCCGGCCCCTGGCGGATCGCCTGGTCCGTCAAACTGCCCGCACTCAGGCCGGCGCTCCTGCTGACCCTGTTGTTCTCCGTCATCGGGAGCTTCCAGCTGTTCAACGAGCCGAGCCTGCTGATGAAGATCGCCCCGGACGTCATCAGCAGCTCCTACACCGCCAACCTCTACGCCTACTCCCTCGCCTTCACCGGCAACCAGCTCAACTACGCGGCCACGGTGTCCTTCCTCCTGGGCCTGGTCATCGTCATCGCCTCCTACGCCGTCCTGCTCACCGCGAACCTCAGGAGGGCCACGTGACGACGACGATGACCACGGCCACGACCGCACCGGCGGACCCGGCCCCCACCGCACCGGCACGACGCCGCTCCGCGTCACGCCGGCGCAGCACTCCGCTGACGATCGCCATGCTGGCGGCCCTGGCCTACTTCCTCCTCCCGCTGTTCTGGCTGCTCGTCGCCTCCACCAAGAGCACCCAGGACCTGATCAACCGCTTCGGCCTGTGGTTCTCGCACGCCCCGCAACTGGTGGCGAACATCAGGGCGACCTTCACCCAGGACGACGGCGTCTTCGTGCACTGGCTCCTCAACACCGCCGTGTACGCCGTCGTCAGCGCGCTCGGCGCCGCGCTGCTCGCGGCCGCCGCAGGGTACGGCTTCGCCAAGTTCCGCTTCCGCGGCGACCGCGCCGCCTTCAACCTGGTGCTCGGCGCCATCATGGTCCCGGCCACCGCGCTGGCGATCCCGACCTATCTGCTGTTCGCCAAGGTCGGCCTGGTCAACACCCCCTGGGCCGTCATCCTGCCCTCGCTCGTCAACCCGTTCGGCCTGTACCTCATGCGCGTCTACGCGGCCGACGCCGTCCCGGACAGCCTCCTCGAGGCCGCCCGCATCGACGGCGCGAGGGAGGGGCGGATCTTCTTCCGGATCGCCCTGAGACTGCTGGCCCCCGGCCTGGTGACCGTCCTCCTCTTCACCCTCGTGGCGACCTGGAACAACTACTTCCTGCCGCTGATCATGCTCAACGACCCGAAGCTGTACCCCATCACGGTCGGCCTCTCCTCCTGGGCCGCCCAGGCGCAGAACGGCGGGGCCGGGGCCAGCGGCGACATGCTCCCGCTCGTCGTGACCGGGTCCCTGATCTCCATCGTCCCGCTCGTCATCGCCTTCCTGCTGCTCCAGCGCTACTGGCAGAGCGGCCTGGCGACCGGAAGCGTCAAGCAGTGACGCTCGAGCGCCCCACTCGTACCCTTCACCCTCTCCCGGAGGTTCTCCCTATGGCGGTCCTGCCCGCCCGCGTCCTGTTCGGCGCCGCCTACTACCACGAGTACACGCCCGCCTACGACCCCGAACTGCGGTCCGACGAGCGGCTCAAGACCGACCTCGACCTGATGTCCCAGGCGAAGTTCACCGTGATCCGGGTGGGCGAGTCGGTCTGGTCGACGTGGGAGCCGGAGAACGGGAGGTTCGACCTCGACTGGCTGCAGCCGGTCCTCGACGGCGCCCACGAACGCGGCATCTCCGTCATCCTCGGCACGCCGACGTACGCGGTGCCGCCGTGGCTGGCCCGCCAGTACCCGGAGATCACCGCGGAGCAGGCCACCGGGCAGCGGATCGGCTGGGGTGCCCGCCAGGAGGTCGACTTCACCCACCCCGCCTTCCGCTTCCACGCCGAGCGGGTCATCCGGAAGATCGTCGCCCGGTACGCCGACCACCCGGCCGTCATCGGATGGCAGGTGGACAACGAACCGGGCCTGCACCTCTTCCACAACCACGGCGTCTTCCAGCGCTTCGTGGACCGTCTGCGGCAGAAGTACGGCGATGTCGAGACCCTCAACCGCGAGTGGGGCCTCGTGTACTGGTCCCACCGGCTGTCCACGTGGGCCGACCTGTGGGCCCCGGACGGCAACGCCCAGCCCCAGTACGACCTGGCCTGGCGGGAGTTCCAGGCGAGCCAGGTGACCGAGTTCATCGGCTGGCAGGCCGACATCGTGCGCGAGTACGCCCGCCCCGGCCAGTTCGTCACCACCTGCATCTCCTACACCCGCCGAGGAGTTGAGGACGACGAGCTGACCGACCCGCTCGACATCGCCTCCGGCAACCCGTACTACGACATGCAGGACGGGCTGCTGCTGCCCGACCCGACACCCGACGACCACGAGCAGATCTGGAAGACCACCGGCGTGTGGGCGATGTACCAGACGGCGGACTGGATGTTCTCCTCACGCCAGGAGCCGTTCCTGGTCACCGAGACCAACGCGGGCTCCATCGGCTTCGCCTGGGACAACCGCCCCGCCTACGACGGCCAGTGGCGGCAGGCCGCGTGGGCACACGTGGCGCGCGGTGCGCGGATGATCGAGTACTGGCAGTGGCAGACCCTGCGCTTCGGCGCGGAGACGTACTGGGGCGGTGTCCTGCCGCACAGTGGGCGACCCGGCCGTGCGTATGCGGAACTGGCGCGGCTGGGAGCCGAGTTCGACAAGGCCGGCCCGCTCGTGGCCGGGATCGAGCCGGACGCCGACATCACGATGGTCTACTCGACGCCCAGCAAGTGGCTCATGCAGCAGCACCCACCCCTCGCCACCGCCGACGGCGAACCGGACCCGGCCGCCTACCACCGCATCTTCGACCCCTTCTACCGCGGCGCCTTCGACGCGCGCCGTCAGGTGCGGATCGTCCACGCCCGCCAACTGCACGACCCGCGCGGCGAACGGCCGGGCATGCCGCCCGAGGCGGCCGCGCGACGCCACCCGGTGCTCGTGGTCCCCGCTCTGTACATCGCCCACGACGAGACGATCGACTGGCTCGCCGCCTACGCCCACGCGGGCGGCCACCTCGTCCTCGGTCCCCGCACCGCCTACGCCGACCACCAGGCACGGGCCCGGCACGAAAGGGCACCCGGGCGGCTCGCCGACGCCGCAGGCGTCCACTACGACGAGTTCAGCAACCTCGTCCGCGACATCCCGGTCCACGCCACGGCAGGCGGCCTCCTCCACCTGCCCGAGGGCGCGACGGCCACGCGGTGGGCGGACGGCCTGATCGTCACCGACGCCGACGTCCTCGCCACGTACGAGCACCCGCACTTCGGCCGCTGGCCCGCGGTCACCACCCGCCGCCACGGCGAGGGCCGGATCACGTACGTCGGCACGGTTCCGGACCGCGCCTTCGCCCGCGCGCTCGCCGCGTGGCTGGTGCCCACCGCACGCCACGGCTGGCGTGACCTCCCCGCGTCCGTCACCGCGACGACCGGCACCTCCCCGGACGGACGCCGCGTCCACATCGTCCACAACTGGAGCTGGGAGGCCGCCCGTGTCGCCGCTCCGGTCGAACTGACCGACGTCCTGGACGGCGACGAGATCGCGTCGGGCACCGAGCTGGTGCTCGGGGCGTGGGACGTACGCGTGCTCGCCGCGGCACCCGATCCCCGGCGAGGAGAAGGCCGATGAACCGAGCCACGGAAAACCAAGGAGGGGCTGTGCGGAGAAGACGGCTGGGAAAGGCGCTGGGAACCTTCATCGCGGCATCGGCGATGGCGGCGATACCCATGGCCGGCGCGCAGGCGTACAACCCGACGGGCGGGATCCTGTACCAGCTCGGGAACGAACCGTGTCTGAAAGGCCGGGGCAACTGCGCGATCTACCCGAAGTCGGCGCTGCTGCCCAGCGGACGTCTGGTCGCGTCCTTCGAGAAGGCGACCGTCGTGCCGTCGACGGGAAGCGCCGACGGTGAGACTCTCCCGGTCTACAAGAGCGACGACCACGGCACGTCCTGGCAGCCGCTGTCACAGGTCAAGGCTCCGGCGTACCTCTCCGGTGATCCCCGGTACGCCAAGTACACGAGCAACTGGACCAACCCGTACCTGTACGTGCTTCCGCAGGACATCGGGAACCTGAAGGCGGGCACGCTGCTCCTGGCGAGCGTCGTGTCGGGCGACGACTACTACTACAAAGAGCACAAGGCGGCCGACCCGAACTGGACGCCGTCCAACGACGGAGACCGCAAGGACCTGGCGATCGCCCTGTACTCCAGCACCGACCAGGGCGTCTCGTGGAAGGTCGTCAACGTCGTCGCCACGGGCGGCTGGCAGGGCGGCAGCGCGGGCGCGATCGGCCGGAACGTCTCCGAGGCGAACACGTACAAGCAGGTGGATCCCCTCTGGGAGCCGTACCTGATGGTCTACGAGGGCCGACTCGTCTGCTACTACTCCGACGAGAACGACTACACCGGCTTCGATCCCGTCACCGGCGCCCCGACACCGGATCCCGCGAACGACACCGCCGCGGACTCGCACGGCCAGATCCTCGTCCACAGGACCTGGAACGGCCGCAGTGCGCAGTGGAGCGGTCCCGTCGTCGACGTCCCGGGACTCACCCAGGACATGGGCGGCGGCAAGACGGAGATCGGCGGTGGGCGGCCGGGCATGACCAACGTCGTCCCGACGACGGACGGCAAGTGGCTCCTCACCTACGAGTACTGGGGCGGCGGAGTCAACACCCGGTACGCGATCTCCGACAACCCGCTGAAGTTCTACTCCGCGTCGACGGGCAACCCCGTCACCTCCCTGCCGGTCGACGCCGGTTCCCACCCGCTCGCGGTGAACGGCAGCCCGGTCGTCATCAGACTTCCCGACGGGCGCCTGGTCTACAACGCCGCCGGCAGCGGCGACGTCTGGGTCAACGAGAGCGGACGCAGCGACGGCGTGTGGAAGGAGTACCAGACGACCTCACCGGCCGGCTACAGCCGCAACCTGCAGTACGTCGCCGGCACCGGCCGCATCGAGATACTCAACAACCAGGGCACGTCGACGATCGCGTACGCCGAGGTGGATCTCGGTCATTCGCAGGGCGCCTACTACCGGTTGGTGAACCGCAAGACCGGCCAGGTGATCGGTACCGGCGGCAAGACCAACGACGCGAACCTCGGCAACGGCGACGTGCCCGACGTCCGCCTGGAGGACCCCGGCTCCGTGGCGAACGCGGACACCCAGTACTGGCACGTGGTGACCGAACCGAACGGCGGGGTGACCTTGCTGAACAAGTCGGGCGGCCGGGCGGCGGCCGTCTGGACCGGGAACGCGACGGTCGGCCAGAGGATCGGCCAGTGGGTCGACAACAGCGCGACGGGCAGCTGGAACATCATCAGGACCGCCGACGGCTACTACACGTTCCAGTCGGCCAGGAACACGAACGTGTACCTGACCGGTGCGTCCCGAGGGGCGGCGCTGACCTTGCAGAACGCGGTCGGCGACGGCTCGCAGGAGTGGCAGCTCGTCCAGCAGGCTCCGGCCGCCGCGGACCTGACGAGGGCCGAGCGGTCGAAGAGCCTGATCCCGGCGAACCGGGTCGGCGTGAAGGCCACCGTGTCGCTGGACGCGGCGGCATCGGACCCGGCGGGCAGGGCCCTGCACGCGAACACGACGGGCCACGTCTACGTGTTCGCGCCCGACGGGAGGGTCACCGACCTCGGCCCGGTTGCCTTCGACCAGGACCAGAAGGGGAACGTGACGCTTCCGGGGACGATCGCGGCCGGGACGAAGATCAGGATCGCTGTGGTCTTCGACGACACGCCGCTGATGTGGGATGCGGCTACGACACGCCGCTGATTCGGGTCTGACCACCCTTCGGTGTCTGCCACCGAACGGTGAGCCGCCGAGCGGTGAGCCGCCGACCTCGGACCGGGGCCGCGGCGCGGGCGTGGTCAGTCGCGCGCTCGGTCCTGGTCCCGGCCGTGGGCGGCCCACAGGCCGCGGACATGCCCGATGTGACGGGTCATCACCGTCCGTACGGCCCCCTCGTCCCCTTCCAGCAGGGCGTCGAGGAGTTCGAGGTGCTCCTGGGCCGAGGCGAGCAGCCGGCCCGCCTCGACGAGCGCGGTCAGCCCGTACAGACGCGACCGCTTGCGCAGGTCACCGACCACCTCGACGAGGTGCGCGTTGCCGGCGAGGGCCAACAGGCCGAGGTGGAAGCGGGTGTCGGCCTCGACGTAGGCGATGAGGTCCCCGGCCGCCGCGGCGGTGACGATCTCCCGGGCGGCCGGGCGCAGGGCCTCCAGCGAGACCCGGTCGGCCGTCCGGGCGAGCGCCACGGTGGTCGGGATCTCGATCAGGGAGCGGACGTGGGTGTATTCGTCGAGCTGCTTCTCGGAGACCTCGGTGACCCGGAAGCCCTTGTTGGGGACGGTGTCGACCAGGCCCTCCTTGACCAGGTCGAGCATGGCCTCGCGCACCGGGGTCGCCGAGACGCCGAAGCGGGCGGCCAGCGTCGGCGCGGAGTACACCTCGCCGGGGCGCAGCTCGCCCGCGACAAGCGCGGCCCGCAGGGCGTCGGCCACCCGCTCGCGGTAACTGCTCTTCTTGCCGCCGAGCGTGGGCAGGGCGGGAGCGGGGGAGGGGGAGCTGGGGCGCGGGGCGGCCATGGTGTTTCTGTCTCCTCGAAGGATGCAATGTCACGCAGCACCAGTGTCCCAGTGCTCCGGCGTTCCCGTACCGGGCGGCTGCGGCAGGGGACTACAGCACGAACCCAGCCGGGAACGGGTCCTCCGGGTCCAGAAGGTATTGCGCCGTGCCCGTCACCCACGCCCGCCCCGTGAAGCTGGGCAGCACCGCGGGGCGGCCGGCGACCTCCGTGGTCCCCAGCAGGCGCCCTGTGAACCGCGTCCCGATGAAGGACTCGTTCACGAACTCGGTGTGCAGCGGAAGTTCGCGGCGTGCGTGCAGCTGCGCCATGCGCGCGCTGGTACCCGTACCGCACGGGGAGCGGTCGAACCAGCCCGGGTGGATGACCATCGCGTGCCGGGACAGCCGGGCGGTGGCCCCCGGCGCGTACAGGTGGACGTGGTGGCACCCGCGGATCGTCGGGTCCTCGGGGTGGACGGGCTCCTCCTCGGCGTTGATCGCCTCCATCAGCGCGAGCCCGGCCGCGAGGATGTCGTCCTTGCGGGCGCGGTCGAACGGCAGCCCGAACTCCGCCAGCGGCAGGATCGCGTAGAAGTTGCCCCCGTACGCGAGGTCGTAGGTCACCGTGCGCCCGTCGGGCAGGGTGGCCTTGCGGTCGAGGCCCACGCAGAAGGACGGCACGTTCCTGAGGGTGACGGCCTTGGCCGCGCCGCCCTCGACGGCGACCTCGGCGACGACGGGACCCGCCGGGGTGTCCAGCCGGATGGTGGTCACCGGCTCGACGACCTCCACCATGCCCGTCTCCACGAGGACGGTCGCGACCCCGATCGTGCCGTGCCCGCACATCGGCAGATAGCCGGAGACCTCGATGTAGACGACGCCCCAGTCGCAGTCGGGACGGGTGGGCGGCTGGAGGATCGCGCCGCTCATCGCCGCGTGCCCGCGCGGCTCGTTCATCAGCAACTGCTTGACGTCGTCGCGGTGTTCACGGAACCACAGGCGTCGCTCGTTCATGGTCGCACCGGGGATGGTGCCGATGCCGCCGGTGATCACCCGGGTCGGCATGCCCTCGGTGTGGGAGTCGACGGCGTGCAGGACGAGTTTGCTGCGCATGACCGGCCTCCCTTCTACGCGAGCCCTGCCGCGACGGCCTTCTCCGTGGCGGCGCGCACGGCGGCCTCCTGCTCGGCCGGCAGCGGCATGCGAGGCGGCCGTACGGGACCGCCGTACCGGCCGACGACGTCCATCGACAGCTTGATCGCCTGGACGAACTCCACGCGGGAGTCCCAGCGCAGCAGTGGGTGCAACTGCCGGTACAACGGAACCGCGGTGTCGAGGTCGCCCGCGACCGCAGCGCGGTACAACTGCACCGAGGCGCGGGGGAGGGCGTTGGGGTAACCGGCCACCCAGCCCTTGGCGCCGGCGACCGCGAGCTCCAGCAGGACGTCGTCGGCACCGATCAACAGGTCCAGCTCCGGGGCGAGTTCGGCGAGGCGGTAGGCGCGGCGGGGGTCGCCCGAGAACTCCTTGACCGCGTGGACGAACCCCTCGCCGTGCAGCTTGGCGAGCAGTTCGGGGACGAGGTCGACCTTGGTGTCGATGGGGTTGTTGTACGCCACCACCGGCAGCCCCGCCTTCGCCACCTCCTCGTAGTGGGCGAGCACGGAGCGCTCGTCGGCGCGGTAGGCGTTCGGCGGCAGCAGCATCACCGACGCACAGCCCGCGTCGCGCGCCTGCTCGGCCCAGCGGCGGGCCTCCGCCGAACCGTACGCGGAGACGCCGGGCATCACCCGGGCCCCGCCGATCGCGGACACGGCGGTCTCCACGGCCCGGGCACGCTCCTCGGGGGTGAGCACCTGGTACTCGCCGAGCGAGCCGTTCGGCACGACACCGTCGCAGCCGTTCTCCACCAGCCAGGCGCAGTGGTCGGCGAACCTGGCGTGGTCGACGGCGAGTGTGTCGGTGAGCGGAAGGGCGGTGGCGACGAGAACGCCGCGCCAGGGGCGATGCTCCGGGACGGTCATACGCGATACCCCATCTCGATGACGTGTGACATGTTACCGATGGTCCTCTTGTCGACGGTCCTCTCCGGGCTCCCCGGCCAGCACCCGGAGCGGCACCGGCCGGGCGAGCGGCCTCCGGATCACCGTCTCCGCGCACCCGGCGATCCCGGCAACCCCGGGCCCGCACACCCGGCCCTGGCACCAGCCCATCCCGGCCCGCGTCAGCAGCTTCACCGTCCGCAGATCACCGGCGCCCAACTCGGCGACGGCCTCCCGTACGCTCCCGGCGCGCACCTCCTCGCAACGGCACACCACGGTGTCGTCGGTGACCTGCTCGGCCCAGCGGGCAGGCGGCGCATACGCGTTGTCGAGCGCCGCGAAGAACGCGCGCAGCGACGCCCGGCTCCGCCCGGCGCGCTCCCACCCCGCGGATCGGGCACGGCACCGGCGAGCCGCGCGGCGACGGACCGTCCGGCGATGTGCCCCTCGGCCAGGGCGAGCGCCGCACCACCGATCCCGGTGGCCTCGCCCGCCGCCCAGACCCCCGGGACGCCGGTGCGCTGTTCGTCGTCGACGGCGACGCTCGCCCCGTCGATGCGGCAGCCGAGGGTTTCGGCGAGGTCGGTGTGCGGGAGCATGCCGTGCCCGACGGCGAGGGTGTCGCAAGGGACACGGCGCGCGGTGCCCGCCCGGACCCGTCCATCGGCGTCGAGCGCGGCGACGGTCACCGCCTCCAGCCGGTCGGTGCCCTGCGCCTCGACCACGGTGTGCCGGGCGAGGATCCGCACCCCGTGCCGCAGCAGCCGGGCCGCGTACGCCGTCGCCTCGACCGCTTTGCCGGGCCGGCCGGCCAGGGCCCCGGCGCACCGTACGAAGGCCCTCGGATCGGCCGACTCCACGAGCGCGGCGACCGTCACCCCCGCCGCCGCGAGACCGGTCGCAACCGGAAGCAGCAGCGGCCCGGTCCCGGCCACGACCGCCCTGCGCCCCGGCACCACCAGTGCGCCCTTGAGCATGGCCTGTGCGCCGCCGGCGGTGACGACCCCGGGCAGCGTCCAGCCGGGGAAGGGCAGCACCCGCTCGTAGCCGCCGGTCGCCAGAAGCACGGCGCGGGCCCGCACGGCGACCGGACGCTCCTGCTCGGGCCCGAGCAGGGCGTGCACGGCGAACCCCTCCGACTCCCGCTCCACGCACCACACATGGTGATCCGCCAGGTGGCTGACGCGTCCGGCCGCGAGGTGCCGGTCGAGTCCTTCGCGCAGCCGCAGCCAGGTGCGCCACTGGTGGTGCAGGGCCCGCGCGCGCCGCGCACCGAGTCCGGCGGCGGGCTGCCGGTAGAACTGGCCGCCCGCCTCGGGGGCCGCGTCGACGAGTGTGACGCGCACGCCGCGCGCCGCTGCCGCGAGCGCCGCGGCGAGCCCCGCCGGGCCCGCGCCGATCACCGCGAGGTCAGTCCGCATGCCCCGTCCCCTCCTGCGCACGGATCACATCGCCGGGCCGCACCGGCACCAGGCAAGCGCGCTGGTTCGGCCGGTCGTCGACGGTCACCAGGCAGTCGAAGCACACGCCGATCCCGCAGAAGACCCCGCGTGGCCGGCCCTCGCGCCGGGTGGTGCGCCATGAGGTGATGCCCGCCGCCCAGAGCGCCGCCGCGACCGTCTGACCGGGCAGCGCCTCGATCTCACGACCGTCGAAGGTCACCGTGAAGGCGGGGCCCGGCCGGGTCCCGGCCGACTCCAGTTGATTCACACGGCCTCCCGCTCGAAACGCTCCGGCCGGAACGGCCCGAGGTCCAATTCCGGCGCCTTGCCGCTCAGCACCCGCGAGACCAACTGCCCGGTCCCGGTGGCGAGTCCGATCCCGGCCCCCTCGTGGCCGCAGGCGTGCAGCAGCCCCGGCACCCTGGGATCCGGGCCGATGGCGGGCAGATGGTCCGGCAGGTACGGCCGGAAGCCGAGATAGGTGCGCATCGCCCGTACCTGCTCCAGGAAGGGGAACAGCCGGATCGCGCCCGCCGCCAGCGCCCGCAGGACCGGCAGGGAGAACGACCGGTCGAAGCCGACCCGTTCACGGCTCGCCCCGATCAGGACGGGACCCGCGGCCGTGCCCTCGACGACCGGCGAGGTCTGCAGCGCCGCCGAGTCGCTGGCCACGTCCGCGACATAGTCGGCGGCGTACACCTTGTGCCGCACCCGGCGGGGCAACGGCTCGGTGACGAGCACGAACCCGCGCCGGGGGAGGACCGGCAGGTGCACTCCCGCCAGCGCGGCGAACTCCCCGCCCCAGGTGCCGGCGGCGTTCACCACGGCCGGGGCGAGGATGTCACCGCCGGTCGTGCGCACCCCGTGCACGGCTCCCTGCGGCGTGCGCAGCACCTCGGTCACGGTCCGCCCGGTCAGCAGGCGCGCACCGGACGCGCGGACGAGATGCGCGGCGGCGAGCGTCGGCATCACCTGGCAGTCCTGCGGGTACAGCATGCCGCCCGCGAGGCCCGGGGCCAGGTGCGGTTCCAGGTCGCGGAGCTCGTCGGCGGCGACGACCTCCGCCTCGACCCCGGCGGCCCGCTGCGCGGCCGCGAAGTCCGCCAGGGCGGTGAGCCCTTCGGCGGACGAGGCGACGACGACACCGCCCTTGGGTTCGTACTCGATCGCCGGTCCCAGCTCCTCGGCCAGTTGCCTCCACAAGCGCAGTGAATACAGGGCGAGTTCGAGTTCCGGCCCAGGTTCCTTGTCGGAGACGAGCAGATTGCCCTCTCCGGAGCCGGTCGTACCGCCGGCCACCGGGCCGCGATCCACGAGGACGACGTCCATACCGCCGCGGGCGGCGTACAGCGCACAGGCGGCGCCCACCATTCCGGCGCCGACGACCACGACATCGCAGGTCAGTCGCTGACTCACGGTCAGTACTATGTCACATGGTCCAGCGGGCGACCAGACACCCGACGGACGCTGCCGCACAGGCACCACGCGTTCACATCGCTCCCCGGCGCGCCACCGCCCTTGACTTGAAGCGCACTTGAAGCTGAAGACTCCCGATCGAGCCCGCACCGGCGGGCGGCGACGGGAGGGACCACCATGAAGTACCGGACGATCGGCGCCGATCCGAAGACCCGCCGCCGGGTGAGCGTGCTCGCGCTCGGCGCGATGTTGTTCGGCTCGCGGACGGACGAGAAGACCTCCTTCGCCGTCCTCGACCGCTATGTCGAGGCGGGCGGCAACTTCATCGACACGTCCGACAACTACGCCTTCTGGACCGACGACGGACAGGGCGGCCAGAGCGAGGAACTGCTCGGCCGCTGGCGCCGCAGCCGCGGCGTCGGCGACGAGATCGTGATCGCCACGAAGCTCGGCGCACGCCCGCTTGCCCCCGGCACGAGCTATGTCGACAACGCCGAGGGCCTGTCGGCGAAGGCGATCCGGGAGGCGGCCGAAGGCAGCCGGGAACGCCTCGGTGTGGACCGGCTCGACCTGCTGTACGCGCACATCGAGGACCACACGGTGCCGCTGCGCGAGACCGTCGAGGGGTTCGCCGAACTGGTCGCGGAGGGCACGGTCGGCCTGCTCGGCGTGAGCAACCACGCCGTCTGGCGGGTGGAGCGCGCCCGCGCCCTCGCGGCGGCGGCCGGGCTGCCCGGCTATGAGGTGCTGCAATACCAGCACAGCCATCTGCGCCCGCGCACCGACATCCCCGAGGAGATCTTCCCGGACGGCAGCCTCGGCGGCACCACTGCGGAGCTGCTGAGCTATCTGCGCGCCGAGCCGGGCCTGACCCTGGTCGCGTACTCACCGCTCCTCAAGGGCGCCTACGCACGTCAGGACGTCCCGTTGCCCCGCGACTTCGACCACCCGGGCACCCCGGCGCGGCTGGCGGTGCTGCGGGAGGTGGCGCGGGAGACCGGGGCGAGTGTCAACCAGGTGGTGCTGGCCTGGCAGATCGGCGGCGACCTGCCGGTGATCCCGCTGGCCGGGGCCTCGTCGGTGGCGCAGCTGGAGGAGAACCTGGCCGCGGTGGAACTTGAACTGACGGCGGAGCAGAGGGCGCGGCTGGACGCAGTGCACTGACAGCCCGGGATTCGGGCTCCGAGAGGCGTAACCGCCGACGCGACCACCGGCCCGGCACCGTCGGGGCACCTGGCCGGCGGCCGCGTCGCTCAGGTCCGGCAGTCGCTCAGGTCCGGCAGTCGCTCAGGGCAGGCAGCCGATGTGGGCCAGGGCCTGCTTGAGCAGGACGCCCTGCCCGCCCGGCATCTCGTTCTGGACCACGGCCGACGCGGCCTCCTGGGGGCTGAACCACTCCAGGTCCAGCGCATCCTGGCGGGGACGGCAGTCGCCGGCCACCGGGACGATGTAGGCGAGGGCCACCGCGTGCTGGCGGGGGTCGTGGAACGGGGTGATCCCCAGTGTCGGGAAGTACTCGGCGACGGTGAAGGGCTGCAGGGAGGGCGGAACGCGGGGCAGTGCCACCGGTCCGAGGTCCTTCTCCAGATGGCGCAGGAGGGCGTCACGGACCCGTTCGTGGTGCAGCACCCGGCCCGAGACGAGGGTGCGGCTGACGGTCCCGTCGGGCCCTATCCGCAGCAACAGTCCGATGCTGGTGACTTCACCGCTGTCGTCGACGCGCACGGGCACGGCTTCCACGTACAGGATCGGCATGCGGGCTCGCGCCAGCTCGAGCTCGTCGGGAGTCAGCCAGCCGGGCGTGGTTTCGGTCGTGTCAGGCATTGCCCGATCGTACGGTCAACACCCCGGCATCGGCCGCGTGTCTCACCAGGTCAGACGCAAGTCACACCCACGGTGTGTGGTCGGCCGCCCGCTCGGTCCGCTTTTCCGCACCGGCGAAATCAGGTCGGCGACGGGAAGGCGGCGGTCGGGGAACAGAACGGGAAGGAAAATGTGGCGGACGGGACCGGAAAGCGACGGCTTGTGAGCGGGGCGGTCAGGTGACGATGCGGTACCGGTGCTCCGGACGCCCCGTCGCCCCGTACCGGAGCTCCAGGCGGACCATGCCCTCCTTGACGAGGTAGGACAGGTATCGCTGGGCCGTCGCCCGGGAGACCCCGGTGAGTTCGGCCGCCTCGGCCGCCGACACGGGACCGCCGGCGGAGAGCAGCGCCTGGTGGACGAGGGTCAGGGTGGGCGCGGAGTGCCCCTTGGCCGGCACCCGCGGGACGGCCGGCGGCCGGGTCGCGCTGAACAGGGCGTCCACATCGGCCTGCTCGGTCTCGGCGGCCGGTCCCAGTGCGTGCACCCGGTGCTGGAGTTCGCGGTAGGCGGTCAGCCGCCCGCAGAGGTCCGGGGAGCCGAAGGGCTTGACGAGGTATCCCACGGCGCCCAGCTTCATGGCGGTGCGGACCGACTCGATGTCCCGGTCCGCTGTGATCATGAACGCGTCCGGCCGGGAGCCGCCCTCGTCGCCGGTGAGCCGGCGCAGCACATCGAGCCCGCTGCCGTCCGGCAGGAAGATGTCGAGCAGCAGCAGGTCCGGGTGCAGGGTGCGCACCGCCTCCAGGGCGTCGGCCACGGTCGCCGCCTCGCCGACCACCTGGAAGCCCTGGACCCGGCTCACGTACTCGCTGTGGATGTGGCTCACCCGGAAGTCGTCGTCCACGACCAGGGTTCGGATCATCAGCGGTCGCCTCCCACCGGCAACGCCGTTGTGAACAGTGCGCCCTGCGGCGCGGGGGCCGTGTCCGGCAGCGGCAGGACGACGGTGAAGACCGCGCCCGGGCCCTCGCTGACCGCGACCGTGCCACCGTGCCGCTGCACCAGCCGGTGCACCAGGGCGAGCCCCAGGCCGCGCCGGGCGGTGCCCCGCTCGGGCCGGGTCGACCAGCCGTCCTCGAAGATCGCCTCGGCGGCGCCCGACGGGACCCCGGCCCGGTGTCCGCCACCCGCACGGTCACATGGTCGGGGCCCTCGGTGAGGGTGAGGCGCACCTGGCGGCCGCCCGCCGGGGGCGGTCCGTCCGCCGCGGCGTCGACCGCGTTGTCCAGCAGGTTGCCGACGATCGTCAGCAGCCGGCGCAGATGCGGCGGGTCCTGGCCGAGCGCGGAGTCGTCGTCGAGCACGATCCGCACGCCGCGTTCGGCGGCGACCGTGGTCTTGGCCACGATCAGCCCGACCATCAGCGAGTTCCCGATCCGTCGGCGCACCGACTCGGTCAGTGCCTGCCCGGCGCCGACCGATCCGACGGCGAACTCGTAGGCCGCGTCGTGGTCGCCGATGTCCAGCAGCCCCGCCAGCGTGTGCATCCGGTTGGTGAACTCGTGCTGCTGGGCCCGCAGCGCGTCGGTGAGCCCCCGTACGGAGTCCAGCTCCCGCAGCAGTCCGATCAGCTCGGTGCGGTCGCGTACGGTGACCACCGCGCCGAGTTCGCGGCCGCGCAGCGTGACCGGCATGCGGTTGACGACGAGGCAGTGCTCGTCGGTAAGGACGCTGACGTCGGTACCGCTCACGGTGCCGTCCAGCGCACGCCGCAGCCGGCCGTCGGGCAGCACCTCCTCGAGCCTGCTGCCGAGCGCGGTGCCGAGCCCGAGCAGCCGCCGGGCCTCGTCGTTCACCACGGTGACCCTGCCGTCGGGGTCGAAGGCGACCACACCCTCCCGGATGCCGTGCAGCATCGCCTCGCGGTCCTGGAAGAGCCCGGCGATCTCCTCCAGTTCCAGCCCGAAGGTGGTCCGCTTGAGCCGCCGCGCCAGCAGGTACGCGGCCGCCGAACCGAGCGCGGTGGCGATCGCCGCGTACAGGCCGAAGGTCGGCAGCTCACGCCACAGCTCGCCCAGCACGTACCGCTCCGGGAGCCCCGCCGACACCTCGCCGACCAGCTTGCCGGACGGCCCGTACAAAGGCGCCTTGGCGTTGGCGGACCGCCCGGTGGCGCCCTGGTCGCTGCCGACGCGCGGACGGCCGTCCAGCACCCCGATCGGCTCGTTCACCGGCTCGCCGATGAGCTGCGGCATGGGATGCGAGTGACGGATGCCACGCAGGTCGAGCACGACCACGTACGACGCCCCTGAGGCCTTCCGGATGCGTTCGGCGGTGGTCTGCACCACGCCGCTGTCGGTGCCGTCCGCCATGGCCTGACGGATCTGCGGCTCGGCGGCCGTGGTCTGCGCGATGGCCAGCGCGCGCTGCTCGTAGGAACGGTCGAGTTCGCCCCGCTGTGCGAACGCGAACAGCACGAAGCCGATCACGCCGGTGAGGCCGAGGATGAACAGCTGGTTGGCGAGGATCCGGGCGGAGAGCTTCCCTCTGCCGCCGCGGGTGATCCAGGTACGGATGGGCATCACAGGCGCCTCTTTGCCCCTGTCGTACGTAGTGCCGGGTCCGGCCCCTGCGCAGGACCCGCGTGGCGCGATTGTGCCTGATGGCCGAAATCCTGCCCAGCCCCGTTTCACTGAGCAGAACGAGCAGAACCCCGGGTTACGCGGCTATCGCGGGATACCTGTGAAACAGCGACGTAACACCGGGTGGCCTCTAGCGTCTGCCTTCACCCGCTCCCGACGAGGTGCGGAACTCGACCCGACGACGTGTGGAACCCGCCCCTCGAGGCGTGGAAGGAGACGGCCCCCCATGGCTTCGCGAAACGATGTCGCGAAGAGCCCGATCAGCGGTACGGCGACCGCAGGCGCAGCAGCGCGTGAGGATGCGCGCATCGAGATCTCCGGGCTCACCAAGCGATTCCTGACCCCTGCCGGTGAGGTGTTCACGGCGCTGCAAGACGTGTCGTTCACCGTGGAGCCGGGCCAGTTCTGCGCGGTGGTCGGCCCCACCGGCTGCGGCAAATCGACGACGCTGAGCATGGTGTCCGGCCTGGACCGGCCGAGCGAGGGATCGGTCAAGGTCGGCGGCCGCGAGGTGGAAGGCATCACCGACGGCGTCAGCTTCATGTTCCAGGCCGACGCCCTGCTGCCCTGGAAGACCGTGCTCGGCAATGTGCTGATGGGCCCGGTCTTCCGTGGCGTGCCCAAGCAGCGGGCACAGGAGCAGGCTCGTGACTGGCTGCGCCGGGTCGGCCTCTCGGGCTTCGAGGACCGCTACCCGCACCAGCTCTCCGGCGGTATGCGCAAGCGAGTGGCGATGGCCGCGGCCCTGATCAACGAACCCAAGATCCTGATCATGGACGAGCCGTTCGGTGCCCTCGACGTGCAGACCAAGGCGATCATGTCGACCGAGCTGCTGGCCCTGTGGGAGCAGATCCGGCCGTCCGTCGTCTTCATCACCCACGACCTCGACGAGGCCGTGGCACTCGCCGACCGCGTCGTCGTCATGACGTCGAGCCCCGGATCGGTCAAAGCGGTCTTCGACATCGACCTGCCGCGCCCGCGCGGCTCGGTCCAGGAGATCCGTTTCGAGCCCCGCTTCATCGAACTGCAGCACCAGATCTGGGACACGCTGCGCGAGGAGGTGGAGCGCGCCTACGCACGCACCGCAGGAGGTAAGGCATGACCACGACGTCCACCGCTCCCGCCGCTCCGGTCAGCGGCGGTCAGGTATCGGCCGCTGCCGCCGCCAGAAGCGCCGTCCGACGCCGCGTCGCGCTGGTGTGGGCGGGCCGCATCGGCCTCGCGGTCGTCGTCATCGGCGGCTGGCAGGCGTTCACCACGTGGGGGATCGTCGACCCGTTCTTCTTCGGGCAGCCGTCAGGCATCGCCAAGCGGCTGGTCGACCTCTTCCAGAACGGCACGGAGTTCGGGTCCTTCTACTCGAACATCTGGACCACGATCCAGGAGGCGCTCGCCGGCTTCGCCCTCGGGTCCGTCACCGGAGTGGTCTTCGGCGTGGCGCTGGGGCAGAGCCGCTTCCTGTCCGACGTGCTCGGCCCCTACATCAAGATGGTCAACGCGATCCCGCGCATCGTCCTCGGCTCGATCTTCATCGTCGCCTTCGGCATCGGCGTGACCCCGAAGATCCTGCTCGCCGCGGTGCTGGTGTTCTTCATCGTCTTCTTCAACGCCTTCCAGGGCGTCCGCGAGGTCGACCGCAACATCCTCGCCAACGCCAGGGTGCTCGGCGCCTCGCAGATGCAGATCATCCGCCACGTCATCGTGCCGTCCGCGCTCACCTGGATCATCGCGAGTCTGCACAGCGCGTTCGGATTCGCCATCGTCGGCGCGCTGGTCGGGGAGGTGCTGGGCGCACAGAGCGGCCTCGGCCTGGTCATCAAGACCGCGCAGAACAACTTCGACCCCAATGGTGTGTTCGCGACGATGCTCGTCATCTCGGTCATCGTGCTCGGCGCCGAGTGGCTGATCAGCAAGCTCGAGCACCGGCTGCTGTCCTGGCGCCCCCCGGCCCCGTCCGAGGCGTCGAACGCCCTCTGACTCAGTCCCTCCCCGCCCTCTCCGCTCTTCCCCTGCCCCACCCCAGAAAAGGAATGTGGCCAGCCATGTCAAGACGATCCGCCGCCGTCACCGCCTCCCTCCTCACCGTCCTCGCCCTCGGCACGGCCACCGCCTGTTCCAGCGGCTCCCACAGCGGCTCCCAGAGCGTCGGCAGCTCCGGCGGCGTGCCCACGGTGAAGCTCATGGTCGGCGGCATAGACAAGCAGATCTACCTGCCCTACCAACTCGCCCAGAACCTCGGTTTCTACAAGAAGTACGGCGTAAATGTGGAGCTGAGCACCGAGCAGGACGGCGGTGTCGGTGCCGAGGACGCCATGGCCTCGGGCCAGGTGGACATGGCGGGCGCCTGGTACAACCACACGATCGAGTTCCAGGCCAAGGGCAAGGCGGTCGAGGACGTGGTCCAGCTCTCCGGCGCGCCGGGCGAGCGTGAGATGTGCACCAAGAAGTCGGGCGTCACCTCGGCCGCCGACTTCAAGGGCAAGACCCTCGGCGTCACCGACCTGGGTTCGGGCACCGACACCCTCACCCAGTTCCTGGCCGCCAAGAAGGGCGTCAAGACCAGCGACTTCCACCGGATCGGGGTCGGCGCCGGCTCCACCGCCATCGCCGCGCTGCAGAACGGCAAGGTGGACTGTGTGATGACGACACAGCCGACGGTCGCCGCGATCGAGAAGAAGGGCGTCGGTGCCTCCGCGATCGACCTGGCCACCACGCAGGGCGCCACGGCGGCGATGGGCGGTGCCTTCCCCGCGGCCAGTGTGCTCGCCCGCACCGACTGGGTGAACCAGAACAAGGCCACCGTGCAGAAGGTCGTCGACGCGCTCGTGGCCACCATGCACTGGATCAACGCGCACAGCGCGGCCGACATCGCGAACAAGCTCCCGGCGTCGTTCGTGTCGAACCAGTTGGTGACCAAGGCCGACTACATCGCAGCCCTGAACGAGGACAAGGGCCAGTTCCTCCCGGACGGCATCATGCCGGCCGGCGGTCCGAAGACCTCATTGGCGACGGAGAAGTTGGTCGGCAACGTGAAGGGTTCGGTGGACCTCAGCAAGACGTTCACCAACGACTTCGCCATCCAGGCCAACAAGACCGAGGGCTTCAAGACCACCACGACCCCCGCGGGGGCGGACGGCTGAGCCTGCCACCGACACGACGTCGCCCCGCCTGTCAGCATCAGCGGCAGGCGGGGCGGTGCCATGTCACACTGCGGCCGAGTCGCTCCCGACGTCGCGTCGCGAGACCGTCAGGTAGGCGACGAAGCCGAGGATCGCGACCGTCCACGACAGGGTGACCGGGCCCAGGCCCCAGTCCAGCCCGCCGCGCTTGTGGGGCAGGGCCATCCAGTCGGCGATCGACGCACCGAGCGGGCGGGTGATGACGTACGCGGACCAGAACGCGACCACCGGGCCGAGCAGGCCCCCGCGGTGGGCGACCGCCGGCACCGAGATGGCGACGGCGTACAGAGCGACGGACCCCAGGTAGCCGAAGCCGATCGTGGCGCTCAGGTCGCCCGCGGCCGTACCGAGCGCGAACGTGGCGAGCACGGCCGCCCAGTAGAACGCCTCTCGGCGGCGGGTGGAGATGCTGTGGATGGACAGGGTCCGCTCGCTCGCGTACCACAGGGCGAAGACGGCGGCCAGCGCCACCAGGAACAGCGGCGTCGAGAGCGCGTAGGGCACGCCGAGACCCACGTGCAGGACGTCGGCGGCCATCGTGCCGAACACGCTGACCATGACGATGGCGGTCCAGTAGACCCAGGCCACGTACCGGCGCACCGCGAACTGCAGGACCAGGGACCCGACCAGGACGAGGGCGCCGAGGCCGACCGCGGGGATCGGGCCGAGCAGACGGGCCAGGTAGTCGGAGGCGGTCTCGCCCATTCCGGTGGTCAGTACCTTGATGATCCAGAAGTAGACGCTGACTTCCGGCACCTTGTTCGCCGCCCGGCGTATGCGGGTGTGGGCGTGCGGCCGGTCGTCCAGGACGTGCTCTGTGCTCATGGCAGGCACGATGACATGGGGAACTGCTGCTTCCACAGGTCCCTTTGCCATTGTTTTGGATCTTCTGGTGCAGGCGTTGCCGTAGAGGTTCGGAAACGCGGAGCCGCCCCTCTCGGTGGGGGAGGGGCGGCTGCGGTCGCTACATGGACCGGCTGATCAAGATGCCGGAGGCGTGGGGAAATCCGTCACGAAGCTGCACGGTACGTTGATCGGTCGGCCCGGGCCCGGGTTCCCGCCCGACGTGGTGCAAGTGCCCTCCTGCACCCGTCCGTCCGCAGTCAACACGGAGACGTACACGACGGCATCTCTCTCTGCCAGCGTGGCGTCGATGACGTTGCTCGGCCCTCCCACCGGCAGCCAGCCGCTGACAGCGTGGCCCGCGTCCGGACCCGTCTCGGCGACTGTCAGGACGTACACCTGCCCGTTGCACACCGCCGAGATGTACTTGGTCTCCCCGTGGACGACCGAGTCGATGTCGAAGCAGCCCGCGGGCGGCGTCGGCGGCTTCGGCTTGGGGCACTTGTCCTTGTCGTGGTCGCCGCCGGCGTCGGTCGTGTGGTGATCGCAGCTGTCGGTCGGGCGTACGGTCTCGCCGCGTCCGACGGCTGCGGCGGGAGTGGCCAGTCCGACCGCCATCACGAGCGCAAGCGAGGCGAGCTTGCCGGCCTTCCGGTACCTCTCGCGCGCCAGCGGTCCGAGAGAGAAGGGCGTCCTGCTTTCAGGGCTCATCCATGGGCTCCTTGTCCGAACGGTTCCGGGTGGTCCCCCGAAGCCTGACCCGCCCACGCGGCGGTCCTCGGCACGCCCTGCCGGGCGGGCCCGTATATCAGCTGGTCGGACCACCCGATTGCCTCCGGTCGAGGGAGCCACCACGCGTGAGACGCGTCCCTCTCACTCTGCGGACCACCCTCTTGACGCGGGCCGGAGCCGGATCGACACTTCATGGGAGATTTCCTAGTGGACGGGTAGGGAAACCATGGGGCGCCCGAGGCCGGTCATCAGCCGTGTTCATCGCACGCGCCGGCAGTCCCTCCTGCTGACCTCCCGCCTTCACATCGATCTGCTGCGCGTCTGCAGCGCGAGCAGCCGCCGGCGCTGAAACAGGCGGAGCCGCGCCGCGCCCCGCCACCCCGCGTCCCCGCCACCCCGCGCCGTTCGCGCCGGGGAGCGCCGCCTGCCCGCGGGCCACCGCCCCCGCACCCTCGCGTCCCAGAACCTCGGGAGAGACATGTCCGCCCATGCCCTGACCGCACTCCCGTCCGCACAGCCGGTCCCCGCCTTCCGCGGCCGGATCGGCTGTGACGCCCGCAGCGGCCACTACGCCGTGCCGCGCCGCTACCGTCTCCACCTGTCGCCGGCGTGTCCGCACTGTCTGCGGATAGCCATCACGCACAGCCTGCTCGGCCTCGAGGACGTCTGTCCCGTCACGCTGCTGCCCGCGGTGCCCGACGGACCCGGCGGCGAGTACTCCGCGCTGCGTCCGCTGTACGAGGCCAGTGCCCACCGCTATCCCGGAGCCGCCCTGACGCCGGTGCTCAGCGACGACTGGTCGGGCCGGATCGTCAGCACCCATGCTCCGGACATCATGCGCGATCTGGCGCGGCACTTCGGCACGGACCACCCCGCGCTGTATCCGTACGGGGCGGACGCCGAGATCGAGGGTGTCCAGCGGCTGTGCGAGCAGGGCATCGACGCGGCCGCCCAGCGCGCCGGACGCGTCGACGCCGACACGGAGGAACGGGACGCCGCGCTCACCTCGCTGCTGTGCACCCTGCGGTCACTGGAAGGACGGCTCGCCCGTCAGGAGTACCTGCTCGGCGACCACCTCACCGCAGCGGACGTGGAGTTGTGGGTCAGCCTGGTGCAGCTCGACACCGTGCACCGCTGGCACCTGGACGCCACCGCGGTGCACCGCATCGCCGACCACCCGCACCTGTGGGCGTACGCCCGCCGGCTGGCCGCCCACCCCGCCTTCGGTCCGCACCTCGACCACGCCGGCATCGCCCGACGGCACCACGCGCACTGCCGGGGGCTGGAGGCCGCGGGCGCCGCCGTGCAGATCCTGGACTGGGCCTCGCACGTCCCCAACGGCGCGGCGACCCACACCGGTTGAGCGGGAGAACGGCGCCGCTGAGCACGTATCACCTGCCGGACGCACGTTGACATCGCTTACGGCGCCTGTATTGACTTGACGCCAGAAAGGTCATGAGCGTCAGCGACAAGCCCTGGCTGGCTGACCGGCAACCCTCGCACCGCGGTGGGGTGCCCCAGGTGACGACCCGACCGGATGACGTTTCGGTAAGCGCGTGGCCCCCCCGGGCCGGAAGAACGACGGAGACGGTGATGTACGCAGCCTCGAGGACAGCCGCAGTGCGGCTCCGCGGCCTCGTCCTGCTGTGCGCCAACCGTTCCGTCGACCTGCTCCGCGTCAACAGCGCACTGTGTACCACCCCGGGCTCTGCCCGCTGTCACGGCTGACGGCGTTCTGAATCCCTGACGCGCACCGCCGCCGCGGTGCGCCCTCGTTCCGTCCCGTCCCCGGTGCACTGCGCTTCACCAGCCTCGTCACGCCGCGGCCCCGCGTCGCCAGGCGGTGCCGCGGCGCGCCGCCCGGGGCTTCCGACTCCGCTGGAGCCTGTCATGAGTGAACCCCGGGAGCCGCCGTGTCCCTCGCCCCGGCGCCACCCGACGAAGAGACCGCGGCCAAGCCCCTCGCGGCCCAGCGGGTGCTGCCCCTGCGCCGGCCGGGCCGCTGGATCGCCACGGCGGTCGTGCTGGTCCTCGTGGCCCAGTTCGTCCACGGCCTGGTGTCCAACCCGTTCTACCAGTGGGACCGCTTCGCCTACTGGTTCCTGCGCCCCACCATCCTCGACGGGCTGGTCATCACGCTCGAAGTCACCGCCCTCAGCGCCGTGTCGGGCCTGCTCGGCGGTATTGTGCTCGCGCTGGCCCGGCTCTCCAAGAGCCCGGTCCTGCGCGCGGTCAGCTGGACGTACGTGTGGGCGCTGCGCTCCATACCGCTGATCGTGGTGCTGATCTTCCTCTTCAACTTCAGCGCCCTGTACAAGACGTTGAGCGTCGGCGTGCCCTTCGGCCCCGCGTTCTTCAGCTTCGACGAGTCCAAGCTCGCCACCGACATGGTCGTCGCCGTCGTAGGACTGAGCCTGAACGAGGCGGCGTACGCGGCGGAGGTGGTCCGCGGCGGCATCCTCTCGGTCGACCAGGGCCAGCACGAGGCGGCCGCCGCACTCGGCCTGCCGAAGGGCCACCAGTTCAGGCGGATCGTCTTTCCGCAGGCCCTCAGGTCCATCACCCCGAACTACGTCAACCAGCTGATCGGCCTGGTCAAAAGCACGTCACTGGTGTTCTACGTGTCGCTGCTCGACCTGTTCGGCTCCGCGCAGACCATGGGCAGCACCTACCCCGGCGACATCGTGCCGCTGCTGCTGGTCGTCACCGTCTGGTACCTGATCCTGACGAGCCTCGTGTCCGTCGTCCAGTTCTACGTCGAGCGGTACTACGCCCGCGGCGCCACCCGCGCGCTGCCGCCGACCCCGTTGCAGAAGCTCCGCACCGGTCTCGCCGATCTGCGGGCCCGTGCGCGCAGGGAGGCCGCCGTATGACCACCGACACGCTCCGGACCCGCCCCGCCGCCATCCAGGTGCACGACGTGCGCAAGGCGTTCGGCGCCCATCAGGTGCTGCACGGCGTGGAGTTGACCGTACGACCGGGCGAGGTGACCGTGATCCTCGGCCCGTCCGGTTCCGGCAAGTCCACCCTGCTGCGGGTGATCAACCACCTGGAGAAGCCCGACCGCGGCCATGTCAGCGTGGGCGGCGAACCCATCGGCGTGCGCCGACACGGAGACCACCTCAAGGAGCTGAGCGAGCGGGTCATCCTCGGCCAGCGCAGCCGCATCGGATTCGTCTTCCAGAACTTCAACCTCTTCCCGCATCTCACCGTGCTGGAGAACGTGACGGCGGCGCCGGTGGCGACCGGCAAGCTGACCAAGCCGGAAGCCAGGAACCTCGCCCTGGACCTGCTCGGCCGGGTCGGACTCGCCGACAAGACCGGCGCCTACCCGCGGCAGCTGTCCGGCGGCCAGCAGCAGCGCGTCGCCATCGCCCGCGCGCTCGCCCTGCGGCCCGGCGTCATCCTCTTCGACGAACCCACCTCAGCGCTCGACCCCGAACTCGTCGGCGAGGTGCTGGCCGTCATCAAGGACCTGGCCGGCGGCGGCACCACGCTGGTCATCGTCACCCACGAGATCGGCTTCGCCCGCGAATGCGCCGACCGGGTGATCTTCATGGACGACGGCCGGATCGTCGAACAGGGGCCGCCTGCCGAGGTCCTCGACAACCCGCGGCACGAGCGGACCCGGGACTTCCTGAGCAAGGTGCTCTGAAACCGCCGGTTCCGCGTTCCGCTCCACAGCCTCCCCCCGCGCCACCACCGCCACCGCTCACCGCTCACCGAACAAGGACAGTCATGCCCACTCTCAGTCTCCGCACCCGACTCCTGCGCGGCCTCACCGCGGGCACCGCCGTCGCCTCCCTCGCCGCCGGACTCGCCGCATGCGGGGGCACGAGCGACGCCGCCACCAACACGGACAGCGCATCCTCCGGCAGGGTCACCGTGGGGCAGCTCTCCAACGGCGCTGCCACGCAGACCGCCCTCAAGGTGTCCGAGGTGAAATCCCTCAATGCCGAACTGCCCGCCGCCATCCGCAAGAGCGGCAAGCTGGAGATCGGCATCGGCGCCCTGCCCTCCGGCTTCGCACCGCTGGCGTACGTGGGCAGCGACCAGAGGACCCTCACCGGCGCGGAACCCGACTTCGGCCGCCTGGTCGCCGCGGTCCTCGGCCTCAAGCCCGAGCTGAGGAACTTCACCTGGGAGAACCTGTTCGTCGGCATCGACAGCGGCAAGGTCGACGTGGCCTTCTCGAACGTCACCGACACCGAGGAGCGCAAGAAGAAGTACGAGTTCGCCTCCTACCGGCAGGACAACCTGGCCTTCGAGGTGCCGAGGACGAGCACCTGGAACTTCGACGGCGACTACGAGAACCTCGCGGGCAGGACCGTCTCGGTCGGCTCGGGCACCAACCAGGAGAAGATCCTCCTGGAGTGGAAGGCGAAGCTGGCCAAGGAGGGCAAGAAGCTCACCGTCAAGTACTACCCGGACCGCAACGGCACCTACCTGGCGCTGTCCAGCGGCAAGATCGACGCGTACTTCGGCCCCAACCCCGGTATCGCCTACCACATCAGGCAGGTCGCGAACACGCCCCAGGCGACCCGCAACGCGGGTGAGTTCTCCGGTGCCGGCGAGTCCCTGCAAGGCCTGATCGCTGCGACCGCGAAGAAGGACAGCGGGCTCGCCAAACCGCTCGCCGACGCCATCAACCACCTGATCGAGAACGGTCAGTACGCCAAGTGGCTGGCCGCCTGGAACCTGTCCAACGAGGCCGTCGCCAAGTCCGAGGTCAACCCGCCCGGGCTGCCGCTCGACAACTCCTGACCGCAGGGATTCCCGGAGTGCGGAACAGACGGCGGGGCCGGACTGTTGTCGTTGAGACGAGTTGCGCGCCACGACGGCTGTTCGGACGGAGGTGCAGGACGTGACCCGCACCGTGCACGCCCGCGCCCTGAACCCGTCCCGCCGTCCGCTTCTGCACTCCCGGGCCCACATCGACCTGCTGCGCGTGGCCGGCGCGCTCTGTTGCTCCTGAGCGTTCCCAGCCTTCGGCCGGGTGTACCCCCCCATCTCGCTGCGCTCGCCCCCTGCCGCGCCCGCTCGCGCCGGCCGGCGTTCTCGTACGGACCTCAGGAAGGCACCCACTCGTGTCCTCGACTTCCCCCTCCCATCTGCACCTTGCCCTCGCCCTGGACGGCACCGGCTGGCATCCCGCGTCCTGGCGCGAGCCCGTGGCCCGGCCCCGGGACCTGTTCACGGCCCGGTACTGGGCCGACCTGATCACCGAAGCCGAAGAGGGTCTGCTCGACTTCGTCACCATCGAGGACGGCCTCGGACCTCAGTCCTCACACTTCCTCGACCCGGACGAGCGCACCGACCAGGTCCGCGGACGCCTGGACGCAGTGCTCATCGCCTCCCGTGTCGCGCCACTGACCCGGCACATAGGGCTGGTGCCGACCGTGGTGGCCACCCACACGGAGCCGTTCCACATCTCCAAGGCGATCGCCACTCTCGACTACGTCAGCACGGGCCGTGCGGGCCTGCGCGTGCTGATCACCGCCCGTCCGAACGAGGCCGCCCACTTCGGCCGCCGCACGATCCCCCGCATCGAGGCCTACGACAGCCCGGACGCACAGGAGTTGGTGACCGACCTCTTCGACGAGGCCGCCGACCACGTCGAGGCCGTCCGGCGCCTGTGGGACAGCTGGGAGGACGACGCGGAGATCCGGGACGTCGCCACCGGCCGCTTCATCGACCGGGACAAGCTGCACTACATCGACTTCGAGGGCAAGTACTTCGACGTCAAGGGCCCCTCCATCACGCCTCGACCACCCCAGGGCCAGCCGGTCGTCACCGCTCTCGCCCACCAGACCGTCCCCTACCGGCTGGTGGCCCGCCAGGCCGACGTCGGCTACGTCACCCCGCACGACGCCGACCAGGCCCGCGCCATCGTCGCCGAGATCCGCGCTGAGCAGACCGCCGCCGGGCGGGCGGAGGAGCCTCTGCACGTCTTCGGTGACCTGGTGGTCTTCCTGGACGACGAACCCGGCGAGGCCGCCGCCCGCCGTGAGCGCCTCGACGCCCTCGCCGGGTACCCGTACGCCGGCGACGCCCGCCTCTTCACCGGCACGCCCGCTCAACTCGCAGACCTCCTCCAGGAGTTCCAGCCAGCGGGCCTGACCGGCTTCCGGCTGCGGCCCGCCGTCCTCGGCCACGACGTGCCGCAGATCACGCGAGGGCTCGTGCCCGAACTCCAGCGCCGAGGCGCCTTCCGGAGCGCCTACGAGGCCGACACCCTGCGCGGACTGCTCGGGCTCGCCCGCCCCGCCAACCGATACTCCCCCAGGCTCTCGGCTTCGCTCGAGCCCGGGGGGACCCCCATCGCCTGAGCCGGAGGGACGTCACCACCATGACCAAGCCGCTGAAGCACATCCACCTGGCCGCCCACTTCCCCGGCGTCAACAACACCACCGTGTGGAGCGACCCGAAGGCCGGCAGCCACATCGAGTTCAGCTCCTTCGTCCACTTCGCGCGCACCGCCGAACGCGCCAAGTTCGACTTCCTGTTCCTCGCGGAGGGCCTGCGCCTGCGCGAACAGGGCGGGAAGATCTACGACCTGGACGTCGTGGGCCGCCCCGACACCTTCACCGTGCTCGCCGCCCTGGCCGCCGTCACCGACCGGCTCGGCCTGACCGGCACCATCAACTCCACCTTCAACGAGCCGTATGAGGTGGCCCGCCAGTTCGCCAGCCTCGACCACCTCTCCGGCGGACGGTCGGCCTGGAACGTCGTCACCTCCTGGGACGCCTTCACCGGCGAGAACTTCCGCCGCGGCGGCTTCCTGCCGCAGGAGGAGCGCTACTCCCGGGCGAAGGAGTTCCTGGCCACCGCGAACGAACTCTTCGACTCCTGGCACGGCGACGAGATCCTCGCCGACCAGGCCACCGGCACCTTCCTGCGGGACGCCAAGGCCGGCGCCTTCGTCCACCAGGGCAAGCACTTCGACATCCATGGCCGGTTCAACGTCCCGCGCAGCCCCCAGGGCCGCCCGGTCGTCTTCCAGGCGGGGGACTCCGAGGAGGGCCGCGAGTTCGCCGCCTCCAGTGCCGACGCCATCTTCAGCCGGCACGCCACCCTGGAGGCGGGTCAGGCCTTCTACGCCGACGTCAAGGGCCGCCTGGCCAAGTACGGGCGCGGACACGACCAGTTGCTCATCCTGCCCGCCGCGACCTTCGTCCTCGGCGACACCGACGCGGAGGCCGAGGATCTGGCCCGTGAGGTGCGCCGGCAACAGGTCAGCGGTGCCACGGCCATCAAGCACCTGGAGTTCGTCTGGAACCGGGACCTGTCGGCGTACGACCCGGACGGCCCGCTGCCCGACATCGACCCGAACGTGAGCGAGGAGCACATCTCCCGCGGCCGTGCCCAGGTGCGCATGTACCGCGACCCGCTGGCCACCGCCCGCGAGTGGCGGGAGCTCGCCGCCGCCAACAACTGGTCCATCCGCGACCTCGTCATCCACACCGGAAACCGGCATACCTTCGTCGGCTCCCCGTCCACCGTCGCGAAGACCATCAACGAGTTCGTGCAGGCCGACGCCTCCGACGGCTTCATCCTGGTCCCGCACATCACCCCCGGCGGCCTGGACCCGTTCGCCGACCAGGTCGTCCCGCTCCTGCAGGAGCAGGGCGTCTTCCGCACCGACTACGAGGGCACGACCCTGCGCGACCACCTGGGCCTCGCCCACCCGGACACCGGGGTGCTCAGGGAGCGAGCGGCATCGTAAGCGTGCCGTCCGGCGGGTCACTCCTTCCAGTCGAGCTGGTCCTCGGGAGTGCCCACGCTCCGTCCGTACGCCACCGCTTCGGCGCGGCCGTGGGCATCGCCGCGCCGGTAGCGGAACACCTTCCCGGCGAAGACGACCACTTGGTCGTCCCCGACCAGGAAGTCCGAGTACCAGCCCATGTCCGGCTCCAGCGCCTCAGCCAGCGCCTGCGAGAGGGCGGTCGCGTGGGAGTCGTCCGTCTCGAACTCGACGAAGGTCCAGGTGGACGGCTGTGCGTCCCGTGCACTCCCCGAGACGTCGATGCGGCTCACCTTGCGGATGCGCAGGCCCTCCGGCTCGAACACCGCACCGGTGCGCAGACTTTCGCCGATGACATACCCGTTGATCACAGCTCGCCTCGCCCTCTCCGACCACGCCGACATCGACAACGCCGACACCGACCACGTTAGGCCCCGGTACTGACAACGGGGTGGTCAGCCGACCATGCGCGACCGCCCCGGCCGGATCCGATCCGGCCGGGGCGGCTGTCACGCGGACAGGGCTGCCGTCTTACGCGAGCGACGCCAGCGCCTCGTTCCAGGTCGCCGACGGGCGCATGACCTCGGCGGCCTTCGCCGGGTCGGGCTGGTAGTAGCCGCCGATGTCGGCCGGCTTGCCCTGGACGGCGTTCAGCTCCTCGACGATCTTCTGCTCGTTGGCGGAGAGCGTCTCGGCGAGCGGGGCGAACGCCTTGGCGAGCTCCGCGTCGTCGGTCTGCCCGGCCAGCTCCTGCGCCCAGTACAGGGACAGGTAGAAGTGGCTGCCGCGGTTGTCGATGCCGCCGACGCGACGGGTCGGGGACTTGTCCTCGTTGAGGAAGGTCGCCGTGGCGCGGTCGAGGGTGTCGGCCAGCACCTGGGCACGGGCGTTGCCCGTGACCTTCGCGTACTGCTCCAAGGACGGCACCAGGGCGAAGAACTCACCCAGGGAGTCCCAGCGCAGGTAGTTCTCCTTGACCAGCTGCTGGACGTGCTTGGGGGCGGAGCCGCCGGCGCCCGTCTCGAACAGGCCGCCGCCCGCCATCAGCGGGACGACCGACAGCATCTTGGCGCTGGTGCCCAGCTCCAGGATGGGGAACAGGTCGGTCAGGTAGTCGCGCAGCACGTTGCCGGTGACGGAGATGGTGTTCTCGCCGCGGCGGATCCGCTCCACGGACAGCTTGGTCGCCTCGACCGGGGAGAGGATCCTGATGTCCAGGCCCTCGGTGTCGTGCTCGGGCAGGTACTGCTTGACCTTGGCGATCAGGTTCGCGTCGTGGGCGCGGGTCTCGTCCAGCCAGAAGACGGCCGGGTCGCCGGTGGCGCGGGCGCGGGTGACGGCCAGCTTGACCCAGTCCTTGATCGGGGCGTCCTTGGTCTGGCAGGCGCGGAAGATGTCACCGGCGGAGACGGTCTGCTCGATGACCACGTTGCCGTTGCCGTCGACCAGGCGGACCGTGCCCGTGGTCGGGATCTCGAAGGTCTTGTCGTGGCTGCCGTACTCCTCGGCCTTCTGCGCCATGAGGCCGACGTTCGGGACGGAGCCCATGGTGGCCGGGTCGTAGGCGCCATTGGCGCGGCAGTCCTCGATGACGGCCTGGTAGACGCCCGCGTAGCTGGAGTCCGGCAGCACCGCGAGGGTGTCGTGCTCCTGGCCGTCCGGGCCCCACATGTGGCCGGAGGTGCGGATCATGGCCGGCATGGAGGCGTCGACGATCACGTCGGACGGGACGTGCAGGTTGGTGATGCCCTTGTCGGAGTCGACCATGGCCAGGTCCGGGCCCTCGGCGAGCTCGGCGTCGAAGGAGGCCTTGATCTCGTCGCCGTTCGGCAGGGCCTCGAGGCCCTTGAAGATGCCGCCCAGACCGTCGTTCGGGGTCAGACCCGCCGCGGCGAACGTCTCGCCGTACTTCGCGAACGTCTTCGGGAAGAAGGCGCGCACCACGTGACCGAAGATGATCGGGTCGGAGACCTTCATCATCGTGGCCTTCAGATGCACGGAGAACAGGACGCCCTCCTCCTTGGCCTTGGCGACCTGCGCCGTGAGGAACTCGCGCAGGGCGGCGACCCGCATCACGGAGGCGTCGACGACCTCGCCCTCGCGGACCGGCACGGACTCGCGCAGCACGGTGGTCGAGCCGTCGTCGCCCTTGAGCTCGATGCGCAGCGAGCCGGCCTCGGAGATCACCACGGACTTCTCCGTGGAGCGGAAGTCGTCCACGCCCATGGTCGCCACGTTCGTCTTGCACTCGGAGGTCCAGGTGCCCATGCGGTGCGGGTGGGTCTTGGCGTAGTTCTTGACCGAGGCGGGTGCGCGGCGGTCGGAGTTGCCCTCGCGCAGGACCGGGTTCACGGCGGAGCCCTTGACCTTGTCGTAACGGGCGCGGATCTCCCGCTCCTCGTCGGTCTTCGGCTCGTCCGGGTACTCCGGCAGCGCGTAGCCCTTGCCCTGCAGCTCGGCGACGGCCGCCTTCAGCTGCGGTACGGACGCCGAGATGTTCGGCAGCTTGATGATGTTGGCCGCGGGGGTCTTGGCCAGCTCGCCGAGCTCCGTGAGGTCGTCGTTGATCCGCTGCCCCTCGTCGAGGTACTCCGGGAAGACGGCGAGGATGCGCCCGGCCAGCGAGATGTCGCGGGTCTCGACGGCGACGCCCGCCTTCCCGGCGTAGGCCTTGACCACCGGCAGGAAGGAATACGTCGCCAGGGCCGGGGCCTCGTCAGTGTGCGTGTAGATGATGGTCGAGTCAGTCACCGGGTGCTCCGCTCCACGTCTGCAACATTGCTCGACATCAAGATATCTCGTACGCGGACCCCGCTCGACAGTGGCCTGCGCCACGGACACCCCCAATGTCGGATCAGGACGCTCCTGCGACCTCGCGCTCGATCCACCGGCAGATCACGTCCACCACATAGGCGTGCTCCGCGCGGTTCAGTTCCCGCCCCTTGGGGATCCCGTGCCAGCGCCGGAGGCAGGTACGGCAGCAGGTCGCGGTCGCGTGCTGGGCGACGAAGACCGGGTGGCCCCGGTAAGGGGTCTGCCTTCCGTCCTTGTACGGTTCGGCCGGCGCCAGACGCTTGGCGACGAGGTCGTAGGCGTGCCACCGGATCGTGGAGGGGCCCTTGAGCCGGGCGGTGGCCAGGTCGCGCCCGCGCAGGTGGAACCTCGCGCGGAACGGGTGGCGCGCGACGGCGTCCAGCTTCTGGTCGAGCGAGTGGGCCGTCGGAGCCGGAGCCGGAGTCGGGGGGTGGGGGTCTGGCGAGGACATCATGCTCCTTCGAGCATAGAGCCGCCGGTTCCCCGACTCCGGCCGCCGGGGCTAACCGGCCTCCGACACCCTGTCCTCGCCGCTGCGCTGCGCCGGGATGACCACCGAGCCCTGCTGGAGCGCCACCGTCCGCGTCGGCGCCGGAATGCGGATGCCCTCGGCCCGGTACCGCTTGTGCAGGCGCTTGATGAACTCGTGCTTGATCCGGTACTGGTCGCTGAACTCGCCGACGCCCAGGATCACCGTGAAGCCGATCCGGGAGTCGCCGAAGGTGTGGAAGCGGACGGCCGGCTCATGGTCCGGGACCGCTCCGGTGATCTCCGTCATCACCTCGGCGACGACCTCGGTGGTGACCTTCTCGACGTGCTCCAGATCGCTGTCGTAGGCGACGCCGACCTGGACGAGCACGGTCAGCTGCTGCTCGGGACGGGTGTAGTTGGTCATGTTCGTCTTGGCGAGCTGACCGTTGGGGATCACGACAAGGTTGTTCGAGAGCTGGCGCACGGTCGTCTGCCGCCAGTTGATGTCCACCACATAACCCTCCTCACCGCTGCTCAGCCGGATGTAGTCGCCGGGCTGGACCGTCTTGGAGGCGAGGATGTGGACGCCTGCGAACAGGTTGGCGAGGGTGTCCTGCAGGGCCAGCGCGACCGCCAGACCGCCGACACCCAGGGCGGTGAGCAGCGGCGCGATGGAGATGCCCAGGGTCTGCAGCACCACCAGGAAGCCGATGGCCAGGACCAGGATCCGAGTGATGTTGACGAAGATCGTGGCGGATCCCGCGACCCCGGAACGGGACTGCGTGACCGTCCGTACCAGGCCCGCGACCACCCGGGCCGCGGAGAGGGTGACCACGAAGATCAGCAGCACGGTCAGGGACTGGTTCACGTGATGCTGGACCGTGCGCGTCAGCGGGAGCACCGCGGCCGCGGCCGCCGCGCCGCCCGCGATCGCCGCCCACGGCACCACCGTGCGCAGGGCGTCCACGATCACGTCGTCACCGCTCCAGCGGGTGCGCTTGGCGTGCTTGGCCAGCCAGCGCAACAGCGTGCGTGACAGGAACGCCGCCAGGAAGCCCGCGGCCAGGGCGATCCCGCCGAGGATGAGGTCGTCCAGGGTCACGGCGCGGTTCACCGGTCACCTCCCGCGCGAAAGGAGAGGCCCCGGGGCCGGAAGTGATGAATCGTCACCTTGCCACCTGCTCGAATAACGGATTGCACGATCGCGTCCGGACAGGTGTTCGCTGTCCGGAGTGAGGATTCATCCTGCCGCATGACGGTGACGTCCCCTCACCGGGACGTCGGGAAGCGGCCATTGGCGTCGCGGTGTGCGCGCGGTGGTCACATGTCCGAGAACGATCCGTGCCGCCCTGCGCCCGCCGCGAACCGCGCCGCGCCCTGAAGGCCCTGGGCCAGTACGTCCATGCCGTGCCGGAGTTCGACACGCAGGGCCGCCCGCTCGTCCAGCCCTTCCTGGTCCAGCACCGAGGCCCGGTCGCCGCGCAGGCAGGCCTGGGGGAAACGGGCGATCGCGGCGGCGAGTTCCTCCGCCTCGGCGCGGGCGCGCCCCGTCGGTACGACCCGGTTGGCGAGCCCCATCTCCCAGGCCTCACGGGCCGGCACCGGACGGCCGGTGAGGATCATGTCCATCGCCCGGCTGGTGCCGATCAGCCGCGGCAGCCGGACCGTCCCGCCGTCGATGAGCGGCACGCCCCAGCGGCGGCAGAACACCCCGAACACCGCGTCCTCCTCGGCCACCCGCAGGTCGCACCAGAGCGCCAGTTCGAGACCTCCGGCCACGGCGTGCCCCGCGACCGCCGCGATCACCGGTTTGGACAGCCGCAGCCGGGTCGGGCCCATCGGACCGTCGCCGTCCTCGGCGACCCGGTTGCCGCGCCCGGTGCCGACGGCCTTGAGATCGGCACCCGCGCAGAACGTCCCGCCCTCGCCCCAGAGCACCGCCACCCGCGCCACCTCGTCCGCCTCGAACTCGCGGAAGGCGGCGGCCAGTTCGGTGGCCGTCGGCCCGTCCACCGCGTTGCGGGCCTCGGGGCGGGAGAGGACGACGGTGAAGACGTGTCCCTGACGTTCGACGCGGACCGGCATCGGCTGCCCCTCTCGGACGGCTCTTGGGAGGACGGGGGAGAGGACCCTGACGTTACTCCCCGGTACGGCCCGCGTCCCCCGGTCAGATCACCCTGAGCCGCACCAGCGCCCCCAGCGTCAGCGCCCCCGGCAACAGCGGCAGCCACACCGTGATGATGCGGTACGCCAGCACCACCGCCGTCGCCACGGCCACCGGACCGCCCGCCGCGACCAGGGCGACCACCAGGGCCGCCTCCACCGAGCCGATGCCGCCCGGGGTGGGCACCAAGGCGACCGTGACCGTCGCCGCCAGATACGCCACCGCCATGTGCGCGGGCGCCACCGGAAGCGACAGTGCCCGCCCCACGGCGGCGAGCCCGGCCGCCTGCAGTGTGGGAAAGGCCAGCGAGCCGCCCCACAGGGCGAGCGCCCGGGCGGGACGGGTGTGCACCGAGCGGGCCTCGGAGAGCGCCGTACGCAGGAATGACCACGCCGCCGTCCGCACCCCGCGGACCAGCAGGAGCACCGCCGTCGCCACGCACACCACCCCGGCCGCCGCGAGCAGGAGCGGCCCGGTCGCCGAGGCCGGTACGAGACCGCCGAGGTGGAGGGCGTCCGGAAAGGCGACCAGCAGCACCAGCAGCAGGCAGACCCGGGTGACCGACTCGGCGAGCAGGTACAGCGCGAGCGCCGCCGAGGAGCGGGCGAGCGGTACCCCGCACACCGTCATGAACCGCAGGTTGACCGCACCGGCGCCGAGACCCGTGGGCAGCAGGTGGTTGGCGGCGCCCGCCGCGAACTGGGTGGCGAGCAGTCGGCGCACCGGAAGCCGCTGCACCACCGCCCCCTGCCGGGTCAGGGCCGCCGCGACCCAGGTCAGGCAGGTGGCGCCGACGGCGGCCACCAGCCACGGCCACTCGGCCGCCCGGAGATGGCCGAAGCCCTCCGCGAGCACCGAGCGGTGCCGCACAGCGACCACGGTCACAACGACGAGCGGGAGCAGGCAGAGCACCTGGCGGACCGGAACACGTCTGGGGAGTCCCTGGGGGAGACGCAGGACAGTCACACCCGCAGAGGGTCTCCGCACCGCACCAACACGAGGTTGCGTGCGCGAGGACGGCGGCTGACACGCCGGGCAAGGCACGGGAGGGCTCACACACCGCTCATTGACCTCAACGAAGCTCGAGGTTCTACCGTCATTCCCATGAGCATGGAGACCACCGCCTGGCAGCAGCTGCACAGCGTCATGACCGCGCAGGCGGAACACCGCCCCTTCGCCCGCGCCACGCTGCGCCGCATCGGCGCGTTCGCGCGCCCGCACCGGCGCCGTATCGCGCAGTTCGTCGTGGTGAGCGTGCTGACCGCACTGCTCGCCGTCGCCACGCCCGTGCTGGCCGGCCGCGTCGTCGACGCGATCGTGTCGCACGGCGACCGCGGCACGGTCGTACGGCTGTCGACTCTCATCGCCCTCATCGCGCTCGCCGAGGCGGCGCTCGGGATCCTCGGCCGCTGGCTTTCGGCCACGCTCGGCGAGGGTCTCATCCTCGATCTGCGGACGGCTGTGTTCGATCATGTGCAGCGCATGCCGGTCGCGTTCTTCACACGTACTCGTACGGGAGCGCTCGTCAGTCGTCTCAACAACGACGTCATCGGTGCCCAGCGGGCCTTCAGCAACACGCTGTCCGGGGTCGTCGGCAACGTGGTCACGCTGCTGCTCACGCTCGCCGTGATGCTGACCCTGTCCTGGCAGATAACCCTGCTCGCGCTGGTGCTGCTGCCGGTCTTCGTGGTCCCGGCCCGGCGGACGGGCCGCCGCATGGCCCGGTTGCAGCGGGAGGCCGCGGGCCTGAACGCCGCCATGGGCACCCGGATGACCGAGCGGTTCTCCGCGCCGGGCGCCACGCTGGTGAAGCTCTTCGGGCGGCCCGCGGAGGAGTCCGCCGAGTTCGCGGCGCGGGCCCGGCGGGTGCGGGACATCGGGGTGCGTACGGCGATGGCGCAGTCCGCGTTCATCACCGCGCTCACCCTCGTCTCGGCCCTGGCACTCGCCCTCGTATACGGCCTCGGCGGCTGGTTCGCCCTGCGCGGTTCCCTTCAGGCGGGCTCGATCGTCTCCCTCGCCCTGCTTCTCACCAGGCTCTACGCGCCGCTCACCTCTCTCGCCGGGGCACGCGTCGAGGTCATGAGCGCCCTCGTCAGCTTCGAGCGCGTCTTCGAGGTGCTGGACCTCCAGCCGCTCATCGAGGACAGGCCGGACGCCCGCAAGGTCCCCGACGGACCGGTGGCGGTGGAGTTCGAGGGCGTCCGCTTCGCCTACCCGGCTGCCGACAAGGTCTCCCTCGCCTCCCTGGAGGAGGTGGCGACCCTCGACACGCGCGGCGGCGCCGACGTCCTGCACGGTGTCTCCTTCCGCGCCGAACCGGGGCAGACCGTCGCCCTCGTGGGCTCCTCCGGCGCCGGCAAGTCGACCATCGCCGCCCTGCTGCCCCGGCTCTACGACGTGGACGAGGGCGCCGTCCGCGTCGGCGGCGTCGACGTCCGCGACCTCAGCGCCGCGTCGCTGCGCGCGACCCTCGGCATGGTCACGCAGGACGGCCACCTGTTCCACGACACGGTCCGCGCCAACCTGCTGCTGGCCCGCCCGGACGCCACGGAGGAGGAGCTGTGGGACGTGCTGCGCCGGGCCCGCCTCGACGACCTCGTACGCTCCCTGCCCGACGGGCTCGACACGGTCGTCGGCGAGCGCGGCTACCGCCTCTCCGGCGGCGAGCGCCAGCGTCTGACCATCGCGCGCCTGCTGCTGGCCCGGCAGCGCGTCGTCATCCTCGACGAGGCCACCGCCCACCTGGACAACACCTCCGAGGCGGCCGTCCAGGAGGCCCTGACGGAGGCGCTCGAGGGCCGCACCGCCGTCGTCATCGCCCACCGCCTGTCCACCGTGCGGGCCGCCGACCTGATCCTCGTGGTCGAGTCCGGGCGGGTCGTGGAGCGGGGCACGCACGAGCAGCTCCTCGCGGCGGGCGGCCGGTACGCGGAGCTGTACCGGACCCAGTTCGACAGGACGGTCCCGCCGATGGAGCCGCGAACGGGGACGCGGACGGAGACAGCGGGGCAGAACCGGCCGGACACCGCGGCGGAGGCCGTGGCCTAGGAGCGGAGGTGTTCCCCGGGGGGCCGGGAGCCGTCGCGGTGGGCGTCCGGTCTGCCGTGACCGTAGCGTTGAGGAGCGGGCACCAGGGGAGGAGCGGGCACCAGGGGAGGGGCGGGAAGGGAGACGGTGACGATGCCGGACATCGACTACGCGGCCCTGTTCGCCGCCACACCGAGCCCCTACCTGGTGCTGGGAACCGACCTGGTCATCCTGGAGGTCAACCAGGCATACCTGGACGCGACCAGGCGGACCCGCGAGGACCTGATCGGACGGCACGTCTTCGACGCCTTCCCCGACAACCCGAACGACCCCGGCGCCGACGGGGTGCGGAACCTGAACGCCTCGCTGCACCGGGTCCTGATCAGCAGACAGCCCGACACCATGGCTCTGCAGAAGTACGACATCCCGATCATGGGCCGCCCCGGGGTCTTCGAGGAGCGGTGGTGGTCCCCGATCAACACGCCGATCCTCCGGTCGGACGGCAGCGTGGGCTCGATCATCCACCGGGTGGAGGACGTGACCGCGTACGTCCAGACCCACGGCACGGGCGACTGGCGGCTGTCGAACAAGCTGAGCGAGCGCGAGGCTCTGGAGGCCGAGCTGTACGCGCGGGCGCGCGAACTGCAGCGGCTGAACGAGGAGCTGCGCCAGGCGCACCGGCGGGAGCGCGTGGTGGCCCTCACCCTGCAGGAGGCCATGCTCCAGTCCCCCGACCTCGCCCACCACGAGAACGTCGCCGTGCGCTACCTGCCCGCCACCGGATCGCTGAACGTGTGCGGCGACTGGTACGACCTGGTCGACCTGCCCGACGACCGCTTCGCGGTGGCCGTCGGCGACGTCGTCGGCCACGGCCTGGAGGCCGCCGCCGTCATGGGCATGCTCCGCAGCGCGCTCAGCGCGGCAACCCGTGCCCTGGAGCGGCCCGCCCAGGCCCTCGAGGTGCTGGGCCTGTACGCCCGCTCCGTCGAGGGCGCGCTCAACACCACCGCCGTCAAGGTGATGGTGGAGCCCCGCAGCCAGTTGCTCATCTACAGCAGTGCGGGTCACCCGCCGCCGGTTCTGGTCCATCAGGACGGCTCCTGCGAGATGCTGGACCGGGCCACCGACCCACCGCTGGGCGCCCGGCTCCAGCATGTGCCCCGGCCGCAGGCCGGTCAGACCTACCTCCCCGGCGACACGCTCGTCCTCTACACCGACGGGCTGATCGAACGCCGCGACCAGAGCATAGAAGCGGGCCTGAACCGCCTGAGGGACGTCCTGTGCCGCCAGTGCTCCCTCAGCCCGGAACGCCTCGCCGACGCCCTGCTGGCCTGGTTGGGTGTGGCCGGCGGAGCCCGTGACGACATCGCCCTGGTCGTCGTCCGGCTGTGACCCATCGGCCCGGAGCCTGGCGGAGGGCGGCGCGGACGGCCCTGTGTCGAGAGGGGAGGACCGGGTACTCAGACGGGCACGGAAGGGCTGCCCGGCAGCGACGGCACCGGGCACCGCCCGGGACGGCAATGGAGTGGCCATGACACAGCACGGGGATCACGCGACCCCTGCCCGGCGATCGGAGGTGCGTGAACTGCGTCCGGCGACGACGAATTCCGAGCGGTCCGGCCCGGAGCCGGGGCGGCAACTACCGCACGACCGCCACCAGGCGATCCTCGAGGCGACCAAACGGGTCGGCGCCGTGCTCAAAGGCAAGGGGCACGCGTTCGCGCTGGCCGGGAGCGTGGCCGTCTACGCCCACGGCGGCAGCCAGAACCTGCAGCACGACGCCGACTTCTGCGTGCGGCCCGAGGACGCCGAAGCGGTGGCGGACACGCTGAGCGAAGCCGGTCTGACCGTCTACCGGCCGCCGGAGGACTGGCTGCTCAAGGCCAAGTGCTTCGACCAGGACATCGACGTCATCTTCGAGCTGGCGCACCGGCCCGTCACCACGGACATGCTCTCCCGGGCGCAGGAGCTCTCCGTCGCCTCGGTGCGCATGCCCGTGCTGTCCCCGACCGACCTGCTGTGGAGTCTGATCGCCGCCTTCTCCGAGCACCACTGCGACTTCGGCGCGGTGCTGCCCGTCGCCCGCGCGCTGCGCGAGAAGGTCGACTGGGAGCGGGTGCGGCAGGACTGCGGCGACGAACCCATGCCCGCCGCCTTCTTCTTCCTCCTCGAACGTCTGAACGTCATCTCTCCGCGCAAGGAGGCACCATGACCCAGCACGGCGGAGAGCAGGCACCACCCGGTGCCGCCCCCGCTCTGAACACGGAGTACCGCGTCGCCCACCTCCTGGAGCACCTGGCCGGGGGGCACCCCGGTGAGCTGGGGGTGCGGGTCGAGGTGCGCGGCGAGGCGGTGCTGCTGACCGGCACGGTCGCCTCCGCTCAGTGCCGTGACGAAATCCTCGGCATGGTCCGCGAGGAACTGGCCGGCATCCCGGTCCACTACGACATCGTGGTCGCGGACACCTCGTCCCCCGACCGTGCGGAGGAGCTCACATGATCCGCGTGGCAGCCGTCGGGGACATCCACATGGGAGCCGACAGCCAGGGAGTGCTGCGGCCGGCGTTCGAGTCCCTGCCCGAGTGCGCGGACCTGCTGCTGCTGGCCGGGGACCTCACCCGCCACGGCACGCCGGAGGAGGCCCGCGTGGTGGCCCGGGAGGTCCAGGACCTCACGGTCCCGGTCGTGGCGGTGCTCGGCAACCACGACCACCACGACGAGCGTCCGGACGAGGTCACCGCCATCCTCCGGGACGCCGGGGTGCGGGTCCTCGAGGGAGAAGGGACCGTCGTGGAGGCCGGAGGCTCGCGCGTCGGCGTGGCCGGCACCAAGGGGTTCTGCGGTGGATTCGTCGGCCGCAGCGCCGGGGAGTTCGGCGAGCCGTTGATGAAGGAGTTCGTGCGGACCTCGCGCCGCTCGGCCGACGCCCTGCGCAAGGCGCTGGAGGAGCTGGACGGGCAGGGCTGCGACGCCCGGATCGCCCTCACCCACTATTCGCCCGTGCCGGAGACCCTGGCCGGCGAACCCCTGGAGATCTATCCGTTCCTCGGGACCTACCTGCTCGCCGAGGCGATCGACACGGCCGGCGCGGACCTCGCGGTGCACGGGCACGCGCACGCCGGCACGGAACACGGCATGACCACCGGCGGCGTCAAGGTGCGCAACGTCGCCCAGCCGGTCATCGGGCGGGCCTTCCGCGTCTACCACCTGCGGACGCGGGAACCGGTGGCCGCCGGCGCCTCCGACTGAGCACCGGCCCCGGGGCCTCTCCGCCCGCCGTCCGGGGGCAGTCCGCACGACACCCCCGGTCCGGCAGCGGCGCCGACAGTCCCACCGGGGCGGCGGGCGCCGCTGACGTGCCGTGCTACGACTTCGGTCGGCGGCCCGTCGTCCGCGTCATGGTCTCCGGACTCTTGCGGGAACCGGTCGCCATCTCCTCGGAGTCGAGTATGTGTTCCCCATACAGGTCGTGCAGCCAGTTGGCCTGGTAGATGGTGTCGAGATAGCGCTCGCCGAGGTCCGGCGCGATGGCGACCGCGGTGAGGTCCCGGGTGTCGTGCCGGGACAGCCAGTCCAAGGCGCCGCTGACCACCGTCCCGGTGGAGCCTCCGAAGAGGAACCCGCGCCGGGCCAGCCGGTGGCAGGCACGGATGGTGTCCGCCTCCTCGACCCGGATCACCTCGTCGACGTACGACTCGTCGAGCAGCGGCGGGCGCATGCTCATGCCGAGGCCCGGGATCATCCGGCGGCCCGGCTCGCCGCCGAAGGCCACCGATCCCACGGCGTCCACCGCGACGATGTGCACCGGCCGGTGCCACTGGCGGAAGTAGCGCGCGCAGCCCATCAGCGTCCCGGTGGTGCCCGCCCCGACGAACAGCACGTCAAGGCGCGGGAACTGGGAGGCGATCTCCGGAGCCGTCTTGCGGTAGTGCGCACGCCAGTTGCCCGGGTTGGTGTACTGGCTGAGCCACACGTACCGGTCGTCGGTGTCGCACAACGCGCGGACGTACTCGATCCGCGCGCCGAGGAACCCGCCGTTGGCGTCCAGGTCGGAGATGATGTGCACCTTGCTGCCCAGGGCCTCCATCAGCAGCCTGGTCGACAGGTTGCAACGGGAGTCCGTCACACACAGAAACCGGTAGCCCTTGCTCGCGGCGATCATGCTGAGCGCCACGCCCAGGTTCCCCGACGAGGACTCGACCAGTATCGAATCCGGCGTCAGGAGGCCGTCCCTCTCGGCGGCTTCGACCATCTCGGTCGCGGCCTTCAACTTGATCGAACCGGCGAAGTTGAAGCCCTCGCACTTCAGGTAGAGGGGGCGGCCGAAGATCGACCGCAGGTCGACGTACAGCTGGCTCTCGTTGAAGGCATGGGGAGCGGAGATGACAGGCACGGTGGCCTCCTGATGCCAGGGCTGAGGGATGCCTTCAGCCGTAGCGGCGCAGATCGTGGAAGAAGTGGTCGATGAGGTGGAGGTGTCCGGAGCGCGCCACTTCGTCGTAGACGTACTTGCCGACGGCGAGGTCGAGGACGCCGAGTCCGAACGGCGAGAAGATCACCGTCCGGTCGTCCGGCAGGGTCACCCGTCCGGTCATGACGTCGTCGAGGGTGCCGTCGAGGAAGTCGCGGCCGCCCGTGAGCTGCTCGGTCAGATGGGGGGAGGTGTCGGCTTTCAGACAGTGCTCGACGTCATCGACGACGTTGGCGGACGCGAGCAGGACCTCGGGGGCGAGGTCGCGCAGGGACACGTGCAGCACCAGGGGGTGGTGCGCGAACCAGGCCGGCTCGGTGACGTGTGGCTTACCGGCGACGGTGGCGAAGACGACCAGGTCGCTCGAGCGGATCAGCGCCTCGGCGCTGTCGTGGACCGTGACCTCGCCGGTCACGTCCGCCTGCTCCAGGTAACCGCGGAAGCCGGCCGTGCTGTCGGCGGACAGGTCGTGCAGGCCGATCGTGTCGAAGGTCCAGCCGGTGCCCGCCAGGAAGGTGTGGATGTAGCGGGCGATCAGGCCGGTGCCGAAGAAGCCGACCCGCCTCGGGCGGGACCGGCCGCGGCTGAGCCGGTCGGCCGCCAGTGCCGCGGACGCCGCGGTCCTGGTGGCGCTGATGATGGAACTCTCCAGGCAGGCGAACGGATAGCCGGTCTCGTGGTCGTTGAGGATGAGCACCGCGGAGGCCCGGGGCAGCCCGGACGAGACGTTGGCCGGGAAGCTGGAGATCCACTTCATGCCGTCCACACGGTTCAGCCCGCCGATGGAGGCCGGCAGCGCGATGATCCGGGAGGACGGGCGGTCGGGGAAGCGCAGGAAGTAGGACGGGGGATTGACCGAGTCCCCGGCGCCGTGCAGCCGGTAGGTGGCCTCGACCAGGTCCACGACCTGCTGTTCGCGCCCGTCGAGTGCCTGCCTCACCTGCGCGCCGGGAATCACCGCGAAGGTGGGCGTTGCCGTGTGGTCGGGCGTGGGCTGGGCGGCGGGGGACGACAGAACGGTCATCGCCGGGTCACCTCCGGGCTCGGGCAGCAGTCGGCCACGCGGCGCGGCTCGGCCATGGCGACCAGCACCTGGCGGTCCCCGGAGTAGGCCTCCCTGCTGTGTGCGGTGCGGATGTTGTCGACCAGCATCACGTCGCCCGCCTGCCAGGGCTCGCGACGCGTGTGCTGCTCATAGGTGGTGTTGAGCAGGTCGACGATGTCCTCTCCGATGGGACTGCCGTCTCCGAAGCGGGTGTTGAACGGCAGCCCGTCCTCCCCGTACTCGTCCACCAGGTACTCCCGCACCTCCGGCGCGAGCGTCCATTCGTTGAGGAAGGCGATCTGGTTGAACCAGCAGCGCCGTCCGGTCACCGGGTGCCGCACCACGGCGGCGCGCCGCTGCCGGGTGCGCAGCGAGCCGTCGGGCAGCCAGTCGGTGTCGATGGCGTTCTCGCGGCAGTAACGCTCGATGGCGGCCCGGTCCTCGGTGCCGAACGACTCGGTCAGGGACGCCCCGATCTCGTCGTTGTAGCTGCGGGTGAGCAGCCAGCCCTCACGCTCGAACCGCTCGCTGATCTCGTCGGGCAGTGCCCGCAGTACCTCTTCCGCGTCTGCCACCGCGGTCGCCCCGCCCTGATCGGGCGCGGTCAGGCACGCGAACAGCATCAGGCCGGGGCACTGGAGGGTGTAGCTCAGCTCGTGGTGCATGCACATCGGCTGGTTGGCCGGCCAGGTCGCGGAGGAGTACAGCCGGGGGCCGTGGGTCTGCCGGGGCGCGAAGGCCTCCCGCTCCGTCATCAGCTCCCCGGCCAGCGCGGTGAAGACGGCGCCGACCCGCTCCGTCTCCTTCAGCCCCAGGCCTCGGACGAGCAGTGCGCCGTGCTCGGCGACCCGCGCGCGCAGCGCTTCCCGGTTCTCGGCCGCCCAGCTCACCGCGTCACCGGGGGCCTCGATGCGCAGGATCGGCGGTTTGCCCGGCTGCAGTGCCACTTCGGGCAGTGAGGCCAGGGACGATGACGACATCTCAGTTCTTCCTTTCGTTGCCCCGCATGGAGGCTGATGGAGAGGCGGGGGCTGACAGGGGACGTGAGGTCTGACGGAGAGACAGGGACTCATGACGAGGAGAGCAGTTCGGTCGCGCCCAGAACGGCACCTGCCGCCGCGTCCGGGCGGGTGCGCGGGAAGTAGTGGCCGCCGTCGGGCAGTTCCCGCAGCTCCACGTGTTCGGCCAGCAGCTGCCAGTCGCGGTACCGGTCGCGGTGGTCCGCCGTGTTCGGGTCGTCGGCGGCGACGACCACGGTGACGGGCGCGGACAGCCGCACCGGGGGCGGGGCTTCCAGCGCGTCGGCGAAGTAGTGGTGCGCAGCGATGCAGTCGTGCCGGTAGGCGGCGCCGACGTGTTCGGCGTGCGGTGCGCTCAGCTCATCCAGCTCGGTGTAGCCGCTGTCCGCGCTCAGTCGGGCGGCGATCTCGGCGTTGCTCCGCTGCGTCAGCTCGGCGACGGCGGCTCGCCGCTCGGCCGCTGTGCCGAGCAGCTGGGCACCGAGGAACACCCGTGGCACGTCCACTCCGCGCTCCCGCAGTCTCCTCGCCGTCTCCAGCGCCAGCGCGGTGCCCGAGGAGTGGCCCCACAGCATGACCCTGGTCAGGCCACGCCCGGCGAGCTCGGCGACGACCTGCTCGGCCACCTGGCCGATCGGCGCGAACGGCTCACTGGTGGCAGCCAGGTCGTGACCGGGCAGTTCGACGGCGTACACCGCGGGCCCGCCGTCCGCCAGGGCACCGGCCATCGGACGGAAGTTGACCGCGTTGCCGCCCGCGTACGGGAAGCAGACCAGGGCGCACTGCGGCACACCGTCCGGCTGCGACAGCGGTTGCAGCAGCTCCGGGCGCTGGGGGGCGGTGCCGTCCAGGAGGGCGGCGAGGTCGGCGAGCACCGGGTGCCGGGTGATGTCCTTCAGGGACACCGCGCGGTCCAGGGCGATGGTGAGCTTGACCGCCGACAGGGAGGTTCCGCCGGAGTCGAAGAAGTGGTCCTGCCGGCCGATCCGGTGCTCGGGGACGCCCAGCAGCTCGGCCCAGGCCGCCGCCAGTTTCCGCTCGGTCGGGGTGCACGGGGCACGGTCCTCCTCCCCGACCCGGTCGGCGTCCGCGGCCGGCTCGGTCCGTTCCGCCAGCGCGGTCAGGGCCTTCCGGTCGATCTTGCCGTTGGCGGTCAGCGGCAGGCTGTCCTGCCAGTGGAAGGCTGTCGGGACCATGTAGGCGGGCAGGACGGCGCCCAGCGCCTCGCGCAGCGCCTCCGCCTCCAGGTGCCGGCCGGTGTGGAAGGCGATCAGGTGCGTGCTGCCACCGGCCAGTTCGGCGGTGACCACCGCTCCGTCGCGCACCCCGGGCACGCGCAGCAGCGTGTTCTCGATCTCGCCGATCTCGATGCGGAAACCGCGGATCTTGACCTGGTTGTCCCGGCGGCCCAGGAACTCCAGCTTGCCGTCGGGATGCCAGCGCCCCCAGTCACCTCCGAGGTAGAGGCGCTCGCCGGGCCGGTACGGATCCCGCAGGTACGCCTGGCGGGTCCGCTCGGGATCGTTGACGTACCCCCGCCCCACGCACACCCCGGAGAACGCGATCACCCCGGGGGCGCCCAGCGGCACCAGCGACAGATGCTCGTCGACGACGTAGACGCGCACGTTGCTGACGGGACGCCCGAGCAGTACCCGTTCGGGCACCCGGTGAAGGACCTCGTGGTTGGTGTCGTCCGAGGTCTCGGTCAGCCCGTAGGCGTTGAGCAGTCCGATGCCCGGCTGGATCGCGAACCAGCGCTGCACCAGCTCCCGTTTCAGGGCTTCACCGGTGACCGACACACACGTCAGGTCCGGCAGCTCGCGGGGATGCCGTTCCAGGTACGACACCACCACCTCCAGATAGGAGGGCACGACCTGGACCACCCCGACCCGGCCGCGGACCAGGGTGTCGACGAACCGCTCCACATCCACGACCACGTCCTGCTCGACCAGCAGCGTCCGCCCGCCGACCAGCAGCGCGGACAGCAACTGCCACAGCGAGATGTCGAAGCACTGCGGGGCCGTCTGCGCCACCACCCGCCCCTGGCCGATCCCCAGATCCTCGATCTTGGCGTGGAGGTGGTTGAGCATGCCCGCGTGCTCGCACATCGCCCCCTTGGGCTCGCCGGTGGAGCCGGAGGTGAAGTAGATGTACGCGAGCTGGTCGGCGCTCACCTTGACGCCGAGGTCGTCCTCGGCGTGCTCCTCCGCGTACGCCGTCTCGACCGGCAGCTTCTCGACGCCCGGCAGTGTGGCGAGGGCCTGGTCGAGGGTGTGGGTGCTGCCGGACTCGGTGAGCACCAGCCGGCATCCGGCGCGCGACAACGTCGTCCCGATACGGCCCGCCGGGAAGTGAGGCTCGATGGGCAGGTAGGCGCCTCCGGCCTTGAACACCGCCAACACCGACGCCAGCCAGTCGAGGTCGCGTTCGGTGACCACCGCCACGACGTCCTCCCGGCCGAGTCCACGAGCCAGAAGGGCCCGTGCGAGCCGGTTCGCGCGCGCGTTCAGCTCCGCGTACGTCCACTGGCGGTCGCCGTGCACTGCGGCCACCGCCTCGGGGTGGGCCCGCACCCGCTGCTCGAACAGCTCGTGCGCCCGGATGTCGGGCAGGGGCCGGTGCGGTCCGGCCAGTCCTTCGAGCTGGTACAGCATCTCCTCCGCCGACAGCAGGCTCTGCCGCGCGTGCCCGGCGTCCGGGTCGGCCGCGATCAGCCGCAGCGCGGTCAGGTGGTAGCCGCCGATCCGGGCCGCGCACTCGGCGTCCAGGACGTCCGTCCGGTACCGCACCCGCACCACCGGCCGCCCGCCCCGGTCACTGAAGCCCACGCCCAGCACGGCGTCGTCGAACGACCCGTGCCCGGCGCCCGTGGGGTCGAACACGACCTCGTACGACGGCTCGGAGAGCCCCAGCTCCCGGCGCAGCGCGTCCACCGGGAAGTCCCCGTGAGCCAGCACCTCGGCCTCGACGCGGTGGGCGTCGAGCACCAGTTCGCGCCACGACCCGGGGGCGACCGTCAGACGGCACGGCAGCGGCCCGCCCGCCGCTCCGGCGGCGTAGCCCGTCACCACCTCGCGCTCACCCGACAGCGCGGCCAGCACCTTGGCGTGCGCCGCCAGCAGCACGGAACTCACCGGCACCCGCAGCACGTCCGCCAGCCCGCGCACCGCTGCGGCGATGTCGTCCGGCAGTACCGTCTCCTGCTCGGCCGTACCCGCCACCGGCTCCCGCACCCAGCGGGGTACCGCGGTGAAACCACCGGCGGTCAGCACGCCGCGCCAGTACTCCCGGTCCGCTTCCACGAGCGCTCCCATCGATCGGTCTTCCTGAAGTTCCTCAACTCGCCGTCGTGGCGGCGCCGGTCGCCGAGGGCGTGCCTGTCGCCGTCGTCGATCCGCTGCCGTCGCCCGGCGCAGGGGACAACTCGACGGCTGGGTTCCCGCCCCACAGGGCGTTCGGGGGGACTTCCTCGCCCTTCATGAGGAAGGAGTCGGGAGCCAGGACGGCGCCGTCGCCCACCGTCACGCCGTAGTGCACATGGGCGCCGACCCCGAGGGTGCAGCCGGCACCGAGCGCGGAGTGGTCGGACTTGAAGGTGCCGTCCTCCTGCGAATGGCACTGGACCTTGGAGCCGGCGTTGAGCGTGCAGTCGTCGCCGATGGCGGCGAGCATCCGGTCCGTCACATACAAGCCGTCGTCGAAGACCCTGCGCCCGATGCGCACCCCCAGCAGCCGCCAGATCACGTTCTTGAAGGGGGTTCCGTTGAAGACGTTGAGGTGTGCGGACGGCACCTTCCACAGGCGCTCCTGGTACCAGAAATTCGGGTCGTAGATGGAGCACAACTGGGGACGGAGCGGACGGAACAACGTGAAGCAACGCTCCACCAAAACCCAATAGAACGCGGTGAACGCGAGCGTGAGTGCCAGATAACCGGAGATCACCACGTACCCCAGCACTCCGTACAGGTCGACGGAGGCGAGAGCGATCGCCGTGAGCACAAAGGTGTGCAGCCAGCGCACGAACAGGAACAGCGCCATCGAGCGGAGGTTGTAGCGGTTCTTGGCGGACAGTCGGCGACGCAGCTCTTCCCCGGTTCTGAGATGGTCGAACCGTGTGTCGCGCTCCACCGTCCGCGGAATCTCGAAACAGGGGGAGCCGAGCAGTCCGACGCCTTCGCGGACTTCTCCGTCGAGCGGGACCATGACCTTCGTGGCGAGCAGACAGTTGTCGCCCGTTCTCGCCCCCGCCGGATACACGATGTTGTTTCCGAGGAAGTTGCGCGCGCCGATCGACGCCCGGGACACCCGGAAGGACGTACTGGAGAAGTCCGCATTGAGGATGGAGAGCCCGTCGGCCACCATTGTGCCGCTGCCGACCGTCGCCATGTACGGGGTCTCGTGCTGTACTTCGGTGCCGAAGTTCGACCCGGTCTGCTCGACACGGGACAGGTTGTATCCGAGGCCGAGCAGGTAAGGGACGATGTAGGAACTGTCACCGAACAGCCAAGCGAAGAACTTGATGTTCGTCATACCGGAGACCGCCCGGAACGCCGCGTACTGGAAGCCGTAGAGCGGATACACCTTGTCGGGCTTGACGGCCAGGTGCAGCAGACGCGGCACGGTGAACAAGGCGGCGAGACCCACCACGACGAAACCGAAGAACAGCCCCAGTGACAGCAGCAGCGTGTCGACGGCGAACTCCGTCGTCAGGATGCCGACGTCGTCCGGGTTCAGCCGGTCGTCGAGCACGGGGATCCAGGTGAAGAGCATGTACAGACCGCCGACCGCCAGCGGGATGTACAGCAGAAACAGCTGGAGCAGGCTGACGAGGGCGAACCAGGCCCGGCGCGGCGTGCCGCACCTGGCCGGCGCGACCCTGACGTGGTCGATGTCCGTGCGCTGGGCCGGTGACCCGTGATGGCGCTCGCCCGCCGGGACGGTCTGCCCGCGGTACAGGGCGGACGCGTGGCCGAGCTGGGCTCCGTCGCCCATCGACGTGTCGATGTCGAGCACGGTCTTCGAGCCGATGTACACGTCCCGGCCGAGCGTGATGCGGCCGGTCTGGATGCGTCCGGCGTGCGCCCGGTAGCAGAGGAGAAAGGCGTCCTTGCGGATCACGGATCCGGCGCCGATCGTGAGCAGGTCGGTGCAGACCGGCACGGACCGGGAGAGGATCGTGACGCCCTTGCCGATCCGTGCGCCGAGCGCCCGCAGGTACACGACGTACAGCGGATTCCCGACGAAGAGGATCATCGGATTGGCGTGGAGCAGCGCCTTGACGATCCAGAAGCGTAGGTAGGTCAGGCTCCAGACGGGGAACTCACGGGGCTTCCAGCGACCGATGAGAACCCATTTGGCGACGATCGGGAACGCGCACAGGGTCAGGAAGCCGAGGCCGCCGAAGACGACCGAGCGGAGATAGACGTCGGCCACGCCCGAACCGTCGGAGACCCAGTCGTAGCCCTTGGCCGCGACGAGTCCGGTGACGAAGGAGTAGCCCAGGAAGAACAGCAACTGGAGTGCGCCGCAGAGGACGTAACGCGGCGTACTCCCCGGAGCCGGAGCCGGAGCCGGAGCCGGAGCCGGAGCCGGAGCCGGAGCCGGAGCCGGCGTCCGTGCCGGTGGTGTCGCCGGCGTGGGGGAGTCGGAGGGAGCCGGTACGGCGTCCACGAGGGCCGCCGCCAGAGAGCGGACCGTGGGGTTGCGGTAGATGTCCTTCATCGAGACGGACGGAAGGTCCGGGCGCTTCCTGACCCGTGCGCAGAATTGCGCCATCACCAATGAATTGGCACCGAGATCCTCGAAAAAATGACTGTCGGACGATACGCTTTCGATGTCGACGTCGACGACATCGGCCAGGACTTCGGCGAATTTCCTCTCGGTGTCCCTCGCCGGGCCGGCGCCGCCGCGCCGGGCGATCGCGGGTTCGTCCTGACCGAGGACGAGCGCCTCGGCAGACTTGTCTACCATTCAAGCTCCTTGAGGAAATCCGACAACCACCGACCACAGGTGACCGGTCCGGTGTCTTCCGTGCTCGGCAGTGCCCGGACCGAGCAATCCGGAAGCCACGGTGTCGCGCACTCTTATCTGATCACGGCTCCACGCGCTTCAGTTTGTGTCGGACATACTCAAGTTGCCACTCGTATTCGATCGCCACGAAACGACAGTGGCGCTGAACAGGGCAGTATTCCTCGTTCCGTACCCCGGTGGGGTGAGTGACAAGTCACCCATATGGGTGTTCACCCCGGCGGGGCGCGGCAATGGCGCCGGGTGACCCGTCCGATCCGGGCGCGTGCAGGTGATGACGCAATCATGACGGCGCCGTCATACGGCCGACCGGGTAGGATCACGCCGCCGGGGAAATCGGAGACGTCATGACGCGAGTGGGAGGGCGGGGTGCGGGTCCTGCCGCGCCGCGGAGTGTGGATGTGGCGCGTCTGGCGGGTGTGTCGCAGAAGACGGTGTCCCGGGTCTTCAATGGTGAGCGGTATGTCTCGGCCGAGGTGCGTCGGCGGGTGCTCGAGGCCGCGGAGGGGCTCGGTTACCGGGTGAACGGTGCGGCCCGGGCGCTGGCCTCCGGGCGGACCCGGTCCATCGGTGTGGTCGCGTTGGGTACGGCCTTGTACGGTCCTGCCTCGCTGCTCATCGGTATCGAGCGTGCCGCGCGGGATGCGGGCTATGCGCTTCGGGTGGTGAACACGCTGGAGGGTGAGGCTGGGGGAGTCGCGGGGGCGGTGGAGTCGCTGCTCGAGCAGGGTGTGGACGGCATCGTGGTTTCCGAGCCCATCGACGAGGGTGAGGTCTCGGTGGGTGTCGATGTGCCGGTTCTCGTCCTTGGTGCGCCCGCCGCGTTCGGCGGTCCCCGGGTGGTGGCCGCGGGGGTGGGGGCGCAGTTGCTGGCGTGTGCGGCCACGGAGCATCTGCTTGATCTGGGGCATCAGACGGTGCATCACGTTGCGGGTCCTGGGCGGTGGTTTGCTGCTCGGGACCGGCTTGAGGGGTGGCGTGCGGCGCTGGTGGCGCGTGGCAGGGATCAGCCTGCGGTCGTCGAGGGTGACTGGTCGGCCGCGTCCGGGTATGCGGCGGGTCGTGAGCTTGTCGGCGAGGGGGATGTGACGGCGGTGTTCGCGGCGAATGACGACATGGCCATCGGTCTGATCCGTGCGCTGGCGGAGGCGGGCCTGCGGGTGCCGGAGGACGTGAGTGTCGTCGGGTTCGACGACAGCCCCGTCTCCGCGTATGTGACTCCTCCGTTGACCACGGTGCGCCAGCCCTTCGACGCTGTGGCGCGGGAGGGGCTGCGGCTTCTGGTGCAGGCCATCGAGAAACCGGACGCGGAGCCGGCGCCCGCGAGTGATCCACCGGTCGAACTCGTCGTCCGCGCCTCCACCGCCCGCCCTCGGGCCCTCGGGGGCGCCTGAACGGCCAAGCGCTAGGTGGCGGGGTCCTGTGCGTGTCCGCCTTCGTCGGCGGGGTGGGACGCCTGGGCGAGCAGGTCGGTCAGGGCCGCGCACTGGGCCGGGCCGATCAGGCTGACCAGGACCTGGGTGAGGGCGGGGGTGTTCTCCGCGAGCAGCCGCCGGCCCTTGTCCGTGAGGGTGAGCGCGATACCGCGCCGGTCGCCGCAGACCGACTCACGGGTGACGAGACCCATGTGGTGCAGGCAGCCGACCTGGTAGGTCAGTCGTGTCTTCGGGCGGCCGAGGAGTTCGGCGATCCGCGTCATGCGCAGCGTGGTGCCCGGCTGGTCCGCGAGCAGGCACAGCACCAGGAACTCGTCGTGCGAGACCCCGAGGGTCTTCTTGACGTGCGCGCGCAGCTGCTGCTCGATCGCTCCGGTGGCGGCCACCACCCGCATGTAGGTGCGCAGCTCGTCCGGCAGCAGGTCGCTGCCGTCCGTCGACGCGTCGTCGGACGAGGCGGCGGGAGCGGAGTGATCGGCCATGCCCTCCAGGATAACAGTGTTCCAAATCTGAACGATCTCGCCGCCGAGCGATGGTCCAAATTCGAATCACCTGCTACGGTGCTGTTCAAATTTGGATGAGATGGTGACCGTCCCTCCCGGCCACCCTCCGCTGTCAGGAGATCCCCATGACCACCGCTGCCGTCGAAACCGGCCTCTTCGTGCTCGACTCCGCCGCCTCCACCGTCGCCCTGAAGCACAGGACGATGTGGGGCCTGGTCACCGTCAAGGGCACCTTCACCTCGGTCACCGGCCGAGGAGAGGTGCGCCCGGACGGCACCGCCGCGGGCACCGTCAGCCTGGACGCCGCCTCCCTGGACACCAAGCACGCCAAGCGCGACGCGCACCTGCGTTCCGACGACTTCTTCGCCGCGGACCAGTTCCCCGCCATCGTCTTCGACGTCCTTGACGCCACCCGGAGTGGCGACGACACCGTCACCGTCCACGGTCGGCTGACCGTACGCGGCATCACCCGGCCGCAGACCGTCACCGCCACCGTCACCCAGGCCGGACCCGACGCGGTCACCCTCACCGCCGCATTCACGGTGGACCGCGCCCAGTTCGGTCTGACCTGGAACCAGATGGGCATGATGCGTGGCCTGACCACCGTCGACGCCACCCTGCGCTTCCAACGCGCATCCGCGTGAGGACAGACGGTCTACCGGGCTGCGTCCTTCGATGTGACGCTCAGGACGATCTTCCCGCGCACGTCTCCCGACTCCAGCAGGCGGTGGGCCGTCGCCGCCTCCTCCAGAGGCATGGTGACGACGGCCGGCGGACGCAGTGAGCCGTCGGCGAGCAGCCGGCCGACTCCGACCGCGGCCTCGGCGAGTTCGGCGGTCGTCGCGTGGGAGATCGTGAACCCGGTGACCGAACCGTCCTTGAGGTAGAGCGCTCCGGTGGGCAGCGGCGGTCGGCTCCTCATCCCGGAGAACACGACGATCCGCCCGCGTCGGGCGAGCAGATCCACGGCGGTCTCCAGGTCGTTGGCCGCCGACGTGTCGAGGAACAGATCCGCGCCCCCGGGACACGCCTGCCGCAGACGCGGGAGCACGTCGGCTTCGTGGTGGTCGACCACCTCCGCCGCGCCCAGCGCACGCACGCGCCCGGCGTCACGGGCGCTCGCGGTGGCGACGACGCGGGCACCCGCCCGGGCGGCCATCAGCGTCAGGGCGCTGCCGACGTTCCCCCACCGCCCAGCACGACCACGGTCTCTCCGTAGCGCAGGCGCCCGTGGGTGAACAGCGCCAGATGGGCGGTGGCCGCAGGATGCGCCACCGCCACGGCGGAGTTCGGTTCGACGCCCGCGGGCAGGTGGTAGAGCCGGTCCGCCGGCACCACGACCTGTTCGGCCGCGGCGCCGGAGCGTCCCGCGTGCCCCATGCTGTTGCACCACACCCGGTCGCCGACGGTGAACCCGGGGGCTCCCGGCGAGGTCTCGGCCACCGTACCCACCAGATCGCGGCCTACGACGAACGGCCAGGGGACCGGGGTCCGCCAGGCGCCGGAGCGGACGAACGTGTCGACCTGGTTCACGGCGGTCACCTCGACGTTCACCAGGACATCGGTCGGTCCGGGGCGGGGTGCGGGCAGATGGCCGCAGCGGATCGCCTCCGGGCCGCCGAACTCTTCGATGTAAGCAGCGAACATGGCCCGGATTCTGGCAACTCCCGCAGGGCGCGCCCGCGCACCGCGCCAGGCCGGGGAGGCCCAAACCCGAAGCGATTCGGCACCGGCACGGTGAAGACCGGCCGCGCCGGGCACAGTCTCCGCGTCACCGCTTCACCTGCGCCGCGCGTCCGGAGCGGTCGGTCGCCGTGACCACGGCGACGAGAGCGGCCAGCAGCAGTCCGGCGACGAGCGCCGGTGCCGGGGAGCAGGCGGCCGCCAGGACCGCGACGGTGCAAGCGGGGAACAGAAGTCGTTCGAGCCCACCGCGTCGGTGCGGCCGGACATGGACGGCCCACACCGTGATCAGGAAGATCGCCACCGGGACGGTGACGGCCGCGCCCGCCGCCGGGGCGGAGACATCGGTGCGCCGCGTCGCCAACTGGGCGTACGCCGCCAGCCCGGCTCCCGAGGCGGTCGCCGAGGCGAAGATCAGGTAGTGGCCGTACGCCCAGGTGAATCTCCTGCGGTGGGCCTGGTGCGTGGTGGCGAGCAGCGTGTGCGCCGGGCGGGCGAAGTACAGCCACCACATGGCGAAGACCATGAGCAGACCGCCCGCCGCCAGGGCGTACAGCGCCCACGCGCTGTGGTGCCGGTCGAACGCGTCCCGTACCGCCGTGGTGGCGGCCGCGACGGACTCACCGAGCACGATGAGGGTGAACAGTTCGTAGCGCTCGGCGATGTGATGCGGGTGCCACGGCGTCATACCGGCGGACTGCGCCCACACGGGGACGGAGACCTCCGCGACGATCATCACGATGATGCCGGGCAGTCGCGCCGGCGCAGGAAGGAACAGCAGCCCCACCCAGCCGACCTGACAGGCCGTCACCCCGGCCGCGAACCGCAGAGCGGTCCGCCTCCGGCGCCGATCGGACCGGGCGGCCCGCAGCCACAGAGCGGCCAGCGTCACTCGCAGCACCACGTATCCCAGCGTGATGACGCGCAGATCACCTTCCGCGAACGCCCGGGGTACGCCGGCGGCGAGAACGAGGGACCCGGTGATCTGGACGAGCACCGTCAACCGGTAGGGGACGTCGTCCGGGTCGTAGGCGGAGGCGAACCACGTGAAGTTCATCCACGCCCACCAGATCGTGAAGAAGACCAGGGCGAAGCGCAGGCACCCGCCGGTGTAGTCCCCGGCGGTCACCGCCGTGTTCAGACTGTGGGACGCCTGGGCCACCGCGATGACGAAGCACAGGTCGAACAGGAGCTCCAGGGACGTGGCGGTCCGGTGCGGCTCACTCGGGTCCCGGCCCGGCATGCCGGTGCCCGGCCCCCGCCCCCACCGCATCGGCATGTGGGGACGGGGACCGGGGATGCGGCTCAGCGCGGGGCTCCCGGAGCGGCTTCCCCGGCTGTTCATCGCTCTCCTCGTCGCTCGTCTCTCGTCGGGCGGGCCCCCGGCGTGGGCCCCACGCGACGCGGCCGGCTGCCGCGCCCGGTGCGGTGTGGGCGGCGCGTTCCGTTCAGGAGCGGACCAGGGGGGTGTCGACCAGGTGCTCGGCCAGGAACCAGGCCTGTAGCTCGCCGGTGCGGATCACCTGCGAGACCAGCAGGTCGTTGGTGCCGTCGTCGCCCAGGTCGGCGGTCCGGGCGGCCGCGTCATGCGCGTCCGCGAGGATGGCCTCGTGGGCTTCCAGCAGCCGGGAGAGCATGGCCGGGACCTCCTCGACGCCGTCCGGCGGACGCGGAATGGAGGTGATCTCCGCGACGTGCCGGGGGTCGCCCACCGCGACGCCGCCCAGGGTCTGGACCCGCTCGGCGATCGTGTCGACGAGCTCCAGCTGTTGCTCCGCGTGCTTGTCCAGGAGCAGGTGCAGCTGGTAGAAGGTCGCGCCGCGCAGGAGCCAGTGGTGCTTCTTGTAGAGGCTGTAGAGGATCTGGGTGTCGGCCAGGGCCTTGTTCAGGCGCTGGCAGGAGTACATGCGCGCGTCGTAGGACAGCGCGACGGGGAACTGCTTGACGGTCCCGAACTCCTGGATGACCTCGCCCTTCTGATGCAGCCACGGCTGGCTGCTCGTGGGATGGGAACCGGTGGTCATGACGTGCCTCCTGCGATGCGGTGCCGTGAATACGTGGCCGACGTTAGGCGCGGGAACGGAGGACGGGTTGCCCGGGAGCGCACGATGAGGTGCCGCTGAGCGCACCGAGTCCCTGGTGGGGCCAGGGGCGCCGGGCTGGTGGGGTCAGGGGCGCCGGGGTGTCACTCGCTGCCGGCCGTGAGCCTGGCGACGACGCCGTCCAGGTCGATGTGACGGTGCTCGGTCCCTGGCGGCACCATCGTGTCGGCGCGTCGCAGAAAGGCCGTGACCGCCCGGATCCCGACCTCGAGGACCGCCGCCCCGGTCCGCGTCCTGAGCAGGATGCGGAGCGTGTCCGGGTGGCACCGGTGCGGCGGGATCACCACCACCTCCCCGATCCCCGCGGACCGGCGAACACCGTCCGCGAGGAGTGAGCGGGCGAACACCCAGTCGACGGAGTGGGCGTCGGGGGCGCCCAGGGACAGGCGCACGGCATACGGGTCGCTCATGTCATAGCGGAGCTCGGCAGGGAGCGGTATCGGCGGTTCGTCGGCCACGGAGACGATGATCTCGGTCCTGTGGGCGACCGACCTCTCGTCCGCGGTACCGGGGAGAGGGTGTCTCATGCCGCCCCCTGTCTGCGACTGTGCGTGCGGTTGAGTTCGTCAGCGCGGGATCTGACGGTGGATGGTGCCGATCACCGTAGGTCAGTCCCGGGAGAGCGACTTGCCGAGGAGCGCACGGGGTGTGGTCCGAAGGAGAACCCCGTGCGGCACTTCTGTTCGGGCCGTGCGGCGCCCGTCACTCGGCGCCGCGGTCGGGGGTCCGCCGGGCGCGGCGGTGTTCGGTGGTCCAGTAGAGGAGTGCCAGGACCGGCAGGGCCGCACCGAGGACGCTGACCGCGCCCCAGCCGCCGGCGCGGTAGGCGATCGAGCCGAGCTGGGAGCCGAGGGCGCCGCCGAGGAAGAAGGTGGCGATGAAGGCCGAGTTGAGGCGGGCCCGGGCGCCGGCGTCGAGTTGGTAGACCGTGTGCTGGCCGAGGATCAGGGTGGTCTGGACGGCCATGTCGATGAGGATCGCGGCCAGGGCGATCAGCACGACGCTGTGCCCGCCGAAGCCGGCGAGCGCGAAGGCCAGCGCGGCGGCGGCGAACGCGGCGCCGGTCATGCGCCGGGTCAGTCCGTGGTCGGCCCAGTGCCCGGCCAGCGGGGCGATGGCCGCACCGGCGGCTCCGACGAGGGCGAAGATGCCGACGCCGACGGGGGAGTAGTGGAAGCGGGGGCCGGTCAGGACGTAGGAGACGGTGGTCCAGAAGGCGCTGAAGGCGCCGAACATCGCCGCCTGGTACAGGCCGCGGCGCAGCAGCGCGGGATGCCTGCGCACCAGTGCGGCGGTGGAGCGCAGCACGTGGTGGTACGGGACGGTCGTGGTGGGGGCGTGCTTGGGCAGCGCGGCCCGCAGGGCGACGGCCAGGAGGGCCATCAGGACGGCGGACCCGAGGTAGACGACACGCCAGCCGGCGACGTCGGAGACCAGGCTGCTCAGGGTGCGGGAGAGCAGGATGCCGGTGAGCAGGCCGCTCATCACCCGGCCCACGATCCGGCCCCGGGCGTGGTCCGGGGCGAGGCTCGCCGCGAACGGGACCAGGATCTGTGCGACCACGGACGTGGCACCGCTGATCAGGGAGGCGGTCAGCAGCATCGGGAACCCGGTCGCGAGGCCGGCGGCCACCAGGGCGAGGGTCGTGACCGTCAGGAGGACGGTGATCAGGCCGCGCTTCTCCAGCCGGTCGCCGAGCGGCACCAGGAAGACCATGCCGATCACGTAGCCGACCTGGGTGAGCGTGATCAGCGTGCCCGCGGTGGCCGTGCTGATGTGGAAGACGTCCCGCAGGGACGACAGCAGCGGCTGCGCGTAGTAAAGGTTGGCGACCGTCATGCCGGAGGCGACGGCCAGCAAGGCGATCAGCCAGCCCGCCACACCGTGCGCGGGTGCGGCGCTGGTGATCTTGGACGGAGTCCGGACACCGGAGGACTGGGACACGGGGACCTTCTTCGGGACGGGGAGCCGGCAGGACCGGCTCGGAAGGACGCCTGGCGGTGATCGAGCAGCTTCCTCGGTGCTCTCACGGGGGCGTCAGCGCTCGGCCGCGTCGTTTGCTTCCCCATCCGTCGTGATGGTTCGGGATGGCGGTCATCTCCTCCGGAGATGACCGCACGCCAGGACCGTCGACCGGGCCTACCGGTTCCGTACCGGATGCCCGCTCATGACCGAGACCCGGTTGAAGGCGTTGATGGTGACCGCCACCCAGATCACGGCGGAGATCTGGTCGTCGGTGAGGACCTCCCGTGCGGTGCCGTACGCGGCCTCCTGCGCGGTCGTGTCGGCGGGGTTCGTGGTCGCCTCGGCGAGCGCGAGCGCCGCGCGTTCGTCCGGTGTGAACAGTTCGGTGTCCCGCCAGGCCGCCAGCACGCCGAGGCGTTGTGGGGTCTCACCCGCGCGCAGGGCGGCGTTCGTGTGTACGTTGAGGCAGTACGCGCAGCCGTTGATCTGCGACACGCGCAGATTGACCAGTTCCACGAGCGTCCGGTCGAGCCCCGCCTCGGCGGCGACCGCCCGTACGGCTTCGGAGGTCCGCACCAACGCCTGATGGGCGGCGGGGCTCTGCTTGTCGATGAAGATCCGCTGGATCGCGGACCCGGTCGTGTGGGTGCTCAACCTGGGACTCCTTCGGGGGCCGCCGTGGGCTCCCTCATCTGTTGGTGTGCGCGGTGCCGTCGCCTATGATCGGGCGTGGTAGTTGAATATAGAACAAATTGGCGGCTGAAAGGCGGTCCGCGGTGAGCAATGTCGAAACGAAACCGATGGAGCTGCGGTGCGGCGCATCGGTGGACGGCGAGCGTCCGGCCACGACGCCGCGGGTCGACGTACTGACCCCGCGGGACGTGCCCCTGGGCGGCCCGCGGGCGATGACCGTGCGGCGCACCCTGCCGCAGCGTGCCCGGACCCTGATCGGGGCCTGGTGCTTCGCGGACCACTACGGACCCGACGACGTCTCCGCAACGGGCGGCATGGACGTCGCCCCGCATCCCCACACCGGGCTGCAGACGGTGAGCTGGCTGTTCAGCGGCGAGATCGAGCACCGGGACAGCCTGGGCAGCCACGCGTTCGTACGGCCGGGCGAGCTGAACCTCATGACGGGCGGGTACGGCATCAGCCACTCCGAGGTCTCCACCCCTCGGACCACGATCCTGCACGGCGTCCAGCTCTGGGTGGCGCTGCCGGACGAACATCGCGACACCGCACGGGACTTCCAGCACCACGTCCCGGAGCCCGTACGGATCGACGGGGCCGAGATCAGGGTGTTCCTGGGCTCCCTCGCCGGGGAGACCTCGCCGGTGCGGACCTTCAGCCCCCTGCTCGGCGCCGAGATCGTCCTCGAGCCCCACGCGACCGTCACGCTCGCCGTGGACCCCGGCTTCGAGCACGGCCTCCTCGTCGACCAGGGTGACGTCCGCCTCGCCGACGTCCTGCTGCACCGCGCGGAGTTGGGCTATGCGCATCCGGGCATCGACACGCTGACGCTGACGAACGAGTCGGACGACATCGCACGGACGGTGCTGCTCGGCGGAACTCCCTTCGAGGAGGAGATCGTCATGTGGTGGAATTTCATCGGGCGGAGCCACGAGGACATTGCGAAGGCCCGGGAGGAATGGCAGAACTCCTCGGACCGATTCGGCGTCGTGGAAGGATATGCGGGAAACCGCCTTCCTGCCCCCGCCCTGCCGAACGCCGTCATCACGCCGCGCAGAAATCCGTCGCGTCACTGAACCCCACCCTGAAAGGCATCACATGAGCCAGTCTTCCGCCGCTCCCGTCGTCGAGCGGATAGACGCGAAGAACCGCTACGAGATCCTGGTCGACGGCACGCGCGCCGGGCTGACCGCCTACCGCGACCGCGGTGACCAGCGGGTCTTCTACCACACCGAGGTCGACGACGCCTTCGCCGGCCAGGGCCTGGCCTCGCAGCTGGTCCAGCAGGCGCTCACCGACGTGCGCGCCTCCGGGAAGCGGATCGTGCCCGTCTGCCCCTATGTGGCCAAATTCCTGAAGAAGCACGAGGAGTTCGCCGACATCACCGACACGGTGACCCCCGACGTCCTGCGCTGGCTGGACACGGAACTGGGCTGACGGCCCGCACACCCGGCCGCCGCTCACAGCGGCCGGGTGTGCCAGCAGCGCACCGACTCTGTTCCCACAGTGCACGGTGGCGGCCCTCGGTTCGCCTTTCCGTTTCCACCGCCGTCAGTCCCACAGCAGTTGCATTTCCCCGCGTGGCGTTCCCTGCGAACGGCACGCGTTCGTTTTCTGCGGGAATTGACCGGGCGGGTGGGCGGGACCCGTAATGCGGTCAGCGACATCAGCGGCCCTCCGTTCTCCCTGCCGGCGGCCCCTTCACCCGACGGCCGGCGAGGACCGGCACCGGCCCGTCACCCAAGGGTGCGCTGCCGGAACGGATGTCGTGCGCTGACGGTCAAGTGCCGCTCACCCGCGCTCACTAACGTCGTCCGGGCGCGACGCGGGCGCCGCCGTGCCCGCGTGCGGCCGCGCCCGACCCCGAGCAGGAATCCGAGGAGTGCCATGGCCAAGCAGACCATCGCCGAACAGTACGTCGACCTGATGGCCCGGGCCGGTGTACGCCGTATCTACGGCGTGGTCGGGGACAGCCTGAACCCCGTGGTCGACGCGGTCAGGCGGCACGACGCCGTCGACTGGGTCCAGGTCCGCCACGAGGAGGTCGCGGCGTTCGCGGCCGGGGCGGAGGCCCAGCTCACCGGTCGGCTGGCCGCTTGCGCGGGCTCCTGTGGACCGGGCAACCTCCATCTGATCAACGGCCTGTACGACGCCCACCGTTCGATGGCGCCGGTGCTCGCCCTGGCCGCACACATCCCCAGCGGCGAGATCGGCACGGGCTACTTCCAGGAGACGCACCCCGACCGGCTGTTCGCCGAGTGCAGCCACTACTCTGAGCTGATCTCCTCGCCCCGCCAGATGCCCCGCGTGGTGCAGACCGCCATCCAGCACGCCGTCGGCCGGCGCGGCGTCTCCGTCGTGGCCCTGTCCGGCGACACCGCCGCCGAGGACTCCCCGGACGCCGCTCCCGAACTCGCCATGCCCCTGGACCTGCCCGCCATCCGCCCCAGCGACCAGGAGATCGCCCGGCTCACCGAGCTGGTGGACGCCGCCGAACGCGTCATGGTGTTCTGCGGGCGGGGCGTCGCGGGCGCCCACGCCGAGGTGATGGCCCTCGCCGAGAAGGTCAAGGCACCGGTGGGTCATGCCCTGCGCGGCAAGGAGCACATCCAGTACGACAACCCGTACGACGTCGGCATGTCCGGGCTGCTCGGCTACGGAGCCGCGTACGAGGCGATGCACGAGTGCGACCTGCTGCTGCTCCTCGGCACCGACTTCCCGTACACCGACTTCCTGCCCCGCCATGTGCGCACCGTCCAGGTCGACGTGCAGCCCGAGCGGCTGGGGCGGCGCACCCAACTCGACTTCGCCGTCTGGGGAGACGTCCGCGAGACCCTGCGGTGCCTGATCCCGGCGGTGCGGGAGAAGCACTCGCGCCGGTTCCTCGACCGGATGCTGGAGCGGCACGCCCACGCGCTCGAGGGCGCAGTGAACGCCTACACCCGCAACGTCGACAGGCACACCCCGATCCACCCCGAGTACGTGGCCTCGGTGCTCGACGAAGAGGCCGCCGACGACGCGGTGTTCACCGTGGACACGGGGATGTGCTGTGTGTGGGCGGCGCGTTACCTCACACCGAACGGCCGCCGCCGCATCCTCGGCTCCTTCGTGCACGGCTCGATGGCCAACGCGCTGCCCCAGGCCATCGGCGCGCAGTTCCTCGACCGCGGCCGGCAGGTCGTCTCCCTCTCCGGCGACGGCGGGTTCTCCATGCTCATGGGCGACTTCCTCACACTCGTCCAGTACGGGCTGCCGGTGAAGGTGGTCGTCTTCAACAACTCCTCCCTGGGCATGGTCGACCTGGAGATGATGGTCGACGGACTGCCCCCGCACGCCACGACCTACCCGCACACCGACTACGCGGCGATCGCCACCGCGGCCGGGGCGCGCGGCATCCGGGTGCAGAAGCCCGCCGAGGTGCGCGACGCGCTGCGCGAGGCCTTCGCCCACGACGGACCGGCGCTGGTCGACGTCGTCACCGACCCGGCGGCGCTGGCCGTCCCGCCGAAGATCACAGCCGAGCAGATCAGCGGCTTCGCGCTGTCCGCGAGCCGCACGGTGCTGACCGGGGGCGTCGGACGCATGGTCCACCTGGCCCGGGCCAACCTGCGCAACGTCCCCCGCCCGTGACACCGAGCGCCCGATACTCCGGCCGCAGGTCGTGATCTTGTGGGTAGTGCAGCGCGGGAGGCCGGCGAGTCGATGCCTCGCGTCCAGGCGCGTGCTCATGGGCGACAGCCTGTCCCGGCCGGCCCAGCGTGGAGCTCGCTGTTTTCCCAAGCCCGCCACCGAGAGATGGTCCCCGGGCCCGCTCGGAGACCGTGGCCCGCTCAGAAGTCGTAGCAGACGTAGGCGCCCTCGGGCCCGCGGGCGATCCGGTCCGAGCCCCAGCAGTGGAGCATCGGCCCGACGCGGTACAGCGTGACGCCGCCGGCCGACAGGACAAGGACGGCGAGCACGGCGGTCACGATCCGCATGGCCGCCATCCGCCGTACGAGCCACCAAGCCCCGGCGACCGCAAGCGCACCCAGCCCCAGCATGACGGCCGACATCGGGGCGGTGTTGTTCCGGATCCCGGGAAAGCGGTCCGGGTGCGCGGCCTGTTGGACGGCGGCGAAGGCGAAGAAGAACAGCAGCAGCCCCAGCAGCAACAGTCCGACGGAGCCGACCCTGCGGCCGACGGCCCGGCGTCGGCTCCGCGGGCCTCCTGGCGCCCGGGCGGCGTCCGCGCGCACGAGCCGCCGGTCGAGGACCGCCCGGAGCCGGTCCACCTCCTCCGGGTCCGCCACGGCCCGCTTGGGCAGGACGGCGAAGCCGACGGCGGACTTGTCGGCGCTGAGAAGCACGAACAGCTCCGGAGTCTCTGCATAGCGCGAGTAGAGGTGCCAGTCGTGGCCGACCGAGCTGTGCGCGGTGGTGAGCCGGATCCCGGTGTCGTCGACCGTCCCGCGGATGTCCCCCTGCCGCTCGGCGAGCCGGTGGAGGCGGCGCGCCTGCAACCACGGCACCGCAGTCATGAAGGCGGCGAAGACCACGACCCCCGCATACAGGGGCCACGGTGTGTCCCGGTGGCCGGAGCCGGCCGACGACAGCAGGGCGCCGACGGTCGTGACCGCCACCGTCCAGACCAGCACCCGGCGCTGAAAGCGCCCCGCGCCGGTGCTCCTCGCGCGTGCCCGCAGCGCGGACGCCAACTCGCTGACGGTCGGCCGGTAGGCCAGCTCCACCGGTCTCTCGGCGACCGCGTCCGTCTCGCGGCCCTCTGTCATGTCCCCTCCCCGGTTCGGTGATCAACCGGATCGTAGAGGCTTTCTCAGCCGCTCCGGCAACCTGGCGGCGGTCGGCACCGCACGTCATCGACTGCGACTGGAGTACTGAGCCTGCTCCGTCCGATCCGGCACGACGGGGCCCGAACCGGCCGCGAAGGCGTGGGTGACCTCCGGCAGGGTGCCCGGGACGAGCAGCGCGCGGGCCCGCTCCTCGTGGCGGCGGTCGGTGACCGTGAGGCGGCTGTGGTGCTGGGCGAGGTGTTCCGCCCAGGAGGCCACCAGGTAGTTCTCGACGAACCGCTCCGGGTCGTGGCCGTCCTGGTAGAGACCCCACTCGAGGGCTCCCGTACGGCGCCTGGACCGGGCGACATGGCTCATCCGGTCCGTGAACTCGGCGCGGTGGTCCGGGGCGACCCGGTAGACGACCGATACCAGCACCGGGCCGTCGGCCTCTCCGGGTTCGAACACCAGCGGGGGAGCGGGCCAGTGGTCGGACAACGAGGGGTCGATGCCCTCGGCGTCGTGCAGCGGCCACCGCCGTACGCTGGCCGCGCTCAGCAGCATCACGGCGCCTGCGACCAGGAGGGCGGCCGTCAGCCCGAGCCAGTCGGCCACCACGCCCCACAGGGGTGCCGCCAGCGCCTGACCGCCCTGGAAGACCAGGAGGTAGACGGCGAGTCCGCGCGCCCTCACCCAGCCGGGAAGCCGCGTCTGCACCGCCGCGTTCAGGGTGGACAGCACGCCGATCCAGGCGAGGCCCGCGGGCAGGAGGGCGACGGTCACCAGCCAGGGCGCCCGAACCGTGGCCAGCACCGCGAGCACCGCGGCGAAGACCAGCGCACCGGCGGCGAGCGTGCCGTTCACGCCCAGCACCCGCTGGATGCGCGGCAGTGCGAAGGCCCCCGCCACGGCGCCCACGCCGACCGCCGTCAGCAACAGCCCGTATCCGCCCGAACCGAGGCCCAGGGAGCGACTGGCGCTCAGCGGCAGCAGCGACCACAGGGCGGCGCCGCCGGGGATGAACAGGGTCGTGCGCAGCAGCACCCGACGCACGCCGGGCGCGTTCCAGACGTAGCGGCGCCCCGCGTTCAGGGCGGCCGGAAGCCGCTCGTTCCCCCCGGTGGGCAGGGCGGTCCGCGGACGCTGCCACAGCACGAGGACGGCCGCGATGCCCAGGTAGGACACCGCGTTGAAGGCGAAGACCCACCCCGCGCCCGCCGCCGCGACCACCGCCCCGCCGAGCGCCGGTCCCACCGCGCGGGCCAGGTTCATGTTCACCGCGCCCAGCGCCGCCGCCTGACCGAGCCGCCGGCGTTCCACCAGTTCCGGCTGGATCGCCTGCCAGGCCGGGCCCATCAGCGCGGTGCCGCACCCCAGGACGAAGGTGAGAGCGAGCAGCGCCGTCGGTGTGAGCGCGTCCGTGAACGTCAGCACGGCCAGCGCGCCGGAGACCGCGAGCATGGCGAACTGCGCGACGAGCAGCACCGAGCGGCGGTCGAACCGGTCGGCGACCACCCCGGAGGGCAGGGCGAGCAGGACCACGGGCAGGCTGGACGCGGTCTGGACGAGAGTCACCAGAGCCGCGTTGTGCCCGAGGAGCAGCCACTGTGCGCCCACCGTCTGCATCCAGCTGCCGACGTTGGAGACCAACTGGGCGATCCACAGCGCCCGGAAGACGCGCGCCGCGAACGGCGCCCAGGGGGAGTCGGACATCGAGGGGCCGGGTGTCGACGGAGCGGCGCTCATGCTGGTCCTGACCGGTGCGGAGTGCGGGAGGAGTCGGGGAAGTGCGGGAGGAGTCGGGGAAGTGCGGACGGAGTGCGGAGGGCATGCCGCGCCAGGTGGGTGCTGCGGGACGGCCGCCCTCAGGACTCCGGCCGGGTCCAGGCGGCGTCGGCGGCCGAGAGGCGGTGAGTGACCACGGAGGTGAGCGCGAGGAGCAGCAGCGCCAGGCCCAGGGTGAGCACGAGGTGACCGTGCAGCAGCAGTCCGGTTCCGACGAGGGCGCCGAGGAACATCGCCAGCACGGACAGGATCCGGCGGCCGGGCCGTGGTGCCGAACCGCCGGCCGGGGTGGAGTCGGCGGCCAGCCCCGTCAGGGTCAGCGTCAGTACGGTCGTGGTGAGATCCGGGACGCCCAGGCGCCGGGCGACCGCGTTCTGCAGGCCCATGCCGAGCCCCAGGAACACGATCAGCGTGTACTGGACGGTGGTGGTGACACGGCCGTCGGTCACCGCGGCGACCGCCACCGTGACGGCGACCAGGACGGTCTGCACCGCTGTGGTCGTCTTCAACAGGTGGCCGCGGTGCGTCGCGAACCGCGTTCCGAGTCTGCCGCCCGCGAGCGCGCCCAGGAGGAAGGACGCGAGCGAGACCACCGAGGCGAGCGCGGAGAGGTTCGCTGCACCCGCGAGCGCGAAGCCCAGGAACACCACGTTGCCGGTCATGTTGGCGACGAAGACGTGGCCGAGCCCCAGATAGCTCACCGCGTCGACCAGGCCGGTGACCACCGTGAGGGTCAGCATCAGGGGAGGCAGCGGACCGTGACGTCGCTCTCCCCGCGGCGCCAGCGTGTCGAGCGCGTCATTCAGCAGTCTGCGCATACTGCTTCCTTTCCGAGACGGCCGGCGGGCGGTGCAACACCAGCCGGGTGAGCAGGCCGCTCGCCGGGCCGAGCACGATCGCCGGGAGGGCGACCCAGAGCGGCCAGGGCGTGACGCCCAGCGCGTGGTCGAGGGACCACCGGCCGGGCCCGGTGAGGGCCAGCGCGGCGGACACGACGACGAGGACCAGCGGGTACTCGTAGCCGTCGTTCTGGACCCACAGTCCCTTGCGCCACTTGACGGTGCCGGCGACTGTCATCACGCCCATCGCGGCCATCGCCGCCAGCGGGGTGAGCAGCCCGGCGGTCAGGAACAGGCCGGCCCCGATCTGACTGGCCCCCGCGACGACCGCGGTCAGCCGGCCGCCGCGGAATCCGTCGTGGCGGAACTCCTCGGTTCCGCCGGCCAAGCCGTTGCCTCCGAGGTGGAAGCTCACCTTCTGCACTCCGTGCCCGGCGATGAGGAGACCCACCACCAGCCGGAGGACCAGCAGTCCAGTATTCATCGTGTTCCTGCCTGTTCCCGACCTTCCCGTGTCTTACCCCGCGGACGGGTCAGCCGGCGGCGTGGGCGCCGATGATGGACTGCGCGTAGACCATCCCGAGACCGTAGGTGCCGCCGTGCTCCTTGACCACGTCGCCCACGGCGGCGTACGTCTCGGTGCGGGCCCAGTCGCGCTGCAGCTCCAGGAGCACCTGCACCCAGGTGACCGGGACCGCGCCGGCCTGGATCATGCGCTGCACGGCGTGTTCGTGGGCCTGCGGGGTGACGCCGCCGGAGGCATCGGTGACGACGTAGACCTCGTAGCCCTGGGCGAGCGCGGAGAGCGTCGGCAGGACGATGCAGACCTCGGTCCACAGACCGGCGATGACGAGCTTCTTGCGGCCCGTCGCCTTGACCGCCTCGACGAAGTTCAGGTCCTCCCAGGCGTTCATCGTGGTGCGGTCGATGATCTTCTGCTCGGGGAAGACCTCGGCCAGCTGCGGCATGATCGGGCCGGAGAAGGACTCGGCGGCCACGGTGCTCAGCACGACCGGGACGTCGAAGGCCTTGGCGGACTTGGCGAGGCCCACGGTGGAGTTGATGATGGCGGTGCGGTCCCCGCTGCCGGTGCCGAAGAACATCTGCGGCTGGTGGTCCACGAACAGCACCGCGCAGTTGTCCGGGGTGAGCAGGTCGGGGCTCGGGGCAGCGGTGACCTCGGCGATGTTGACCATGAGAGTGCCTTTCCATGAGTGGGACGCGGACGGGCGTCCGTGTCGGGCAGGCGCCGCCCTGGGGACGGGGCCTGTGGTGGGGGTGGTGTCCCGGGAGGGGCGGCTCCGGGGCCGGGCCCCTCCCGGGAGCTCTAGAGGACGAAGCAGGGGTCGAACGGGGTGTCGGCGCCGTCCGGGGTCAGACCACGTCCGACGCGCCACTCGCGGTGCCGCTCCGACTCGGCGACGGCCTCGCCGAGCGCCTGTGCCTGCCGGGCGCCCGCGAGGCCCGGCCCGGCCGCCTGGTAGCCGCCGAAGTGCGCCACCGGGCTCCAGGCGGGGCTGATGGGCGGCAGTTCCTCGTCGAGGCCCTCGTACTCGGCGGCGGCGTACACGATCCGGCCGCCGGTGACCGTGAGGAGCGACTCGATGTGGGGGATGACCGGCTCGGGCGCGGTGAAGTAGTCCTCGGACAGCACCGCGAGGTCGGCGTAGCAGCCGGGGCGCAGGACGCCCTTGACGTCGTCCTCGCCGGTCAGTTGGGCGCCGGCGCGGGTGAACATCTCCAGCGCGGTCTGCCGGTCGACCTGGTTCGTCCACGGGCGCAGCGCCAGGTCACCGACCGTGCGGCCGCTGATGAGCCAGTGCAGGGCGACCCAGGGGTTGTAGGTGGAGACGCGGGTGGCGTCCGTGCCGGCGGCGACGGTCAGCCCGCGGTCCAGCATGGCGCGGATCGGCGGGGCGTCCGCGGCGGCGCCGGGCCCGTAGCGGCGCAGGAACGCCTCGCCCTGGAACGACAGCCGGTTCTGCACGGACATGGCTCCGCCGAGGGCGGCGACCCGGTCGAGACTGTCCGGCGAGACGGTCTCCGCATGGTCGAACAGCCACCGGTTCCCGGCCGGGAAAAGCCCTTCCGCGGCCAGCTTTTCGAACACCTCGAGGTCCCGGCGGATGGTGTGGTCATACGTGGCGTGCAGCCTGAAGCCCCAGCCGTTCTCCATGAGGAGACGGACCGCCTTCTCGAAATCCGCCTCGTAATCGGGGCCGAGTTCGGGGCGCGGCTGGGCGAAGTTCTCGAAGTCTGCGGCCGCCCAGGTGAGATTCTCTCCCGCCCCGTTCAGCCGCAGCCATTCGTCTCCGTCCTCGGGACGGGCGATCTCGATCCAGCGGGTGAGGTCGGCTATCTCCTGCCCGGCCGTCTGCGGGAAGAGGTGATAGGCGATGCGCAGCGACAACTGACCGGCCTTCGCCAGTTCGATGACGGTGCTGTAGTTCTCGGGGAAGTTCTGGAATCCGCCGGCCGCGTCGATGGCCGAGGTCAGCCCGAACCTGTTCAGCTCGCGCAGGAAATGGCGGGTCGAGGTCTTCATGTCCTCGCCCTGGAGCACCGGCGCCTTGGCCAGCGTCGAGTACAGGATGAGGGCGCTGGGCGCGGCCAGCAGCATGCCCGTCGGTTCCCCGTCCCGGCCGCGGACGATCTGCCCGCCCTTGGGGTCGGGCGTGTCCTTGCCGTAGCCCGCGGCCTTGAGCGCAGCCCGGTTGAGCACGGCCGACTGGTACAGGTGCAGAACGAACACCGGGGTGTCCGGGGCGGCGGCGTTCAGTTCCGCCACGGTCGGCAGCCGCCGCTCGGCGAACTGCTCGGCCGACCAGCCGCCCACCACCCGCACCCACTGGCCCTTCGGGGTACGAGCGGCCTGCTCACGCAGCATCGCCAGGCCCTGACGCAGGCTGCGCACCCCGTCCCAGCGCAACTCCAGAACGTAGTTGAGCCCACCGCGGATCACATGCAGATGGGCGTCGTTGAGGCCCGGGATCACCCGTCGCCCGAGCGCGTCCACCACCTTGGTGGCCGCGCCGATGTGCGGAGCCACGTCCCTGTCGCCGCCCACGACCGTGATGACGCCGCCCCGGACGGCGATCGCGTCGGCCTGGGGGCGGTTCGGGTCTCCCGTATGGACCTTGGCGTTGCGGACGACGAGCTCGGCGGCATCGTCGGTGGCTCGGGGAACCAGTCCGCCGACCGGCATTGCTGACATGTGAGTACGACCCCCTCCGGGACTGAACGGATGCGATGTCCGCTGTGGTTGACGTCGGCGGACGAAGAAGAGCGGATATGTGCGCGTGGACGTCAGCCCGATTCCACGGGCGGACCGCGACCGCTCAGCAACCACGCTAGGCCCGGTGCAAGCCGTCGTGTGTCCTCTCAGCGCACGACGGTGTTCCTCACAGCGCACGGGGACTGCGCAGGTCACCGATCGGCGGCGAAGGCCGGGCGACGCCCGTGCGCTGTGGGCACAACAGTCGTGCGCTCAGGGGCAATCACCGCCACCGCGGTGGTCCTACGGTGACAGTCAGCGGCACCGGAGTGGTCAGCACGAACCGGGTCGTTCGCCGGCAGGGCCGGCGTCGCCAACGCAATCCGAGGAGTTCCCATGTCCGATGCTGTCGCGCCGGTCCAGCCGGTACTGGAACCGGCCGCAGCCGAGTTCGCCGAGGCCACCGCCAATCCGCCGTACCTGTTCGACCTGGCCCCGGCAGAAGGGCGCAAGGCCGTCGACGAGGTGCAGTCCGGGGACATCGACAAGCCGGCGGTCGACGAGGAGTGGATCACCGTCTCCGGCGGTCCGACGGGCAGTGTGCGGGCGCGCATCGTCAAGCCCGCCGGGGCGACCGGTACGCTCCCGGTGATCATCTACATCCACGGTGCGGGCTGGGTCTTCGGCAACGCCCACACCCACGACCGCCTGGTGCGCGAACTCGCCGTCGGCGCGAACGCCGCCGTCGTCTTCCCCGAGTACGACCTGTCGCCCGAGGCCCGCTACCCGGTCGCCATCGAGCAGAACTTCGCGGTCGCCCGCTGGGTCGTTGACCAGGGCGCGTCCAAGGGCCTCGACGGCTCCAGGCTGGCCGTCGCCGGCGACTCCGTGGGCGGCAACATGACCGCGGCCCTGACCCTGATGGCCAAGGAGCGCGGCGGCATCCCGCTGGTCCAGCAGGTGCTGTTCTACCCGGTCACGGACGCGAACTTCGACACCGGCTCCTACCACCAGTTCGCCACCGGCTACTTCCTTCGCCGGGACGGCATGCAGTGGTTCTGGGACCAGTACACGACCGACGAGAGCGAGCGCGCCCAGATCACCGCGTCCCCGCTGCGCGCCACCACCGAGCAGCTGGGGGGCCTGCCCCCGGCCCTGGTCATCACCGCCGAGGCCGACGTGCTGCGGGACGAGGGCGAGGCCTACGCCAACAAGTTGCGCCAGGCCGGGGTTCCGGTCACCGCCGTGCGCTTCCAGGGCATCATCCACGACTTCGTGATGCTCAACGCGCTGCGCGGCACCCACGCGGCCGAGGCCGCGATCACCCTGGCGGCGCGGACCCTGCACGCGGCCCTGCACACCGCCTGAGGTCGAGGAGACACGCCCGGAGGTGGAGCGCTTCGGCGCGAAGCGGGCCGGCGCGGCCATCGTCGAGCTGGAGGGTGCGTCGCGGAGCCGGATCATGGGCTCGCGGCCCGAGGAGGTCGCCGACCTGATCCGGGACGCGGTCCGCGCAACGAGCTGACCGCGACGGGGACGGCCGCGTGGACGGCCGCGCGGACGCACTCCCCGCACCGCGTCCGCGCGGCTCCACCGCGACCGAGTGGTGGGGCGGCCCCGGTCACCCGACACTGGAGAAGTGACCGGGCCCAGCGGCCCTGCACCGGCCGCAGACGGCAGTACGGACGGCACACGGGCGGCACCGGCCGCGTCGTCCGCATGGCGGGCATCGGCTGTACCGGCTCGGCCGGCATCGGCTCCACCGGCTCGGCCGGCATCGGCTGTACCGGCTCGGCCGGAATCGGCGGCATCGGCGGCATCGGCCGCATCGGCTCAGGAGACAACGCTGTGACTTCCTTCTCACCCGGCTTCCAGGGCCGCGGACGGCGCCTCACGGACCGGCTGCCGCCCGGTCAGTACCCGACCGAGTCCTTCCCCGTGCTGTCGGCGGGCCCCACACCGAGGGTCCCCACCGAGACGTGGTCCTTCACCGTGACCACGGAACTCGGCGCCACACACAGCTGGACCTGGGACGAGATGATGGCCCTGCCGCAGCAGGAGACGACCCACGACATCCACTGTGTGACGCGCTGGTCGAAGTTCGACACGCAGTGGCGGGGCGTCCCCCTCGACGCCTTCCTCGAAGACGTGGAGACGGCCGCTGACTACGCCGTCGTCAGCAGCTACGGCGGGTACACCACCAATCTGCCGCTGGAGGACCTCCTCGACGGCAAGGCGTGGATCGTCCACACCTACGACGGCTATCCGCTGTCCCCCGAGCACGGCGGCCCGGCGCGGCTGCTCGTACCGCACCTCTACTTCTGGAAGTCGGCCAAGTGGGTGCGCGGACTGACGCTCACGCACGAGGACGAGCCGGGCTTCTGGGAGAGCGCCGGGTACCACAACTACGGCGACCCGTGGCGCGAACAGCGCAACTGGGGAGACTGAGCATGGGCATCGCCTGGCGCCGCGCCCGGCTCCTCGAGCGCCGTTCCCAGACCGCCACCGCCCGGACTCTGGTCCTGACGGCGCCCGACTGGCCCGGCCATCTGCCCGGCCAGCACGTCGACGTACGGCTCACCGCCGACGACGGCTACCAGGCCGTCCGCAGCTACTCCCTGGCCGCGCCCGCCGACGGCGACCGCATCGAACTCGGCGTGCAGGCCGTGGACGGCGGGGAGGTCTCGCCCTACCTGACCGACGGCCTGCCGGTGGGCGCGGAGGTGGAGGTACGCGGCCCGCTCGGCAACTGGTTCGTCTGGCGGGCCGAGCAGACCGAGCCGGCGCTCCTGGTGGCGGGCGGCTCCGGTGTCGTCCCGCTGACGGCCATGGTCCGCGCCCACCGCGCCGCACGCTCGCGGGGCCCCCTGCACCTGCTGTACTCGGTGCGCAGCCCGGAGGACGTCTGGTACCGCGACCACCTGGCCGACGGCGACCCCCTCCTCGACGTCCGCATCATGTACACACGGCAGGCCCCGCCCGGCAGCGTGCGCCCGCCCGGGCGCATCACGACGGCCGACCTGGACGAGGCGACGGCCCGTCTGAAGCCGGCAAGTCCCGTGTACGTCTGCGGGCCCACCGGCTTCGTGGAGGCTGTCGACAACCTGCTGATCGACAGGGGGCGGGACCCCGTCACGATCCGCACCGAGCGCTTCGGATGACCCACCGACCCCGACCGCACGGGAGGTCCTCATGGCAGACGCCACCACTCAGCTCGACGGCAACTGCCTCGCCGGCCCGCTCTCGGAGATCCTCTCGGTGGAGCCCACCACGGCCTGGTGGCGGTGCCCGGAGTGCGCGCGGTCGGGTCCGCTCGCCGAACTCCACGTCTACGGCCCCGAACCGGGCCTGACCGCCCGCTGTCCCGGCTGCGCGCACATAGCCCTCCGCCTGGTCAGGGAGGGCGAACACATCTGGCTCACGATGGGCGGGGGCACCGGGGCGTTCCGCTTCGCCACGAGTCCGTAGCTGCCCCGCTCCTTCCCCGAACCGGTCCTGAGCGCCCGTCAAGGACCGCTCGCCGGGTGCGACCAGGCGCAGTACGTGGGGGCGAAGCGAGTGAACGGTGTCGCTTGTGAAGCCTGTTCGTGGAGATGCCGCAGAAACCGCGGATGAGGTACTCCTGGACACCTATTGTGTCCGTTATGCGTGCAATTACCGTCAACCGTTACGGTGGCCCGGAGTCCCTGGAACTGGCCGAGACCGACGACCCCAAGGTCGGACCCGACTCGGTGCTCGTACGAGTGAAGGCCGCCGGGGTCAACCCGGTGGACTGGAAGATCGTCGCCGGCTACCTCGACCCGCTCATGTACGTCCACTTTCCCCTCGTGCCCGGATGGGACGTCGCGGGCGTCGTCGAGGCGGTCGGCCTGGACGTCCCGGAATTCTCGGTCGGCGACGAGGTCTTCGGATACGTCCGCAAGGACGAAGTGCAGCACGGCACCTATGCCGAGTTCGTCGCCGCGCCCGTACGCACCCTCGCGCGCAAGCCCGCGTCGCTGAGCTGGCAGCAGGCGGCCGGTGTCCCGCTGGCCGGGCTCACCGCCTGGCAGTCACTGGCCAGGGTGGGGGTCGCCGAGGGCGACACGGTCCTGGTCCACGCGGCGGCCGGCGGCGTCGGCTCCTTCGCCGTGCAGATCGCGGTGGCCAAGGGGGCCCGGGTGATCGGCACCGCCGGCGAACACAACCACGACTTCCTGCGCTCCCTGGGCGCGGAACCCGTCACCTACGGCGACGGCCTGGCCGACCGGGTACGGCGGCTGGCGCCGGAGGGCATCGACGCGGCACTGGACTACGTCGGCGGTGACGCGGTCGCCGTCTCCGAGGAACTGCTGAAGGACCGCTCGCGCCTCGCATCGATCGTCGACCCGGCGGTGACCGAGCACGGCGGGCACCACGTCTGGGTCCGGCCCGACAGCGCGGACCTCGCGAAGCTCGCTCGACTCGCCGACGCCGGCAAGCTCGACGTCCATGTCGCGCATGCCCTGCCGCTGGCCGAGGCCGCCGAGGCGTTCCGTCTCAGCATGAGCGGCCGGACCCGCGGCAAGATCGTGCTCGAGGTCGGGTGACCACTCGATCGGCTCCCGCCCACCCACCACGGGGCCCACATCCCAGCCGGCCCCGACCGACCTGACCTGAGACCGTCCCGCCGCTACGGCTCCCGGCCCCGCGGCGGTGCCGGAACCGATCCCGGGGCGCCGTGGCGGGCGTCTCAGGCGGGCCGTGCGGCTCGTCGCTCGTTGCGCTGTGCGAGTTCCTCGTACGGTTGGGCGACTCGCTCGACACGCCTCGTCTCCTCTCGTCCGGGGAGGACCGGACAGCCCACCGATCTGTGAAACCTCGCAGGTGACCGAGTGGGCAGCATTTGGAAAAGGCCCTCTCAGCGCACCCGCAGAACGTCGAGCGCGGTGAGTGCCACGTGGAGTTCGGTGCGCTGTTCGCCGGACTCCAGGTCGCAGTCGAGTATCCGCTCGATGGTGCGCAGACGCTGGTAGACGGTCTCTCGGGACAGACCGCCCGAGCGGGCCGCCACCGTCTTGTTGCCTGCCGCGTCCAGGTAGTGCCGCAAGGTGGTCAACAAGTCCGTGCCGTGGCGGGCGTCGTGGTCGGCGAGTCGGCCGAGCCGGCGTTCGGCGTAGTCCTGGATCCGGGTGTCTTCGCGGAGTGCGAAGAGGAGGCGGCGCAGGCCGATGTCGGAGCGTTCGTGGTAGGAGCGTCCGGGCGGGAGCGGCTGGTCGGGCTCGGTGGCTTCGGCCACACGGGTCGCGTCGCGGAAGGAGTGGGCGACGCCGGTGAGGTCGGTCGCCTCGCTGCCCGTACTCACAGATGTCCCCGGCAACAGGTCGAGTGCGGTACGGCTCAGGTGTTCGACAACGGGTCGCCATGGCTGCTCCGGGCGCAGGGACAGGAGGATGCCGAGACGGGTCGGTCCGAGGAGGCCGACGAGGGCCTGTGATCCCCTCTTCCTCAGATCCTCGGAGAGGAGTTCCTCCGCCTTCGTCCTGTCGTCCTCGTGGGGGACGTCCACGAGCACGGCGAGGAAGCGGGAGCCCTTCGTCGGTACCCCCAGCGCGGTGACCCGGGCGTCGGCGTCCGCAGGCGAGCGGTGGCGCTGTTCGACGAGGTCGCGCAGGACGCTGCGATGTGCGGTGCGTTCCCAGGGGTCGGAGTGGGTGAGGCGGGCGATGGTGAGGGCCATCGCGGTCCTCTCCAGGACGGTGACGTCTTCGGGGCCGAACGGGCCGGAGGCCGAAGGAGCGGCCGGGCCGGGCGGTGTCGGGAGCATGGCCACCCTTCCCCAGCGTTCGCCCTGGTACTCCACGGGTGCCGCGAGCCAGCTCTCGGGGCCCAAGACGGTGGTGTGGTCGGCGGACGGTGTCGCTCGGGAGCGCTGTTCCCAGTCGGCGAGCGCCGCCTCGACCGTGTCGCCGGAGGGCTGGCAGATCAGTGCCTGGTGGACCAGGTTTTCCAGAACGACGGTGTGGCCGCTCATCTCGGCGGCGGCGCGTACGACGTCCTCGGGTCCGGCGCCGCGCAGGGTGAGGGCGGTGAACGCCTCGTGGACGCGCTGGGTCCGCCGCATCGCATCGGCCTGGCTGCCAAGGATGAGGGCGTGGACGACCTGGGTGACCTCCAGGAAGTTGACGTCTCTGGCCAGGGTGATGAGGGGTAGGCCGCGGGCCTGGCAGGCGTGGGCCAGGGCGTCGGGCGGACGGTGGTAGCGGCGGACCAGTTCGATGACCAGGGCCGCGGCGCCGATGTCGGCGAGTTCGTCGACATAGCGCCGTACGCCGGCCGGTTCGTCGGGGAGAGGCATGCCGGTGGTCAGTACGAGTTCGCCGCCCTTGAGGAAGGAGGCGGGGTCGGTCAACTCGGTGATGTGGACCCAGCGGACGGGCCGGTCGAGCCGCGCTGCGCCGGTGACGACCTGGGGTTGTCCGGCGGCAAGGACGGGGAGGGCCAGGACGTCCGCCACGGTGATCGGGCGGCCGACGGTGTCCAGGTCGCGGCCCGGCACGGAGGCGCCGGCGCTGCCGGCGCCGGGCCCTGGAGCCGTGTGGTGGTTCTCGCTCACGGTGCCTCCATGGGGGCCCACGCTCGAGCGGAGCCCGAGAGCTCGGGGAGTGCCCCGTCACTCTGACAAGCGTCGCTGACCTGCGCAAGGGCCCGGAGACGGCGGGCGCGTGGCGGACGGGCGGGACGTGGTGCCAGATGCGGTTGACACAACGTCCGGATACCGCGTCGCGGCCGGACACATCGCGGGTTGGTGCCGTCCTGGTCCACGGAGATGCTCAGGGAGACCGGAGCAGACCGACGAACACGCCGGGAGACGAACATGACCGCACTGTCGCCGCACCTTCGCCAGGCCACGCCCGTGGTGGCGGTCCGGGGCGAGGGCGTCCACCTCTACGGCGAGGACGGCCGCCGCTACCTGGACTTCACCGCCGGCATCGGCGTCACCAGCACCGGGCACTGCCACCCCAAGGTCGTGGCGGCGGCTCAGGAGCAGGTGGGCACACTCGTCCACGGCCAGTACACGACGGTCATGCACCAGCCCCTGCGGCGGCTCGTCGACAAGCTCGGCGAGGTGCTGCCGGCCGGCCTGGACAGCCTGTTCTTCACCAACTCCGGCAGCGAGGCGGTCGAGGCGGCGCTGCGGCTGGCCCGCCAGGCCACCGGCCGCCCCAACATCATCGTCTGCCACGGAGGCTTCCACGGCCGTACGGTGGCCGCCGCGTCCATGACCACCTCCGGCACCCGCTTCCGCTCCGGTTTCTCCCCGCTGATGAGCGGCGTCGTCGTCACCCCCTTCCCGTCGGCCTACCGCTACGGCTGGGACGAGGAGACCGCGACCCGCTTCGCCCTGAAGGAACTCGACTACACGCTCCAGACGATCTCCTCGCCCGCCGACACGGCCGCGATCATCGTCGAGCCGGTGCTCGGCGAAGGCGGATACGTGCCCGCGACCCAGGCCTTCCTCCAGGGCCTGCGCGAGCGCGCGGACCGGCACGGCTTCCTGCTGATCCTCGACGAGGTGCAGACGGGCGTCGGCCGCACCGGCCGCTTCTGGGGCCATGACCACTTCGGCGTCACCCCGGACATCCTGGTCACCGCGAAGGGCCTGGCCAGCGGGTTCCCGCTGTCCGGCATCGCGGCCTCCGAGGAGCTGATGACCAAGGCGTGGCCGGGCTCGCAGGGTGGTACGTACGGCGCCAACGCCGTCGCATGCGCGGCTGCCTGCGCCACCCTCGACGTCGTACGCGACGAGAAGCTCGTCGAGAACGCCGAGGCGATGGGCAAGCGGCTGCGCCAGGGGCTGGAGGCGGTGGCCGACCGGACACCGGGCATCGGCGACGTACGCGGCCTCGGGCTCATGCTCGCCGCCGAGTTCGTCACCGAGGACGGCAGCCCCGACCCGGAGACCGCCGCCCGCGTGCAGCGCGCCGCCGTGGACGCAGGCCTGCTCCTGCTGCTGTGCGGCGCCTGGAACCAGGTAGTACGCATGATCCCTGCGCTCGTCATCGACGAGGCTGCGGTGGACGAGGGTCTCCAGGCGTGGGCGACCGCGGTGGAGGTCGGCACATCGGGCGTGGCACGGCGATGACGGACACCACCACGGCCCTGGAGCCGCTGGTCGCGCGGCTCGCCGAGACCGCTCCCGGCCTGCGGGTGGAGACCGGCCCTGGCTCCACCGGCCTCTACGCCTACGACGCCTCCAACTACCGGGTCCCGCCGCGGGCCGTGGTCTTCCCCCGCAGTGACGACGACGTGGTCGCGGTGCTGCGGGCCTGCCGCGATGCGCGGATCCCGGTCACCGCGCGGGGCGGCGGCACCAGCATGGCGGGCAACGCGGTCGGACCGGGCGTCGTCCTGGACTTCTCCCGCTACATGAACCGGATCCTGGACATCGACCCGGTGGCGCGCACCGCGCGGGTCCAGTCCGGAGTGGTCCTGGACGCGCTGCGCAGCGCGACCGCCCTGCACGGGCTCACCTTCGGCCCCGACCCCTCCTCGCACAGCCGCTGCACCCTCGGCGGCATGATCGGCAACGACGCGTGCGGGAACCGGTCGGTGCGGCACGGACGTACCAGCTCCCACATCGAGGCGCTGGAGATCGTCACGGCCGACGGCGTGCGCGCCGTCGCGGACCGCACCGGCCTGCGCGCGGCCGACCCGAACGACACGGACGCGGTCCAGCGCGTCGCCCGCGTCGAAGCGGACGTACGCCGCCTGATCGACGCCGATTTGGCGCCGATCCGCACCGAGCTGGGCCGCATACCCCGCCAGGTCTCCGGCTACCAGCTGCACCACCTGCTGCCCGAGCACGGCTTCGACATGGCCCGCGCGCTGGTGGGCACCGAGGGCTCCTGTGCGGTCGTCACCGCCGCGACGGTCCGCCTGGTGGCGACCGCACAGGCTTCCACGCTGTTGACGCTCGGCTACGACGACGTGGTCGACGCCGCCGAGGACGTCCCGGAGATCCTGCGCTGGAATCCCACCGCAGTGGAGGGCATGGACGAGGCGATCGTCGCCACCATGCGCGCCCGACGCGGCCCGGACTCCGTCACCGGACTGCCCGAGGGACGGGCCTGGCTGTACGTCGAACTCGACGGTGACGACCAGGCGGCGGTCGACGGCCGCGCCGCCGAACTGCTGGACGTTCTCAAGGCGCAGGGCCGGATGACCGGTGGGCGGGTCGTTCAGAGCCCGGTCGAGCGGCGCTCGCTGTGGCGGGTCCGCGAGGACGGGGCCGGACTCGCCGCCCGGCTCGTCGACGGTGGGGAATCCTGGCCCGGCTGGGAGGACTCGGCGGTCGCGCCGGAGAACCTGGCCGCCTACCTGCGCGACTTCCGCAAGCTGCTCGCCGCCCATGGGTTGACCGGCGTGCTGTACGGCCACTTCGGCGCGGGCTGTGTGCATGTGCGCATCGACTTCGACCTGGCCACGGACACCGGCCGGGCGGCCGCGCGCCGCTTCCTCGGCGAAGCGGCCACGCTCGTGGTCTCGCACGGCGGCACGCTGTCGGGTGAACACGGTGACGGACGGGCCAGAGGCGAGCTGCTTCAGGTCATGTACAGCCACCGGCTGATCGGGGCGTTCGCCGCCTTCAAGGAGATCTTCGACCCCGAGGGACTGCTCAACCCCGGCGTCATCGTGGCTCCGGCGCGGCTGGACGCCGATCTCGCCCTGCACGCGCCCGAGGTGCTGCCCGCCGAGACCCTCTTTTCCTTCCCGCACGACGAGGACGGCTTCGCGGGAGCGGTACGCCGCTGTGTCGGAGTCGGTCGATGTCGCAGCGACGCGGGCGGCGTGATGTGTCCCAGCTACCGGGCCACGGGGGAGGAGAACGACTCCACACGGGGCCGGGCCCGCCTCCTCCAGGAGATGGTGCGCGGCGGGACCGTCCAGGACGGCTGGCGCTCTGCCGAGGTGCGCGACGCCCTCGACCTGTGCCTGTCCTGCAAGGCGTGCTCCAGCGACTGCCCAGTCGGCGTCGACATGGCCACGTACAAGGCGGAGTTCCTGCACCAGCACTACAAAGGCAGGGTCCGGCCCCGCTCCCACTACTCGCTGGGCTGGCTGCCCCTGACGTCAACCCTCGCCGGATACGCCGCTCGACCGGTCAACGCGCTGCTGCGCGGACCGGTCGGCAAGCTGCTCGCCCGCCTCGGAGGCGTGACCACGAAACGCCGCATCCCCGCCTTCGCCTCCCGGCGCGCGCTGCGCCGGGCCCTGCGCACGGCGAGGACGGGGGAACCGGCGAAGACCTTGCTCTTCGTCGACAGCTTCACCCGCGCCTTCCGCCCCGAGGTGGCCGGAGCGGCGAGCCGCGTACTCGCCGACGCCGGAATCCCCTGTACGGCGGAGGAAGACCTGTGCTGCGGTCTGACCTGGGTCAGCACCGGCCAGTTGTCCATCGCGCGCCGCATCATGGCCCGAACCGTCGCCCGCCTGGACAACGGCGACGACCGGCCCATCATCGTGGCCGAGCCCAGTTGCGCCGCGGCCCTCAAGCGTGACGTGCCCGAACTCCTCGGTACCTCCGCGGCCCGTCGCGTCGCCGCCCGCGTCCACACCTTCACCGGGGCCCTGACAGACCTCGCCGCGCCCGGCTGGACGCCGCCGGAGCTGCCGGACGACGTCGTCCTGCAGACGCACTGCCACGAATACGCCACCTTCAAGGGCCGCCACCCACGCGACCTGCTCAGCCGCCTCGGTGTGCGGAAGGTCGACGAGGCCGAGGGCTGCTGCGGACTCGCCGGCAACTTCGGCTTCGAGGCCCAGCACTACGACACCTCGATGGCCGTCGCCGACCTGGCCCTGAAACCCCGTCTGGACGGCATCGACCAGGGCAGGCGGGCCGTCGTCGTGGCCGACGGCTTCAGCTGTGCCACCCAGATCGACCACCTCGCCGGTGACCGGGGCATCCGCGCCCTGCACCTGGCGGAACTGCTCGACCCCGCCGATCAACCAGGAGAGACGTCATGACCGACACACCCACGCAGTTGTTCATCGGCGGTGCCTGGGTGGACGCCGCGGACGGCGCCACCATGCCCGTCGACGACCCCGCGACAGGCGAGATCCTCTGTCACGTCGCCGACGCCGGGCCCAAGGACGCGCGGCTCGCGGAGGACGCGGCCGTGCAGGCCCAGGAGGAATGGGCCCGTACGGCACCGCGGGTGCGCAGTGAGATCCTGCGCCGCGCGTACGAGATCATCCTCGAGCGCACCGACGAGCTCGCGCACCTGATGACGGCCGAGATGGGCAAGCCGCTGGCCGAGGCCAGGGGAGAGGTGGCGTACGCGGCGGAGTTCTTCCGCTGGTTCTCCGAGGAGGCCGTCCGCATCGACGGTGGCCTCGCCACCCTGCCCGACGGCCGCAACCGCATGCTGCTCTCCCGTCGCCCGGTCGGGCCCTGCCTGCTGATCACCCCGTGGAACTTCCCTCTGGCGATGGGCACCCGCAAGATCGGCCCGGCGGTCGCCGCGGGCTGCACGATGGTGCTCAAGCCGGCTCCGCAGACCCCTCTGTCCAGCCTGGCGCTCGCCGCGATCCTCAAGGAGGCCGGACTGCCGGACGGCGTGCTCAACGTCGTCACCACCTCCCGTGCGGCGGAGGTGTGCGAACCGCTCCTGCGCGGCGGGCAGATCCGCAAGCTCTCGTTCACCGGTTCCACGGCCGTCGGGCGGCTGCTGCTGGCGCAGTGCGCCGACACCGTCGTACGGACCTCGATGGAACTGGGCGGGAACGCGCCGTTCATCGTCTTCGAGGACGCCGACCTGGACAAGGCCGTGGACGGCGCGATGGTCGCCAAGATGCGCAACATGGGCGAGGCGTGCACGGCCGCGAACCGCTTCTTCGTGCACGCGTCGGTGGCGGAGGAGTTCGGGCGGCGGCTCGCCGAGCGCATGGGTGCGCTGGTCGTGGGCCCCGGCACCCGGGACGGTGTCGATGTCGGTCCGCTGATCGACAGGACCGGACGTGCCAAGGTCGAGGAGCTGGTCGCCGACGCGGTCGAGCGCGGCGCGCGGGTGCTCGTCGGCGGCCGCACTCCCGAGGGCCCCGGCTGCTACTACCCGCCGACCGTGCTCACCGATGTGGCCCCTGACAGCCGACTGATGGACACGGAGATCTTCGGCCCCGTGGCGGCGATCCTCACCTTCGACGACGAGGACGAGGTCGTCCGCCGCGCCAACGACACCCCCTGGGGACTGGTCGGTTACGTCTTCACCGAGGGCCTCGACCGCGCCCTGCGCGTCAGCGAGCGCCTCGAAGCGGGCATGGTCGGCCTCAACACCGGCCTCGTCTCCAACCCGGCCGCGCCGTTCGGCGGCGTCAAGCAGTCCGGGCTCGGCCGCGAGGGAGGCCGGGTGGGGATCGACGAGTACCTGGAGTACCAGTACCTGGCGGTGCCCGTGCGATGACGGCGGCGGTCCTGCCCTGACATTCGCCGCATCGCGCACCGCGCGGGCCCCCGTGCCCGGCCGAACAGTCCTTCAGGCCGGGCGCGGGGATCGGCCTGTCTGCTCCCAGCCGGACGGGGGCTCGCGCAGGCGAGGAAGGCGTGCGCGGACTGCGGGGTCGGGCCACTGCGGAAGCCATCGCCGCGGGTCTCCCGCAGCAGGGGACGCAGGTGTCGTGGAGCGCAAGGGAACGTGGTCGGCCCGCTGCCGCTCACCGGTGACACGGGACTGTCACACAACCGGGGGCCGGTGCGCTCAGCGCAGATGGCGGGCGGTGATTTCCGCCGCGGTGTCGGTCACCAGTTGCCCCAGCTCGGCGAGCCGGCCGGCTTCGAAGCGGGAGTCGGGCATCGAGACGGCCACGGCCGCCACAGGCAACCCGTCACCATCCAGGACGGGTGCCGCGATGGCACAGACACCCTGGAGGTACTGGTTGAGGTTGACGGAGTATCCACGGTCCTTGACGCGGCGGAGTTCGGAGCGCAGCTCCACAGGGTCGGTGATGGTCTCGTCGCCGTAACCCTCGAGCGTGCCCGCCGCGAACTCGTCGACCTCGGACTTCGGCAGATGGGCGAGGACCGCGTGTCCGGCGGCCGTGGCGTGCAGGGGTGAGGTGTCGCCGATGGCGTGGAAGGTTCGTACGGCGTGGTCGCAGTCGACGCGGTCGACGACGACCATGCCGTGCAGGGCGTCGGGCACCGACAGGTGGATGGTCTCGTTCACCGCGTCGCGGAGCCGGATCATGGGCTCGCGGGCGGCGGCGAACAGGCTGGAGCCCTGGAGGGCGGCGGGCCGTACGGCGAGGACGCGGGCGCCGATCTCCCAGCGGGTGGTGTCCTTGCGGCTCGCCCGCAGCCAGCCCGCCTCGTCGAGTGTGACCAGGGTCCGCTGCACGGTCGACTTGGGCAGGCCGAACAGCTTCGTCAACTCCCCGACCGTGACCGGCTGGTGCTGGGCGACCGCCTCCAGGATCCGCAGCGACCTGGTGACGCTCTTCATCTCCATCCAGTGCCCCCGTCAGCTGTGCGGATTTGTGTGACCACCTCTTGACTCCCTCCCTGGGCCGACCATGATCCGTGCCGGATTTTAGCATTGCGTTCCACAATCCGGCATACGGTCTGAGGTCTGCCGGTTGGACGCCCTACGCCTGGCTCTTCATTCGGCCGGGCGCAGGGGCGATGGCTGCCGCGACACGCACTGAGGGTCGGCTCCCACGCCGGTGCGTGGAGCCGACCCTCGCTGGTGCGGGGCTCTCGGCCACCGCCTTTCGTTCAGGCGCCCATGAGGCGCCCGGAGATCTCCGCGGCCGTGCCGGCGACGAGGCGGCCCCACTCGGGCACCCGGTCCGCGTCGTACCGGGAATCGGGCATTGACATGGCCACGGCAGCCAGCGGTGTTCCGTCCTCGTTGAGCACGGGCGCGGCGAGGGCGCAGACGCCCGGCCGGTACTGGTTGCGGTTGACCGCATAGCCGTCGCCGCGGACCCGGTCCAGTTCGGCGCGCAGCTCCTCGGGGTCGGCAGGGGTGGTGCCGCTGAAGCGTTCCAGTCCCCGCGTGACGAGTTCGTCGACGTCCTGCTTCGGAAGGTGGGCGAGGATGGCGCGCCCGACGGCCGTGGCGTGCAGGGGTGAGGTGTCGCCCACGTTGTGGAAGGTTCGTACGGCGTGGTCGCAGTCGACGCGGTCCACCACGACCATGCACTGCAGGGCGTCGGGCACCGACAGGTGGATGGTCTCGTTCACCGCGTCGCGGAGCCGGATCATGGGCTCGCGGGCGGCGGCGAACAGGCTGGAGCCCTGGAGGGCGGCGGGCCGTACGGCGAGGACCCGGGCGCCGATCTCCCAGCGGGTGGTGTCCTTGCGGTTCGCCCGCAGCCAGCCCGCCTCGTTGAGTGTGACCAGGGTCCGCTGCACGGTCGATTTGGGCAGGCCGAACAGCTTCGTCAGCTCTCCCACGGTGACGGGCTGGTGCTGGGCGACCGCCTCCAGGATCCGCAGCGACCTGGTGACGCTCTTCATCTCCATCCGGCTCCCCCCTGTCAATCCTCGGAATTTCTGCTGGACACCCTCTTGACTCCCCTCCGGACCACTGCCATCCTCTGTGCCGAAACATAGCACAGCATTCCACATTGTGGCACGGCTTCCGAGGGGTCCGAGCGAACTCCGAGACAAACGGGCGGTTGCGAGCCGCAGGCTCCTGACCGAACAGCCGTCCGGGCCACCAGCATGCGCCCCGGCGATACGAAAGGAAAGTCCTGTGTCAGCTGCCTGAAGGGCGTCGCCGTCGTGGGCGTCGGAACGATGGGCAGCCAGGCCGCCCGGCGGCCGGCAGCGTCCCGCGTTCATTGCACCTCGCACAGGGGTCACGGCGGGTGCCGCCGCGACCGCCTTCTGCGTCTGCGGCACACCCGCGATCCGCGTGCCGTGGGGTGTGTGAACCTCGACCGATTCGCGAAGGAGACGGTCCGCCGTGGACGCCATCGACGAGAAGATCATCGCCGAGCTGACCCGGAACGCCCGCATCCCGCACTCAGAACTGGCCGGCAAAGTACTGCTGTCCCGCAACGCGGTGCGTCAGCGCATCGAACGGCTGGAGCGCCGGGGCCACATCGCCGGCTACACCATCGTCCGCGCCGGCGAAGACACCGGCGACGCCGTCTCGGCGCTCGTACTCGTATACCGCCAGGACCGCATGCGCGGCGGCGACGTCCTGGCCGCGCTCAAGCGCATTCCGGAGGTCGTCATCTGCGAGATCCTCAGCGGCGACTTCGACATCATGGTGCGCCTTGAGGCGGCCTCGCTGGAACGCGTACGGGGCATCTGGGAGGACATCGCCCAGATGCCCGGCGTACGGGACACGGTCACGGCGCTCACCCTGTCAAGGGTGGTCGACCGCCCGCGAGGAGTCCGGCCTACGACGGCAGCGGGATGAGCAGCGAGGCCGCCTGTTCCCGCTCGAGCAGCCCGCCCTGGACCACGAGGTCCACCACGTCCGTCCCGGTCGCGGGGGCGATCGGCGGCTTGAAAGCGCTGAGCGGGAGTAGCCCGTTCTCCGCGGCCATCGTGGAGGCGCGCTCGGCGCGGAAGGCGATCATTGCACCACTTCACTGATGTGGTTGACGCAGACGACCTTGGGCTGGGTCATCTCCTCGAAGGCGAAGCGCACGCCCTCGCGGCCCATGCTGCCGTACTTGAAGCCGCCGAACGGCATGGCGTCGAAGCGGTAGTCGGACGAGTCGTTGATCATCACTCCGCCCGCTTCCAGCAGGCGGGCCGCGGACAGGGCGCGGTCCAGGCGCGAGGTGAAGATGCCCGCGTGGAGGCTGTAGTCGATGGCGTTGGCCTGTTCGATGGCGTCCTCGAAGGACGTGAACGGCTCCAGCACGACGACCGGGGCGAACACCTCCTCCTGCCGGATCGAGCAGGTCGCCGGGACGTCTTCCAGGACGGTCGGCGTGTAAAGGGAGCCGCTGACGTCGTTGCCGCACAGCAGCACCGCGCCCTCGGCCACCGCCGCGTCGACCTTGGCCCGGGTGGCGGCCGCGGCCTCCTGGGTGATCATGGGGCCGACGTCGGTGCGCTCGTCGAGCGGGTCGCCGACGCGCAGCAGCTTGGTGCGGGCGACGAAGGCGTCGCGGAAGCGCTCGTAGACCTCGTGGGCGATGAGGATCCGCTGGGTGCCGATGCAGTTCTGGCCCGCGGCCCAGAACGCGCCGGAGACACAGCAGGCCACGGCCTCCTCCAGGTCGGCGTCGTCCATGACGATGACCGGGGCGTTGCCTCCCAGGTCCATGGCGAGCTTCTTCAGGCCGGCTGTGCGGGAGATGGCCTCGCCGGTGGTGAACCCGCCGGTGAAGGACACCATGCGCACGTCGGGGGCGGACACGATCGCGGCGGCGATGTCGGCATCGCCGTTGACGACGGTGACGATCTCCTCGGGCAGGCCGGCCTCGATGAGCGTGTCCACCAGCCGCAGCGCGGACAGCGGCGTCAGGGCGGACGGTTTGAGGATGACCGCGTTGCCGCCCGCGATGGCCGGGCCGAGCTTGTGGGCGACCAGGTTCAGGGGGTCGTTGAAGGGGGTGATGGCGGCGATGATGCCCAGTGGTTCGCGGGTGAACCAGCCCTGCCGTTTCTCGGAGCCCTCATAGGAGTCGAAGGGGATGACCTCGCCGGCGTTGCGCCGTGCCTCGGCCGCGGACAGGGAGAGGGTGTTGACCGCGCGGGCGACTTCCTTGCGGGCCTGGGCGATGGTCTTGCCGGCCTCGCTGACGATCAGCTGGGCGAAGGACTCGGCGCGCCGCTCGACCAGACGGGAGGCGCGTTCCAGGACCGCGGCCCTGGAGGCGCGGGACAGTGCGGCCGCGGTGCGGCGCCCGCACCTGGCCTGCTGAAGGACGGTGCCGATGGCGCCTGCGTCGACGGTGGGGACCGAGGCGATGATCTCGCCGGTGTAGGGGTTGTGCACGGGCGCCGTGTCGGCGCCGAGTTCGATGCTGGGCGGCACGACGGTGTCAGACACGGTGCGTCTCCTGGAGAACGGGGCGCGTGGGCGTGGTGTCGTCGTCCGCGTGGCGCTGGTGGATGGCGATGAGGTCCGACAGCAGGGCGTAGGCGGTCTCGATGCGTCCGGCGCCCGGCCCGGAGACCGTGACGGTGCCGAGGAGGTCGGTGTGGAAGGCGACCGCGTTGACCGGGCCGGAGATCCCGGCCAGCGGGTGGTGTGCCGGCAGGGCGAGCGGGGCGACGCGGGCGTCGACGCTGCCGTCCTCGTGGCGGGTGGCGGAGCCGACCAGCTTCCAGCGCAGCCCCTTGGACGCGGCGTCCTGCACCTCTTGGGGGGTGATCGCGGAGATGCCCTCGCAGAAGACGTCCCCGCGGCGCAGGTCGGCGCCGAGGACCTCGTTGGCCAGGATCATGACCTTGAGCTGGACGTCGTGGCCCTCGATGTCGGCGGTGGGATCGGCTTCGGCGTACCCGAGGTCCTGGGCTTCTGCGATGGCCGCCGGCAGATCGAGGCCTTCTTCGAGTCGGCCGAGGACGTAGTTCGAGGTGCCGTTCAAGATGCCCTGGACACCGGTGATCTCCAGTCCGCCGAACAGGCGCTGGGCGGTGCGCAGGATGGGGGTGCCGCTGAGCACCGAGCCCTCGAACTCGAAGCTGACACCGTGTTCGGCGGCCAGCTGCTTCAGTGCCCGGCCGGCGAGCGCGACCGGCCCCTTGTTGGTGGTGCACACGTGCTTGCCCGATTCCAGGGCCCAGCGCACATGGGAGAGGGCGGGCTCGCCGTCGGCGGGGTTGGTGAACGTCGCCTCCACGACGATGTCGGCCGGCACCTCGCGGATCACCCACTCGTTGCGCGGATCAGCGCTGCCGCCGGCAAGGCCCGCGAAGTTCAGCTCCCCGGGCTCGGCCGCCAGCAGCGGCGCCAGATCGATGCCGTCGGTGTCCACCAGGGAACCGGCCCGCAGATCGGTGATCGCCACGACGCGCAGGGTGAAGCCCAGCTCCCTGGCCAGGCGGTCCCCGCGTCGGGATATGAGCTCGGCCAGCGCGCGGTTGACGCCGCCGAATCCGATGAGGGCGAGATCGTATCGACCCATGTGAAAGCTCCTTCGCAGTCCGCCGCACCCTCTTCGGCGCGGCTGCTCAGAGCCTCACGGTCCGGCCTGTCACCTGCTCCATGCCGCAACGACCACACGGCATGCCGATCTGCACCGTTGTGACGCCGCCTCGCTCACCCTGCGTCCGGCGACAGCGGCCCGCTCGGTGCTTCAGTTCCGTCCGGCTTCCCGCCGTTGGTCCTCGGCCCGGCAAGTCCAGCGGTCACCCCGGTTCGGAATCGTTTTCGAGCTGGCTCGTCCTGCCCGCAGCCATGCCGTCAGCCGGCGGATGCGTCCGTCTTGCTCGGGTGATTGACGGCTGAGGAGGTGGTAGCTGGTGCCGTCGGGCAAGAAACCGTATGGTGCGACGAGTTGCCCTCGCTCCAGGTCGTCGCGGGCGACGGCATTGTCCAGGGGCTGGGGTGCCTGTCCGGCCCGACCGCGGTGCTTGTCCGGCCTGACCGCCGTCACCTCGAGTGACGAGCGCTGATCTGCGACGCGGTGTCCATGACCAGGCGTCCCAGCTCGGCCATGCGGGCCGGATCGAAGCGGGAGTCGGGCATGGAGGCGGCGACTGCGGCCAGGGGTGAGCCGTCCCCGTCCAGGACGGGTGCCGCGACGGCGCACACGTCCGGCCGGTATTGGTTGTGGTTGACGGCGTAACCGCGGTCCTTGACGCGGAGTAGCTCGGCGCGCAGTTCCGCCGGGTCGGTGATGGTGGCCTCGACGTAGCCCTCCAGCACGCCCGTCGAGAACTCGGCGACCTCGTGCTCCGGCAGATGGGCGAGGACGGCGCGTCCCGCCGCGGTGGCGTGCAGGGGCGAGGTGTCGCCAATGGTGTGGAAGGTTCGCACAGGGTGGTCACAGTCGACGCGGTCCACCACGACCATGCACTGGAGGGCGTCAGGCACCGACAGGTGGATCGTCTCGTTCAGGGCGTCGCGCAGGCGGACCATCGGCTCGTGGGCGGCGGCGAGCAGGCTCGAGCCGTGCAGGGCGGCGGGTCGTACGGCGAGGACGCGGGCGCCGATCTCCCAGCGGGTGGTGTCCCTGCGGTTGGCCCGCAGCCAGCCGGCCTCGGACAGTGTGACCAGCGTTCGCTGCACCGTCGACTTCGGCAGACCGAAGAGCTTCGTCAGCTCCCCGACGGTCACCGGCTGATGCTGGGCGACCGCCTCCAGGATCCGCAGTGACCTGATGACACTCCTCATTTCCATCCGGTTTCCCCCTGTTAATCCTCAGAGATTCCGCTGGACACCCTCTTGACTCCCCTCCAAGCCGCTGTCATTCTCTGTGCCAGATCCTAGCACGCCATTCCACAATGTGGCACGCAGGCGGAATTCGAGGGCGAGGGGCTCCCCGGATCCGGGACGAATGCGAGCGGTGGGGCCAAAAGGGCCCGCCACCTAATAAGTCGCCACCAAACATCCTCACGCTCGGGGCCCCAGCATGCGGCCCGGCGATACGAAAGGAAAGTCCTGTGTCACCTGCGAGGAAGCGCGTCGCCGTCGTCGGCGTCGGGACCATGGGCAGCCAGGCCGCCTGGCGGCTGGCGGCCCGCGGCGCCGAGGTCGTCGGCTACGACCGTTACGCCCCCGGCCACGACCGCAGCGCCGCAGGCGGCGAGACCCGCATCTTCCGCAGCGCACACTTCGAGGACTCCCGTTACGTGCCGCTCCTCCAGCACGCCGACGCCCTCTATGAGCAGCTCCAGCAGGAGACCGGCCGCGAGCTGCGCCGCCTGACCGGGTGCCTGCTGATGGGGCCTACGGAGCAGCAGCAGATGGCCACCGTCCTGCAGTCCATCGCGGAGCACGACCTCGACCACGAGGTGCTCGACGCCGAGTCCCTCGCCAAGCGCTTTCCGCAGTACCGGATCGAGGACGGCGACGCCGCCGTTCTCGACCGCCGGGCGGGCTTCATCCGGCCGGAACTGACCGTCCAGACCGCCGCCCGCCGCGCGGAGGAGCTGGGTGCCGTCATCCACCGCTACACCACGGTCCGCGAGATCGTGCCCGTCGCGGGCGGCGTGGAGATCCGCACCGACGCCGGCAGCGAGCGCTTCGACACCGCTGTCGTCACCCCTGGGCCTTGGGTCAACGACCTGCTGCCCGATCTGCCGTGGGCGGTGCAAGTCCGCCGCCTGGTCAGCGCCTGGTACGTGCCCACCACCGACGCCTGGTTCGGCGAGGAGCGTCCCGCGTTCATCCGCACGTCACCCACCCACTGCTACGGCCTGCCCTCCCCGGACGGTGTCTCCGTCAAGCTCGGCCTCTCCCAGGCCCTGCACAAGCCCGCGGGCGACCCGAACCAGCTGGACCGGACGGTGCAGCCGGAGGAGCTGGAGATCTTCAGCGAGCTGATCGGCCGCTACATGCCGGACCTGCACCCGGACCCGACCCGGCTCTCCGTCTACATGGAGGGCTACACCGAGAGCAGCCGCCCTCTGGTCGGCCCGCTGCCCGGCGCCGACAACGTCGTACTCCTCGCGGGATTCTCCGGCCACGGCTTCAAGCTCTCGCCCGCCTTCGGAGACATCGCGGCCGACCTGGCGCTGGACGGCACTTCGCCCCAGCCCATCGACTTCATTTCCACCGTCGACCGCACCGCGGCCTGACCCCGCCCCGCCCACGATTCGGCACATCCGGCAAGGAGAACCACATGGCCGCGAGGAGACGTGTCGCCGTTGTCGGTACCGGCACGATGGGCAGCCAGGCAGCTTGGCGGCTGGCGGCGCGGGGCGCCGACGTCGTCGCCTACGACCGTTTCGCCCCCGGCCACGACCGCAGCGCCGCCGGCGGTGAGACCAGGGTCTTCCGCAGCGTTCAGACCCACGACGGCCGCTATGTGCCGCTCGTCCGGCACGCAGACGCCCTCTGGAAGCAGTTGCAGGCGGAGACCGGGCGGGAACTGCGCCGCCTGACCGGAGCCCTGGTCATGGGGCCGGCCGACGACCCCGAGATGCGTACCGTCATGGACGGCATCGCCGAGCACGGCCTCGAGCACGAGGTGATCGACACCGAGGCGATGGCCAAGCGTTTCCCGCAGTTCCGCGTCGACGACGGCGACCTGGTGGTCCTCGACTCCCACGCGGGTTTCGTCCGCCCCGAGCTGACGGTCCAGACCGCGGCCCGGCGCGCCGAGGAGCTCGGTGCCCGGATCCGCCGCTACACCCCGGTGCGGGAAGTCGCTCCCGTCGCCGGGGGAGGCGTGGAGATCCGCACCGACACCGACACGGAGCGCTTCGACGCCGCGGTCGTCACCCCCGGCCCGTGGGTGGGCGACCTGCTGCCCGACCTGCCGTGGGAGGTGAGCGTCCACCGCGCGATCAGCGCCTGGTTCCTGCCACACGAGGACCACCCGGCAGACGCCGAGCGTCCCGCCTTCATCCGCTGCGGCGAGACCCCCTTCTACGGCATTCCGTCCCCGGACGGCCTGACCGTCAAGCTCGGCCTGCCCCAGGCCCACCACAAGCCGGTGGACGACCCGAACCGGCTGAACCGGACCGTCGCACCGGAGGAACTGGATGCCTTCACCACGGCGGTGCGGCGCCACCTGCCCGGCCTGAACCCCGACCCGGTGCGCCTGTCCGTCTTCATGGAGGGCTACACCAGCAGCACCCGTCCGCTGGTCGGCCCCCTGCCTGGCTGCGACGACATCGTCCTGCTGGCCGGCTTCTCCGGCCAGGGCTTCAAGGTCTCGCCCGCCATGGGCGACATCGCCGCGGACCTCGCCCTTCAGGGCCGCACCTCCCAGCCGATCGACTTCATCACCACAAACGGCCGTACTGCGGCCTGAGCCCGAACGAGGAAAGCCATGACCCTGACCATCGGCCCGCTGCGTGCCGAGCCCGGCCAGAAGACCCGCGGGACCCTGCCCGCCGACCTGGGCATCACGACGGTGGACGTTCCCGTGATCCTCGTCAACGGTTCCCGTCCCGGCCCCAAGGTCGTCATCACCGGTGGTGTCCACGGCGGCGAGTTCATCCCCGTCGACGCGACCACCCGCCTGGCCGGGCTGCTGGAACCGGACGAGATCGCCGGCCGGCTGGTGATCTGCCCCGTGGCCAACCCCCCGGCCGTCTACGGCGGACGGCTCAACATCTCCCCGCTGGACGGCGTCAACATCAACCGCGTCTTCCCCGGCGACAAGGACGGCGGCCCCACCGACCGGATGGCGGCCTGGCTGTTCGAGAACCTGGTCGACGGCGCCGACGCCTACGTGGACCTGCACAGCGGCGGCATCGACCAGCACCTGCTCGACTTCGTCGGCTACCGCCTGACCGGCGACGACGAGCTCGACGCGAAGAACAGGGGAATGGCCCACGCGGTCGGATACGAGCGGGTCATCTTCGGCACCAGCCCGGACGGCGGCAACAGCCACGCCGCGGCGAACCGGCAGGGCATCCCCGCGATCCTCGTCGAGACCGGTCAGCTCGGCGACCGCGACCCCGCCACCGTGCGCAGGCTGCTCGACGCCCTGTACCGGCTCCTGCACCATCTCGGAGTCGTTGAGGCGCCGCAGCACCTCGCACCGGTGACCGTGCAGCCGCGCGACTGGATGTGGACGGGCGAGGTCGAGTCTCCGGTCGCAGGCCTCTGGTACCCGGACGCGGTCACCGGCGACGAGGTGACCGAGGGACAGACCATCGGCCGCATCATCGACCCGGTCGACGGCGCCGAGCACAAGGTCGCCGCCGTCTCCTCCGGAAAGATCATCTACAACATGAACGGGCTGTCCGTCCGCCCCGGCACGCACCTCGCCGCCATCGCCATCCCGCATCACTGACGGGCCTCAGGCCCGCCCACTGAACCGCCCCCCATACCACTGAGCTGGTCCCCGATCCGAGCGGCTTCCAGCGCGCTTTCCCCCTTGAGTAAGGAGCAACCCATGCGAGTCAGCAGAAACTTGAGCGTCACGATCGTCACGACGGCCCTGGCCCTCGCGCTCGCCGCGTGCGGGGCGAGCGGCACCGCGCAGAACGTGGGGTCGAAGAGCACGGCGCAGGGCGGGGGTTCTGGTTCGTCGGCCGAGCACACCGATGACATCTCGGTGGGTGTGAAGCCGGATGCGAAGGCGGTGAAGCTGCTGCCCGCGGCGGTGAAGGCCAGGGGCACGCTCTCGGTGCCCATGGACCTGACCAGTCCGCCCACCACATTTATGGCGTCGGACAACAAGACCCCGATCGGTTTCAACCCGGACATGGCCCGGCTGATCGCCGCCAAGCTCGGCCTGAAGCTGCAGATCAACAACGTCAAGTTCGACACCATCATCACCGGACTGCAGGCCGACCGGTACGACTTCACGGCGTCCACCATGGGTGCAACCAAGGACCGGCTGAAGGTGCTCGACATGGTCGACTACTTCAAGGCCGGGACCGGAGTGTCCGTCCCCTACGGGAATCCGCAGAAGCTGGGCACCCACACGCTGTGCGGGCACCGCGTCGGTGTCCAGTCCGGCAGCACCGCGGAGCTGCAGTGGCTGCCCCAGCTGTCCAAGCAGGACTGTACGAGCAAGGGCAAGCTGGCCATCCAGGCGGTGACCCTGCCCAGCCTGAACGACGCTCTCACCCAGCTGGTCTCCAAGCGGATCGACGCGGTGATGCACGACTTCACCGGGCTTCAGTGGGCGGCCACGCAGCAGCCCAAGACGTTCGACGTCCTGCAGCCCCTGGTGGCCACCAAGACCGTGACCGTCGCGCTGAAGAAGAACTCGCCGCTGACCCCCGCGGTGCAGGCCGCCATCCAGTCGATCATCGACAGTCCCAAGTACGCCGAGGCGCTGGGCCGCTGGGGTTTCAACACCCTGGGGATCAAGACCGCGGCCATGGCCGTCCCGCAGGACTGACATGAAGACGGATGTGATCGAGACGACGATCAGGAGCCGACCGGTGTCACAACTACTGGCCGAAGAAAAGAAGCGGATCACGCCGAAACGTCCGCGTGACTACGTCGCCTGGGTGGTCGCGATCGCGATCGTCGCCGGTCTGGTCTGGACCGCGGTGACGAACGAGAACTACCGCTGGCCGGTGGTGTTCAGCTACTTCACCACCCAAACGATCCTCAACGGCCTGTTGATCACCCTCGTTCTCACCGTGGTCAGCATGGCGCTGTCCACAGTGCTCGGGCTGGTGCTGGCCGTGATGCGCATGTCGCACCAGCGGCCCATCTCCGGGCTGGCCCAGCTCTACATCACGTTCTTCCGCGGTACCCCGGTGCTTGTGCAGTTGATCTTCTGGTTCAACATAGCGGCGTTGTACCCGCACCTGTCGATCGGCATCCCCTTCACCCATATCTCTGCGCCGGTGAACGTGAACGCGATCATGACGCCGATGACCGCGGCCGTCGTGGGGCTGACGCTGAACCAGGCCGCGTACATGTCCGAGATCATCCGCGGCGGGTTCGCAGCGGTTCCTCGCGGACAGCACGAGGCCGCGGAGTCCCTGGGTATGCGGGGGTTCACGAAGCTCCGCCGTGTGATCATCCCGCAGACGATGCCGACGATCGTTCCGGCCACCGGCAACCAGGTGATCGGGATGCTGAAGGAGACGTCGCTGGTGAGCGTGCTCGGCGTCGCCGACCTGCTGCAGAGCGCACAGGCGATCTACGCCCGCACCTACCAGACGATCCCGCTGCTGATCGTGGCCAGCCTCTGGTATCTGATCATGACGCTGGTGCTGAGCGTGCCGCAGTCCATGATCGAGCGTCGTTTCTCCCGCTCGACCAGGATGCGGCTGACCCCGGCGGCCACCTCGGCCGAGCCGGGGGCGGGCCAGCCCGTTCCCACCATGAGGGAGTCCCTGCTGTGAACCCGGACGGAACGATCGTCGCACGCAAGCTGTGCAAGAGCTACGGCCGTCACCAGGTCCTGCACGACATCGACCTGACCGTCAAGGCCGGGGAGATCTCCTGCATCATCGGGCCCAGCGGATCCGGCAAATCGACCCTGCTGCGGTGTATCAACGGGCTGGAGACCGTCGACCGCGGGGTGCTGAAGGTCAACGGTGAGGACTTCGGCTACGTCGAGAAGGACCACGCCTACCACGCCGTGCGCCCCAAGCGGCTGGCCGAGCAGCGCACCCGCATCGGCATGGTGTTCCAGCAGTTCAACCTGTTCCCCAACATGACCGCCGAAAGCAACGTCATGTCCGGACCGGTACTGGTGAAGAAGAAGAACCGCGCGGCCAGCCGGGAGCAGGCACGAGAACTGCTGGCCAGGGTGGGCCTTGAGGGCTGCGGCCACAAGTACCCCGCTCAGCTCTCCGGCGGCCAGCAGCAACGCGTGGCCATCGCCCGCGCACTCGCCATGGAACCCACCATCATGCTGTTCGACGAACCCACCAGCGCACTGGACCCCGAACGCGTGGGCGAAGTACTCGCCGTCATGCGCGACCTCGCCGGCAACGGCATGACCATGCTCGTCGTCACCCACGAGATGGGTTTCGCCCGCGAGGTCGCCGACGAAGTCCTGTTCATGGACGGCGGCATCGCCGTGGAACGCGGCGACGCGCGTGAGGTGCTGGGCAATCCACGTGAGAAGCGAACCCAGGCGTTCCTCGAAAGGGTGCTGTAGCAGCGGCACGGACACGCGGTAATCGCTGCCGACAACCCGAACTGGCCGACTGGCTGTAGAACTCCAAGCTCACCTCGCAGCGACTGGGCAGCCTCGAACCGAGTGGATCGGCGAGAACAAGACGCTGGTCAAGCTCGTGACCTCGCTGCTGGTCCAGATCGCGCCCCCGCTGATCAGCGACCGCGCCGTCCTCGACAGCGGGCATCCTCGCCGAGGCATCGGCCCGCATCTGATCCACATTTTGGGAAGGAACGACATGTACTCCATCGGTCCGCTGACCGTCGCCCCGGGCGAGCGAGCCCAGGGCCTGATCCCGGTCGGCACCAGCAGCTACGGCGTGGACCTCGGCATTCCGCTGATCGTCGTCAACGGCGCCCAGGACGGCCCGGTCCTGTGCGTGGACGCGGGCGTGCACGGCGACGAGTACGACGGCCAGGAGGCCATCCGGCGCGTCCTCGCCGAGATCGACCCGGACACCCTGCGGGGCACCGTCGTCGGCATCCCCTGCCTGAACACCCCGGCGTTCGAGGTGGCCGCCCGCGCGAGCGGCATCGACCACCTGAACCTCAACCGCATCTTCCCGGGCGACTCGGAGGGGTCGTACTCGCAGCGTCTGGCCGCCACCTTCGTCGAGCAGGTGGTCCCCGCCGTCGACGCAGTGGTCGACCTGCACACCGGCGGCGCCTACGGCGAGATCGCCCCGCTGGTCATCCTCCAGGGTGGCTACGAGGACCTGGCGACGGACCTGGCCCTGGCCGCCGGGCACGAGTTGGTCTGGAAGGGCGGCAAGTGGGGCGGCACGGTCCGCCACCCCGTTCTCGCGGCCGGCAAGCCCGCCATCACCATCGAGTGCGGTGGCGCCACGTACCGCGAGACCAACGTCGAGCACCACATGAACTCGATCCGCAACATCCTGCGCAGCCTCGGCATGATCGACGGCGAGGCCGAGCTGCGGGACACCTACACGACCGTCTCCGGCACCTTCGCCCGCTCCGCCGCCGGCGGCTTCTTCGTCGCCCGCGCCGAGCCGGGGGAGACCTGCAAGGAAGGCGATCTGATCGCGACCATCACCGACCACTACGGCAACACGCTGGAAGAGGTCAGCGCCCCGCAGGACGGCATCGTGCTCTGGGTGCGCCGGATCCGCACGGTCCGCCCCGGCGACGAGGTCGTCATCTTCGGCGAGGTGCTGGGGGAGATCCGGCCATGAGCGGCGAACTGCAGCTGACCGAACTGCTCATCGACGGCAAGCAGGTCCCCGCCGCCGACGACCGCTCCTTCACCGTCCTCGACCCGTCCGACGGGACGGCCATCGCCCAGGTGGCGCTGGCCGGTCCGGCCGACGTGGACCGGGCGGTGGCCGCCGCCCGCGCGGCGTTCACGGCACCTGAGTGGGCCCGGATGCGCGCCGCCGACCGGGGCCGGATCCTGTACCGGATCGCCGAGGCCATCCGCTACCAGGGCGAACGGCTGGCCCGCCTGGAGAGCCAGGACGTCGGCAAGCCGCTCGGCCAGGCGAAGGCCGATGTCGAGGCCGCCGCCCGCTACTTCGAGTTCTACGCGGGCGTCGCGGACAAGCTCGGCGGCACGACGATCCCACTCGGCCCCGGCCTGATCGACTACACCGTCCGCGAGCCGATCGGCGTCTCCGGCCAGATCATCCCCTTCAACTACCCGCTCCAGAACACCGCACGGGGCTCCGCTCCGGCACTGGCGGCGGGCTGCACGGTGGTGCTCAAGCCGTCGCCCGAGGCGCCGCTCACGCCGCTGGAGATCGGCAGGATCGCCCTGGAGTGCGGTCTCCCGCCGGGCGTGCTGAACGTCGTCCCCGGCGACGGCGAGACCGGCGCGGCCCTCGCCGGCCACCCGGACATCGACCAGGTCACCTTCACCGGCTCGGTGCCCACCGGCATCAAGGTCGCCCAGGCGGCCGCCGCCAACGTGGTTCCGTCCGTCACCGAGCTGGGCGGCAAGTCGCCGTTCATCGTCTTCGCCGACGCCGACTTCGACCTGGCACTGACGGCGATCATGGGCGCTTCGTTCAGCAACGCCGGACAGATGTGCTCGGCCGGTACCCGGCTGCTCCTGCAGCGCGGCGCCGAGGAGTTCCTGGACCGGCTCGTCGAGAAGGTCGCCGCCCTGCGCGTCGGCCCCGGCCTCACCGACCCGGACATCGGTCCGCTCGTCGCCGCCCGGCAGCGCGACCGGGTGCTCGGCTACGTGGACCTGGCACGGCAGGAGGGTGCGACGGTCCGCGTCGGCGGGGGCGCCCCGTCCGACCCCGAGCTGGCCGACGGCTACTTCGTCGAGCCGACGGTCCTCACCGGCCTCACCAACCAGGCCCGTTGCGCCCGGGAGGAGATCTTCGGCCCCGTCGTCACGGTCATCGAGTTCGCCGATGCCGAAGAGGCCCTCCAGATCGCCAACGACAGCCCCTACGGCCTGTCCTCCTACGTCTGGACCCGTGACATCGACAAGGCGATGCGCCTGGCCGAGGGCATCCGGGCAGGCCAGGTCTCCGTCAACGCCACCGGCGTCGGCACCGGGGTCGAGCTGCCCTTCGGCGGCTACAAGCACAGCGGCTGGGGCCGGGAGAAGGGCTTGGAGGCCCTGGCGAGCTACACACAGACCAAGAACGTCTGCATCGGGTTCGGGAGCCGGTCATGAGGTACCGCACCCTGGGCCAATGCGGACCGACCGTCTCCGTCGTCGGTGTCGGAGGCAACAACTTCGGCTCCCGCCTCGACGAGGAGGGCACGAAGGCGGTCGTCCACGCGGCCCTCGACGCCGGGATCACCCTGTTCGACACCGCCGACATGTACGGCGGGTCCGGCGAACGGGGGGGGCTCGCGCGGCGACGGCGAACGGCTCCTGGGTGCGGCCTTGAAGGGGCGCCGGGACGATGTCGTCCTGGCCACCAAGTTCGGTATGGAGATGGGGCGCGAGGCCGACCTGTACGGCCGGCGGGGCGCCCGCCCCTACATCCGGTACGCGGTCGAGGCGTCGCTGCGCCGGCTCGGCACCGACCGGATCGACCTGTACCAGTACCACGAGCCGGACGGCGTCACCCCGCTCGACGAGACGGTCGCCGCACTGCTGGAGCTGGTCGACGAGGGCAAGATCAGGTACATCGGCTGCTCCAACCTCCCGGCCGAGCACCTCACCGACGCCTTCGTGTCCGCCCAGGCCCGCTACCACCTGCTCGACCGCAGCGTGGAGTACGACCTGATCCCCGCCTGCCTGCGCCACGGCGTCGGTCTCCTCCCGTACTACCCGCTGGCCAACGGCCTGCTCAGCGGCAAGTACCGCCGCGGCGAGGCACCCCCGCCCGGCAGCCGCCTGTCCTGGCGGCAGGGCTGGCTCACCGACGAGGCCCTGGAGAAGGTCGAGGCCCTCACCGCGTACGGCACCGAACGCGGCCTGGCCCTCCTCCAGGTCGCGGTGGGCGGACTGGCCGCCCTGCCCGCCGTCGGCTCCGTCATCTGCGGCGCCATGACACCCGAACAGGTCACCGCCAACGCGGCGGCGGCCGACTGGATCCCCGACGCGGCCGACCTGGCCGCACTGGACGCGATCGTTGCCCCCGGCGAACGCGTCGTCTGAAGCCCCCCACTCACTCTGAAAACCCGCGAGACAGAGGCTGAACACCATGCGAGAGATCGTCACCTTCGACGCCTATGCAACCCTGATCAACTTCGAGCTCGGCCCCACGACCCTGAGGGTCCTCGAGGACCGGCTCGACCTGGACAACCTGGATGTCGACGAGTTCCTCGACGACTTCCGCGTCATGCGCTTCCAGGCCGTCCTGGAGGCCTACCGCCCCTACCACGAGGTCCTGCACTCCAGCCTGCGCAACGCCATGCGCCTGCACGGCCTGGAGTACCGCGAGACCGACGGCGAGGCCCTCGTGGACGCCGTCCCCACCTTCGGCCCCTGGCCGGAGGTCCCGGAGGCCCTGCGGAAGCTGAAGACCAAGTACGAGATCGCCATCATCTCCAACTCCGACGACAACCTGATCGCGCGGAACGTCGAGAACATCGGCGTCGAGTTCGACTACGTCATCACCGCCCAGCAGGCCGGTGCCTACAAGCCGGACCGCCAGACCTTCAAGCACGCCTTCCGGACCATGGGTGTCGAGTCGTCGCAGGTCATCCACGTCGCGCAGGGCTGGGAGTACGACCACATCCCGACCCGCGACCTGGGCCTGAAGCGCCGGGTGTGGATCAACCGCTACGGCCGCAAGGGCAGCGCCGACTACCAGCCGTACGACGAGCTGCCCGACCTGTCGGGCCTGCCGAAGCTGCTCGGCTGCTGACCAACGGCGCAACCGGCGAAACAGACCGAGAACACAGAGGACGCACGCCATGAAGCAGATCCCCTACTGGATGGACACAGCCCCCGCCCTGCCCGACCGTTCCGGGAAGGACCTGCCCGACGAGGCGGATGTGGTGGTGATCGGCGGCGGCCTCACCGGCCTGTCCACCGCTTACCACGCCGCCCGTAAGGGTGCCCGGGTCGTCCTGGTCGAGAAGGACCAGGTCGGTTCGGGCGCCTCCGGGCGCAACGGCAGCCACTGCAACCCCGGCATCACCATCAGCCCGGCCCAGGCCCGCCAGCGCTACGGGCAGGAACGTGCTCGCGAGCTCTACGACGCGTTCCGCGTCGCAGTGGACCTCGTCGAGGAGATTGCGGTCAGGGAGAAGATCGACTGCGACTTCCACCGTGCCGGGCGCCTCGGCTTGGTCTGCAAGCCCAAGCACCTCGAGGGCATGCACGCCAAGCAGCGCGACCTGGCGGAGAACTTCGGTCACGAGACGGTCGTCCTGAGCAAGAGCGAGCTGCGCGCCGAGCTGGGCTCGGACCACTACCACGGCGCCCTGCTCGACCCGCTCGGCGCGGCCCTGCACGTGGGCAAGTTCGTCGTCGGCCTGGCAGACGCCGCCGAGCGTGCCGGTGCCGAGATCCACGAGCGCAACGCCGCCACCGGCCTCACCCGCCTCCCTGGCGGCGGCTTCGTGGTGGAGACCATGCGCGGCACCATCCGTGCCAAGCAGGTCATGGCGGCGACGGATGCCTACACCGACAATTCGATGCCGTGGTTCCGCAAGCGGCTGATCAACGTCGGCAGCTTCATCATCGTGACCGAGCCGCTGGGGGAGGCGCGCGCCAAGGAGCTCATCCCCAACGGCCGCCTGCTGGTCGCCCACAAGAATGTCGGCAACTACATCCGTCTCACGCCGGACAACCGCCTCGCCTTCGGCGGCCGGGCCCGATTCGCCCCTTCCAATCCGGCGTCCGACGTCAAGAGCGGCGACATCCTCAAGCGGGAGATGACGGAGATCTTCCCGCAGCTGGCGGGGGTGCGGATCGACTACGTCTGGGGCGGCATGGTCGGCTTCTCCTGGGACCGCATCCCGCACGCGGGTGACGTCAACGGCCTGTACTACTCCATGGGTTACTGCGGTCACGGCGTGCAGATGGCCACGTACATGGGCCGCGCGGTCGCCGAGATGATGGACGGCAAGCCCGAGGCCAACCCGATGCGCGGCTTCGGCTTCCCGAAGGTGCCCGTCCCCTTCTACAACGGCACTCCCTGGTTCCTGCCGTTCGGCGGCGCGTACTACAAGGCGAAGGACAAGCTGCTCTGAGCCGACGCCGACGGCGGTGACACTGCGGGGACTTTCCGGGAAGCGGTCGTGGGAAGTCCCCGCGGTTCCTCACCGCCTCGCTCCTTGCCGCACTCCAAGTACCCCACGCCTGAACCTGCTCCGAGAGAAGGCCCGCACCGCCATGACCGCCAGAGCCACCCGCAGCGAGCACGACTTGATCGGCGACCGCGACGTACCCGCCGAGGCGTACTGGGGCATCCACACCCTGCGCGCCCGGGAGAACTTCCCCATCACAGGGACGCCGATCTCCGCCTACCCGCACCTGATCGACGCCCTCGCCGCCGTCAAGGAGGCCGCCGCCCTCGCCAACGAGGAACTCGGCCTGCTGGAGCCGAGGAAGGCGGCCGCCATCGTGGAGGCCTGCCGGGAGATCCGCGAAGGCAAGCTGCACGACCAGTTCGTGGTCGACGTCATCCAGGGCGGCGCGGGCACCTCGACCAACATGAACGCCAACGAGGTGATCGCGAACCGGGCGCTGGAACTGCTGGGGCACGCCAAGGGCGAGTACCGGCACCTGCACCCCAACGAGGACGTCAACCTCGGCCAGTCCACCAACGACGTCTACCCGACCGCCGTCAAGATCGCGACCGTGTGGGCGGTGCACGGTCTGCTCAGGGCCATGTCCGTGCTCCAGGACGCCTTCGCCGCCAAGGCGGTCGAGTTCCGCGACATCCTCAAAATGGGCCGCACCCAGCTGCAGGACGCGGTGCCGATGACGCTCGGGCAGGAGTTCTCCGCATACGCGGTCATGATCGAGGAGGATCGCGGCCGACTCGCCGAGGCGGTGGAGCTGATCCAGGAGATCAACCTCGGTGCCACGGCGATCGGCACCGGGCTCAACGCCCCCGTCGGGTACGCCGAATCGGCCCGCCGCCACCTCGCCGAGATCACCGGGCTGCCGCTGGTCACCGCCGCCAACCTGGTCGAGGCCACCCAGGACTGCGGCGCCTTCGTCCAGATGTCCGGCGTCCTCAAGCGGATCGCCGTCAAGCTCTCCAAGAGCTGCAACGACCTGCGCCTGCTGTCCTCCGGGCCGCGCGCGGGCCTGAACGAGATCAACCTGCCGCCGGTACAGGCCGGTTCGAGCATCATGCCGGGCAAGGTGAACCCGGTGATCCCGGAGGTGGTCAACCAGGTCGCCTTCGAGGTGATCGGCAACGACGTCACCATCACGATGGCCGCCGAGGCCGGTCAGCTCCAGCTCAACGCCTTCGAGCCGGTCATCCTGCACTCCCTCTCCGAGAGCATCACGCACCTGGAGCGCGCCTGCCTCACCCTCGCCGAGCGCTGCGTCTGCGGCATCACCGCCAACACCGAGGCTCTGCGCGCGAGCGTGGAGAACTCCATCGGCCTGATCACCGCCCTCAACCCGCACATCGGGTACGCGGCCGCCACCGAGATCGCCAAGGAGGCCCTCGCCACCGGCTGCGGAGTCGCGGAACTCGTCCTGGAACGAGGACTGTTGCCCGCCGAGACGCTCGCCGACCTGCTGCGGCCCGAGGTCGTGGCCGGAAGGAGCCAGGTACTGGCCCGACGGGCCTGCGACACCGGGGGCGGCCCGGAGCGTCGCGTCCCGTCCGTTGCCCGCGAGTGAGTCCGGGGGCTTGACGACGTACGGCTCCACGGCTCTGGCGTACGCGGCGGCGACCTGCAAGAAGACAGCTACGGCCTCAGGGCAGGTCTCCGCTGCCGGCACGGCGTTCGACGACAGCGTCACGTGTCTCGCCGGCCGGGGGGCGCCTCCCGCTTCAGCAGTCCGGTGCGCAACTCGAGCGGGGTCACTCCGTGCCACCGGCGCACCGCCCGCCGCAGTGCACTCACGTCGGCGAAACCCGCCTGGCGTGTGATGTCACGGAGCGTCAGTTCCGGTCGTCGCAACAGCTGTTCGACCTGCTCGCGGCGTACCCCGTCGACGATCGCCTCGTAGGTGGTGCCGCACTCGGCCAGGCGACGGCGCAGAGTGCGTTCGCTGGACGCGTGCCGGCGGGCCTGCTCGAGGAAGGAGGGGACGGCGGGAAGGCTCTGCGCGATGGAGATCTCCAGCACCTCGAGCAGGTCCTGCTGGTCGCGCCGTGACGCCATCTCCTTCTCCAGCACGTCGAGCACCGAATCGTAGGTGATGGGGTCCCGCCCCGGCATGGCCGCACGGGCCCACCGAGTGGGGATCACCATGCGGTTGCCGGCAGCGTCGAAGCGCAGCGGGCAGCGGAACAGTTCGTCGAACGGGCGCGTGTCGCGCGGGGCGGGGAAGGCGAACTCGACCGCCTGGGGAGCGAATGCGGAGCCGACGCTCAGGCGGGTGAGGGTGACGACGCTGGAGTACGCCTCCTCGATCAGGAAGACGGCGACGGTCGGATCCAGTGCGGGGTCCGGCAGATCGGCGCGCAACACGTAGCCGACGTCCTCCCAGCGGGCCGACCACACCGTCATCGCCCCGGAAAGGTTCTGATAGCGCACGCCGGCCTCGATGGCGTCCTGGAGAGTGTCGGCAGCCATCATGGCCAAGCCGATCAGCCCCCACGCGGTCAGGTGCTGCGCCGCGCCCACGCGCAGCCCCAGGTGCTCGTCCCCGGTCCGCTCCACCGCCTGGCGGATGACGTCGCTGCCCTGCCGGTAGGAGACCCGCAGGGCGGCGGAGCCCATCACGGTCGGGTCCAGCCCGACCCGGGTCAGCAGCGGCTGCAGGTCGACGCCGGACTCGCCGGCGACCCGGGTGAGGTAGCGGAGGATGTTCGGCGCGATGGTGGCCGAGGTGCTGCGGCTCGTTCCAGGAGAAGTGACCGGGGCGGGGGCATCGGGCATCGCGTTCCCTCTCACCAGGGCGTTTCTCGCTTCACTGTAAGCAGCCGGGCCTCGCCTGTCGCGGGCGTGGCCGCCGAAGCCCCTGCTTCGGCCTCTGGCGCGCTGCACCGGGCCTTTTCGCCTTCCCTACCTTGTGCGCAAACCCGCCCGCCCAGCCGTCCGTGGCGCATGGGACACCGGCGCGAGGGCCCAAGAAACGAAGGCTCACCATGACTGCACCTCTTCAGACGCCGGCTCGGCGACGATCTGTGCGCCGGAGCCCGCTTGCGACGGCCCGACGGGTCGTGGCGACGGTGTTCGCCGCCCAGGGAGCAGCGGTGGCCGCGGTGTCCACCACGGTGCCCGCGGTCAAGGAGCGTCTCGCGCTCTCTCCGCTGACGATGACCGTGCTCGTCGTGGCCGTCGCGCTGAGCGCGGGCGTCGGCAGCTTCGCCGGACTGGCCGTGATCCGACGTCTGGGGCTGGTCGCCGCCATGCGGGCCGCCGTCGTGGCGACCGCCGTGGCTCTGCTGCTGATCGGCTGGGCTCCCGACCGGGCCGCGGCCGCGGTGGCCTACGGGCTGTTCGGCATGGCGCTCGGGTGCATCGACGTGTCGGCGAACACCCGGGCCGCGGCTGTCGAACGCCACTACGGCCGGAGCATCTTCGCCTCCTTCTACGCCGCCTGGAGCGCAGCAGGCGTCGCGGCCGCTCTCCTCACGGCGGGCACGGCTCACCTCGGCTGGTCCGCCGAGTACACCCTGACTGCACAGGCCGGCCTCGTCCTGACCCTCGCCCTGACCGTCCGCTCCCACGCGCTTCCCACCGACTCGCCACTCGCCGTGTCCGACCATGAGGAGTCCGTCGTGCTCGGTCGCGGACTGTGGGTGAGACTCGCCCCGTTCGGCCTTGTCCTGCTGGTCGCTTATGTCATCGACTCCACAGTCTCTTCGTGGTCCACGCTCTATCTCCGCCAGACCCTGGACACCGCCTTGTCCGTCGCACCTCTGGCCTATGCGGCCTACCAGGTCGGCACCGTCACGGGGCGGGCCTGCGCCGACCACCTCGTACGCACGATCGGCCCCGTGGCCGTGGTCCGTGCCGCCACCCTGCTCACCGCCACGGCGCTGGCCGGATTGGCAGCCGCACCCGCCTGGCCGTACGCGGTCCTGGCCGCCGCGTGCACCGGGCTGGGGGTCTCCGCACTCGTCCCCCTGTGTCTCGCGTCCGCCGGACGTCTGCGACCGGGGGCGGCCGAAGCGGTCCTGGCCCGTATGAACGTCTTCAACTACACGGGTGTGCTCGTCGGTGGGGCAGCCAGCGGAGTCCTCGGGTCCACCGGCCACTTCCGACTCGCCTACGCGATCCCCGCCGCGCTGGCCCTCGCGATCCTGGCGACCGCACGATCCTTCGACCACCGGTTCACGTCGTAGGCCGCACGCAGCCGCTGCCGGGCTCTCCCGAGCACGCGACACCGCACCCGCGCGTCGCAGCCGGAGCCGGAGCGGCAGCCGGACGCCTCGGAGGCAGCGTGGTCGGTGCGTGGGCGGCGAGCATCTGGCCGCCCAAGCCCCCTCTCTGACCGCACGGACCGTTTTCCGTCGAACTGCAAATGAATAAGTTCCCTTCAGCCCTTCAGAAATGGGGCGGCGACCGGCTGGAAAGAAGGATCTGGTTCATGGGAAATGTTCAGTACGACACGTGCGTGATCGGAGCGGGTCCTGCCGGGCTGGCGGTCGCCAGAGCCCTGATGGAGCGGGATCTGCCGTACACGCATCTCGAGCGGCACACTGGGCCCGGCGGCATCTGGGACATCGACAACCCCGGCAGCCCGATGTACGAGTCGGCCCATTTCATTTCCAGCAGGACTCTCTCGGGCTTCGGAGGATTTCCCATGCCCGACGAATTCGCAGACTATCCCCCGCACTGGCAGATCCTCTCGTACCTGAAATCCTTCGCCGACGCCTACCGACTGACGGAGCGCATCCAGTTCGGCGTCGAGGTCGAAAGCGTCGAGAAGAACGCCGACGGCACCTGGGCGGTCACCCGGACCGACGGAGAGCGAACCGTGCACAGCCACGTCGTGGTGTGCACCGGTTCCCAGTGGCACCCCAACGTCCCGGAACTGCCCGGGAACTTCACCGGCGAGGTGCGCCACACGGTCGGCTACCGCAGCGCCGAGGCACTGCGCGGCAAGCGGGTGCTGGTCGTGGGAGCGGGGAACTCCGGCTGCGACATCGCGTGCGACGCGGCCCGCAGCGCCGACCACGCGGTGATCAGCATGCGCCGCGGCTACTGGTTCATCCCCAAGCACCTCTTCGGCCGGCCGGTGGACACCATCGCGAACGACGGGCCGCACCTGCCGATGTGGCTGGCGCAGCGGGTCTTCGGCACCCTCCTGCGGATCCTCAACGGCGACCCGACGCGCCTGGGCCTGCAGAAGCCGGACCACAAGCTGTTCGAGACCCACCCCACGATCAACTCGATGCTGATCCACCACCTCCAGCACGGGGACATCACCGCCAAGCCGGGCATCGCCCGCACCGAGGGCAGGACGGTCCACTTCACGGACGGCACCCGCGACGACTTCGACCTGATCCTGCTGGCCACCGGTTACGTCCACAAGGTGCCGGTCGCACAGAGGTACTTCGGCGACGAGCAGCACCCCGACCTGTACCTGTCGTCGTTCTCCCGCGAGCACCGGGGCCTGTTCGGAGTCGGCTTCGTCGAGACCAACTCCGGCGCGTACCGGCTCTTCGACACCCAGGCCCAGCTGATCGCCGGGCACATCCACGACGCACGTCACCGGCTGCCGAACGCGGAGCGCTTCGCCGCCATGATCCGTACCGACCGCCCGGACCTGTCCGGCGGCATCAAGTTCGTCGACTCCCCACGGCACACCGGCTACGTCGACAGCGGGGCCCTCGTGAAGCACCTCGCCAGGATCGCGGCCGAGATGGGCTGGCGCACCGAAGGCCGACCGCCGCGCGTGCGGCCCCTGCGGGACGTGGAGGCGGTGTCATGAGCGGCTTCGACTTCCATGACAAGGTCATGCTGGTGACCGGCGGCGCCGGTGGGATCGGCAGCGCGATGTGCCGTCGCTTCGCCGCCGGGGGCGCCCGCTGCGTGGTCGTCGACATCGACGGGGCCCGTGCCAAGCAGGTCGCCGCCGAGCTTCCCGGCGCCGGACACACCGCCATCGGCTGCGACCTGGTGGACCGGGCCCAGGTGGAGCACCTCTTCGATCAGGTCTCCCACGCGTACGGCCGCCTCGACGTGCTCGTCAACAACGTCGGAATGACCAGCGCCGAACGCTTCGACGTGCGCAGCGTCGAGAGCATCGAGCAGGAGATCACCCTCAACCTGACCTCGCCGCTGGTCGCCACCAGGATCGCGATCCCGCTGCTGCAGGCGTCCCTGGACGCCCGCGTGGTCACCACCGTCTCCCTCGGCGGGATCTTCCCCCTGGGCGAGACCCCGATCTACACGGCCTCGAAGTTCGGGCTGCGCGGGGCGATGCTCGCCATTGGGCTCGACCTGAGGACCAAGGGCATCCTGGCCGGTTCGGTGCTGCCGTCGGCGACCGACACCCGCATGCTGCGCCAGGAAGCCGTGGACGGCGGGAACTCCATGCAGTTCCAGGACCCACCCCAGCAGCCCGCCGACGTCGTGGCGGCCGTGGTGGCCCTGCTCGACAAGCCCCGCCTGGAGGCGTACCCCCGGACAGGTGAGTCCCGTCTGGTCCGGCTCGCGATGCTGGCGCCGAACCTGTTGCCGAAGGTGTTCCCGCTGTTCCGGCAGAGGGGTGAGCGCGGCATGGCCCGCTATCTCGAGGAGCTGCGCCGCCGGGGACTGGCCCGGCAGGTCGACGGGCGCTGGGAACTGGTGGAGGAGAAATGACCGCAGTCGAGAGCCCCGTCACGCTGAAGGTCGTCAACCCGGCCACCGGGGAGCTGATCACCACCGTGCCCGCCACGAGCGCGGAAGACGTCGCCAGGGCGGCTGAGCGGGCCGAGCAGGTCTTCGCATCCGGCGTGTGGTCGCAGCTGCCGGTCCGGGAACGCGCCGCGGTGCTGCTGCGGCTCGCCGACCTGATGGAACGCGACACCGGGATTCTGGCCCGGCTGGACAGCGAGGACGCGGGAAAGCCGATCGCGGAGTGCCTCACCGGCGATGTGCCCGGCGCCGTCGAGTCGATCCGCTGGTTCGCCGAAGCCGCTGACAAAGTGTTCGGCAGGATCGCACCCGGAACCGGACACGACAGCCTGGGCCTGATGACTCGGGAGCCGGTCGGCGTGGTGGCGGCGATCCTGCCCTGGAACTATCCGCTGGCGATGACCGCGTGGAAGGCCGGTCCCGCCCTCGCCGCGGGCAACTGCCTGCTGCTCAAGCCCGCCGAGGCGACCCCGCGTTCGGCCCTGCACCTGGCCGAACTCGCCTCGGAGGCCGGCCTCCCCGAGGGGGTCCTCACGGTCCTGACCGGCCACGGCTCCGTCACCGGCACAGCCCTGGCCCGCAGCCCCGTCGTGGGCGCCCTCTCGTTCACCGGCTCCACCGAAACCGGGCGCCGCATCCTCAAGGACGCGGCCGACAGCAACTTCAAACGCGTCTCGCTGGAGATGGGCGGCAAGAGCCCCCAGGTGCTGATGGCCGACGCGCTCGCCTACGGCGACGAGCTCATCGACCACATGATCGAGGCCGCGTTCCTGACGATGGGGCAGAACTGCACGGCCGGTTCCCGCGTCCTGGTCCACCGCAGCATCGCCCACGAGGTGCTGGAGCGGTTCACGATCGCCGCGAAGCGCCTGGTCATCGGCGATCCCGCGGACCCTCGCACTCAGGTGGGGCCACTGATCAACCGGGCGGCCTTCGACCGGGTGGCGGCGGCGGTGGAAGCCGCCCGGGCCGGTGGAGCCCGCATTCACACCGGAGGGCTGCCGCACGGCCTGCCGCAGCGTGGGGCCTACTACCCGCCCACCGTGGTCACCCACGCGCCCGAAGGCAGCGACGTGCTCACCAAGGAACTGTTCGGCCCCGTCGTCACCGTCCAGAGCTTCACCTCCGAAGACGAGGCGATGCACCTGGCGAACGCCACCGAATACGGGCTCGCCGCCTCGGTGTGGACCCGCGACCTCGACACCGCCCTCAGGTTGGCACGCGGCGTCCAAGCCGGCGTGGTCTCCGTCAACTCCTACAGCGAGGGCGACATCACCACACCCTTCGGCGGCTGGAAACAGTCAGGGTTCGGAGGCGTGGAGAAATCGACCAACGCCTTCGACCAGTGGACCCGGGAGAAGACCGTCTGGATCCGCACTCGGTGATGCGGCGCAAGCACGCAGCCCTTCAGGGCGTCTCGGAGGACGTGGGGGCACCGCGGTGTGAGGGAGGGGGAAGGTAAGTTCCCCCGGCATGCCCTGCTCCGGGTATGGGGAAAGGCCCCTTCATGCCGGTGGCAGAAGGGGCCTGATCCAGGAATCACCCGGACGCTGCACCCATGGGGAACTGGGTTCCGGATCAGCTTTCAGGCGCATTCCACAGCTCCCGGAGTTCCCCCATCGCGGTGCCGGGCCGCGCAGAGTCACGAGCTGGCCGGCGTCCGGGGTGCGCAGTCCGGAGAGGACCAGGTCGAGGTAGCGCAGGTGCAGCGCGGTGGCACGCTCGCCGGTCACGGGGATCTGCGGGGTGAGGTGTTCGAGCCGCAGGGGGAGGTCGGCGGAGGTTAGGTCGGCACGCAGCACGCCCGCCCGGTGGGCGCCGTCCACCAGGTCGTCCAGTGCGCAGCGCAACCGCTGTGCTGCGGTCAGCACCTCGTCCGTGGCCGGCAGCCGACCACCGACCACGGGGAGGAGCGGACCGCCCGTCCCCTGGTCGGACAACGCGTCGCGGAAGAAGCGAACGAGCGCGGCCCAGGGCTCGGGCTCTTCGGCGAGTGCGGTCCGCGCCTGCGTGACGAGTTGTTCCATCCCCGCGATCCGCATGCGCTACCCGGCAACTCCTTGCCGGGTAGCGGCGGTAGAGGCTGCCCATGCCGATGCCGGCGCGGCGGGCGATCTCGGAGACGGGAGCGTCCCAGCCGCGCTCGGCGAAGACCTCGCGCGTGGCCTGGAAGAGGCGGGCGTCGTTGCGGTCCGCCTCCCGCCTGCGAGTCACCTTCCGTCCGAGTTCGTCGTCCGCCGTGTGAAACGCCTGCCGGTCAGTCGAGGTCGGGGAGCGGGCGCCGGGCGACCTCATGGGCGTCGTCCGGCGGGACGCCCAGCATGCGCAGGACCATCTCGGCGAGGTCCACCGCCGCCTTGTCGCCGTCCAGGTCGGGGCGGGCGAACCGCAGCTCCACCAGGGACAGCAACGTTCCGCCCACTGCCGACAGGGCGACCGTCGGGTCGACGGCGGTGAAGCGGCCGGAGGCCATGCCGACCTGGAGGTCACGCAGTGCCCGGGCGGACAGGCCGTTGTCCGCGTGGACATGGCCGAGGCCGCGGCGGCGCAGGACCTGCATCAGCTCCGGGTGGGACTCGGTCAGTCGTGCGCTGAGCCGGAAGCCCGCCGCGAGCAGCTCGGCCGGGTCGTCGATCCCCGCCAGGCGCTCGTCTGGGCACCCATTGCCCACAACCCTGGGTGAACGCCGACGGACGACGCACCCGTCTCGACGAGGTGCTCGGCGACTCCTTCACCGTCCTGACCGCCACCGACCCCTGGCCGTCGCTGACCGCGCTCGCCCACGGGCTCGGCGTCAGAGCGATCCCCGTGGCCGACCTGGGTGACGACGGCACGCTCGCCGCCTGGCTGCACGCCGGGCGGGCGGACGCCGTGCTGCTGCGCCCCGACCGCGTCGTCATGGACGTCGTGCCCGTCGGCGGCCCCGACTTCACGGACACCGCCGCCTGGGCGTCCCTGCTGCACACCACGCGCAGCCCCCACTCTGCCCCACGGACCGTCGAGAAAAGCCTGCTGAGGAGCGCCACACGATGACCAGGCCGTGCCCGGACCCCTTCACGACGCCCGATCCTCAGGCGGTCGCCGGCAGCCGCATCGCGGACTTCGCCCGTCACGCAGGGCTGGACGGTTCCGACTACGCCGCCCTGCACCGCTGGTCGGTCACTGACCTGGAAGGCTTCTGGGGTGCGGTGTGGGAGTACTTCGACATCGACGCGAACACCCCGTATGAGCAGGTCCTGGCCGAGGAAACCATGCCGGGCGCCCGCTGGTTCCGGGGCGCCACTCTGAACTACGCCTGCCACGCCCTGCGCCATGTGACAGACGACGGCGTGGCGATCCTGGCCCTGGACGAGACCGGCGCCGGTTACGAGGTGACCGGGAAGCGGCTGCGCTCCCAGGTCGCCTCGGTGGCCGCGACCCTGCGCGACCTCGGGGTGGGACAGGGCGACCGGGTGGTCGGCTACCTGGGAGGCGTCGGGCTGCTACTCAGGCTGACCTCGGCCCCGGTCGGCTGCCGGGCTGGGACGGGACACGCGGGATGGGGACGTCAGGAGAGCCAGTCGGTGTAGCGGGTGGGGGCGAGGTGGGCGTCCCTGTCGGTGAGGACGTCGCCCTTGACGGCGGCGAACATGCCGGCCGTGGGGTCGGTGACGACGGTGCGGTTGTCGCCCTTGTGGGACAGGGTGATCCGGCCCAGTTCGTCCAGATTGAAGATCTCGGGGCCGGCGATGTTGCGGATGCCGTTCAGCGGGGCGCCGGCGGCCACCTCCGCCACCGCTGCGGCCACGTCCTTCGAGGCGATCGGCTGGATCGGTGTGGCGGGCAGCCGGACGGTGTCACCCTCCGCGGTCCAGGACATGGTCGCGTCCATGAACTCCATGAACTGCGTCGCCCGGACGATCGAGTAGGGGATCGGCCCGGCCGCGAGGATGTTCTCCTGGAGCACCTTGGCCCGGTAGTAGTCCAGCTCCGGCACCTGGTCCACGCCGACGATCGAGAGGATGACGAAGTGGCCGACGCCGCCCTTGCGGGCCGCGGCCAGGAGGTTGTCCATCGAGGTCTGGAAGAACGCCGGGGAGGCTTCGTCGAAGGTCGGGGAGTTCGTCAGGTTGACGACGACGTCGGCTCCCGCCACCGCCTGATCCAGTCCCTGGCCGCTGATGACATCGACTCCGGTGGACTGCGAGTGCGGTACCGCCTCGTGCCCGGCGGCGTTCAGGTCCTTGACGACCTGCGAACCGATCAGCCCGGTACCGCCGATGACTGCGATCTTCATGACATGCCTTTCGTCTGGATTATGTGCGCAATATGGCATATGAGCCGCTATGTGGATGCGGCATGAAACGGTTCGTTGACCGAACAAGGAGAGTGGCGTCAGAGACCGTCGACGAACGTGACCGTCTCGTCGAGCGGCGCCCGGCCTGTACGGGCGTCACCCGCTGCGACGTCTTCGTACCCGATCGACATGCCGCAGAAGAGGATGAGTCCGTCCGGGGGTGACAGGACTTCCGCGACGGTCTTGTGGTACTTCGCCCAGGCCATCTGTGTGCAGCTGTGCAGCCCTTCGGTGCGGAGCAGCAGCATGACGGTCTGCAGATGCATGCCGACGTCGGCCCATTGGGGCGAACCCATGTCCTTGTCGACGTAGCAGAACAGGGCGGCGGGTGCGCCGAAGCAGTCCCAGTTCGCGGCGGCCGCCCGCTGGCGCGCCTCCAGGTCCTCACGCGCGATGCCGAGTGCACCGTAGCGCTGCTCGCCGAAGGCGGATCGGCGCTCGCGGTACGGAGACTTCAGTTCGGGCGGATACATCTCGTACTCCGGCGTGTCCCAGGGGTCGCCCGAGGCCAGGCGCTCGCCGGCCCGTTTCTTGAGTTCGGCCAGCGGTGCGCCGGTCAGCACGTAGGTGTGCCACGGCTGGAGGTTCGATCCGGACGGCGCCCATGCCGCGGCGGACAGCACCCGCTCCAGCGTTCCCCTGGGCACGGGTCGGCCGGTGAACGCGCGCACCGCCCTTCGACTCGTCACCGCCTCATAGACGTCCATGACCGTCCGCCTCCATCTCCCCAACGGGTCTATCCTCGTTACACTCAAGATGGTATCACTCAATACCGTATCGAGTGAAACTATTACGATGCGCGAATCCCCAGCCCTTGGCCCTCGCCTCGGGCACTACGACCTTGGAGAAAGTCCATGAGCACGCTGTTGCACATCGACTCGTCCGTGTTTCACGGCGAGGCGTCCTCGTCCCGTTCGGTCACGGCCGCCTTCCGAAAGACCTGGGAGGAGCAGCACCCGGAGGGCACGGTGATCTACCGCGACCTCGCCGCCGACCCCGTCCCGCACATCACCGCCGACGCCTGGTCCGCCGCTTATGCCGCCCCGTCGAAGCGCACTCCGGAGCAGTCCGCCGCGTTCGCCGCGCGCGTGAAGCTCATCGAGGAGCTGGAGCAGGCGGACGCCGTCCTGATCGGCGCCCCCATGTACAACTTCTCGATTCCCTCGACCCTCAAGGCGTGGCTGGACAGCGTGCTTCTGCTCGGTCGCACCGCGGGCGAGGCCCCCTCCGCCCAGGGCACCCCGGTTGTCGTCGTCGCCAGCCGCGGCGGCTCCTACGCTCCGGGCACCCCGCGCGAGGGCTACGAGTTCGTACAGAACTACCTGGAGGCCGTCCTCCAGGGCACCCTCGGCCTGGACCTCGACTTCATCGTCCCGGAACTCACCATGGCCCCCCGCAACCCGGCCATGTCCGAACTGGTCCCCCTGTACGAGGCCTCCCGCAAGCGCGCCTTCGAGGACGCGACCACCAAGGCCAAGGAACTCGCGGGGCGTCTCGCCGCGTAACCCCAGACCGTGCACGCCGTGTGACACCCTGCCCAGGAGGTCACACGGCGTCCTCGGCGCCTGCGTCCTCTCCGGCACTGCCCGTGGCGCCCAGCATCTGAGGGAAGGCAACCCGGACGATTCGGCCCCGTCGGCGACGAAGCCCTGACCGGCCGCCCGTCGCCAGGCTGACGCGCAGCGACGACGACCACAGCCCCAGCCCTCAAGGCCGGGCTCGCGCGAGAAGCCGCATGAGACCAACCACGCCGACGCGGCCGACAGTCGGTGTGCCCGCGCGGCTACGCCTCGTCGTCCGCCGGATGGGCCAGCCGGGTCAGCAGATCCGTCAGCTTCTCGGGTTCGTCGGGCCCCAGTTCGGCAACCAGACGCTCAGCCAGCGGCTCCGCCGCCACATGGACCGCATCGAAGAGCTCCAGCCCCTGAGGGGTGATCTCCACTGCCCGCACCCGCCGGTCCCCCGGAACAGCCTTGCGTACGGCCAGACCCTTCCGCTCCAGGTCGTCCACGACCCGCATGATTCCCGCCTTGTCCGACCCCGTCGCCGCCGCCAGATCCCGCTGCACCGTGGGCCCGTGATTGACCAGCTCGATCAGCACCGCGAAATGCCGCAACTCGATGCCGAACGGCCGAAGCGCCTCCCCCATCACCGCGGCCGCGCGCCAGTGTGCCCGGCGCAACAGCAGGCCGAGAGCGAAAGGCGACGTATCCCCGGGGCGGTCGGTCGCATGCGAGGCGGTGGTTCGGTGAGAAACGTCAGCGGCCATGAAACCAGATTACTTCATTCGATACGGTATCGCCTGAAACCAAATGGCTACGTCCTGATCGCGGCCTCCAGGTCAGCAAAAGGTCAGCATTAGGCAGGACGGTGTCCGGCATGCCGACCTGCACCTGAGCGCTCCGGCTCCCTGTCCGAGCGCGCTGCCGGCGCTACCGGACAGGAGCAGGGCGGGGCCTGGAGGAGTGGTTCCCGGGAGCGGTGCAGGAACGCCTGCCCGAGCAGCCGACCCCTCCGCGCGAAGGCACCCCCCAGTGCGAAATACTCTCCCGATGAGTTCACGCACATCCGCGATCAGTCAGCCGATCACGATACGGAGGGCCGTCGCGCGGGATGCCAAACGGCTCACGCGGCTCGTGCGTGGCTCAGGCGCCTACGAGGGTAAGTACGCAGCCGCAGTCGCGGGCTACCGGGTCGGTCCTGATTACATCGAGGCCCACCGTGCCTACGTAGCCGTCGGCTCCGACGAGGATGGAGGCCGGGTCCTCGGGTTCTACTCGCTCGTCCTCGCTCCACCGGAGCTCGACCTGCTGTTCGTCGCCGACGAAGCGCAAGGACGGGGTATTGGGCGACTGCTCGTCGCGCACATGCAATCCGAGGCCCGGGCCGCCGGGCTCGACCGTGTCAAGGTCGTGTCGCACCTTCCCGCCGAGAACTTCTACCACCGCGTCGGTGCAGTACGGATCGGGACCGCCCTCGCGAACCCGCCCGCCGTCCTGTGGGACCGTCCCGAATTCGAGTTTCGCATTCCCTCGGAATGACGCGGTGTGCCGGTTCGCAGGACGCCGGCTTCGCCTGCATGGCGCGCTCCGTGTGTGCCGTCGTCTCTGCCCTGGCGAGGGGATCGCCTGCGCCGGCGGCCTCTCCCTCACCCGAGGCCGACGATCTGGAAGAGGCGTGCGACGGAGGTACTGGGTGCTGCCAGTCGTAGCCGGCCCCCGGCGCTTCGCGCGGTTCGGTGGGTGGTGAGGAGAGTGTTGACGCCGCTGGAGTCCATGATCGTGACGCCGTCGAGGTCCAGCACCGTCCGGTACGAGGCGGCGCCGTGAGCAGCTGCGGCATCGAGAAGCTGAGGGGCACTGCCCCGGTCGATTTCGCCGCAGACCTGGGGCCCTCGAAGCCTGCTTCGCCGAAGCCCGTCACCGAGCCGCCGCTTTCCTCACCCGCGGCCACCCGGCTGGGGCCTCTGAGCGGATCGTGGGTCTGACCCAGCTGGTGATCAGCGAGCTGGTCACCAATCAGGTACGTGCCCGCCCCGTCCTTGTGCAACTGTGCTTGGTCGGCGGGGAGGTAAGGGGGCATGGCCCGGGACACTGATCCCCTGCTGCCGGCAGCCTGGCGAGCAGACCCGCAACGGGTGGGTCGGCAGGGTCTGGAGAGTGAGGCCATCGCACAGGGACTCACCGTCGATCGGGAAGCGGTCGGCAAACGCAGCACGGTCCGATCCTTCTCGATGTCTCAAGCCTGTCCCCGGCGCCAGCCGAAGGGCACTCTGAACATGGCTCGTGCACGGCGAGTTCTCGCAGGAGTTCCAGCCGGAGAGCGGTCCTGATCTGGGCCTCGGCGCGAGGTGGTGGCGGTGGGCGTACGCGGCTTGGGACGCCGTTCAGCGTGGGCGAGCACCGGGGGCCGGTCTCATCGAGGACTGCTGCACGGGAAGCGGGGCGCCATTCGAGTGAGCACTGTTCCTGGTGTACCTGCGATAGAAGCATACGCACACTCCGTGGAGAAAAATTGTGGTGGCTGCAGTAGATATTCCGCCGTGATAGGGCTAACGTCGTCTTCGTACCCAGAAGTCGAAGTGGGCACAGCAGGCACGAACTGCTGTGCAGGTAGACAAGGAGCAGAACGCCATCAGGATCGCCCGGGCGAGGAAGCAGCCCGCCCGGGTACCGCAAGGCCCCGGATTGGAAGGTGGTCCCCGGTCACGCATTCGCGATCCCCGCAACCCCGCCCTCCCAGGCGGCTGCGGAAAAAGGAGGCCGGCGCAGTGCGCCGGTAGATGGTGTTGAAAGCTCGGGGCCCGGGTGCCGTACTGGCACCCGGGCCCCCCGACGCGTCCCCGAAAGAAGAGGTCTATGCCGCCTGCCGGTTCCCGTCCCGTCGACCCTCTCGACGATGACGACTACCCCGCCTACACCATGGGCCGGGCCGCCGAGATGCTCGGCACCACCCCCGCCTTCCTACGTGCCCTCGGTGAACACCGCCTGATCACCCCGCTGCGCTCCGACGGCGGCCATCGCCGCTACTCCCGGTACCAGCTGCGCATCGCCGCCCGCGCCCGCGAACTCGTCGACCAGGGCACCGCCATAGAGGCCGCCTGCCGCATCGTCATCCTCGAAGACCAGCTCGAAGAGGCGCAGCGCATCAACGAGCAACTGCGCGCCGAGGGCGGCAAGCCTCAGCCGAAGACATCAGCCTGATCAGAACGCCCGAACCCGAGGCGACCGATGCACTGCCGGCAGATGAGCCCGCTGAGGGACCGCACCGTCGTTCCGCAGCTCAGGCGGGCTGAACGCGTCAACTGGACTCCACGGAAGAGAGAACTGCGAGCGGGCGTGATGCATTAGTGGGTGACGAGGGGCGAACCCGCGGAAGAAGGAGCGGCAACCGATAGGAGGTTGCCTGGGTGGCGGGGATCTGGAACTGGGGCAGCTTCTGGCCGCCGCTGAGGCGGCACCGCCCGGGGAGTCCGTCGCGGGCGGGGCCGCGGCCGGAACGGGGACGGTGCTGCCGGCCTGTGGCTCAGGCGTCGATGATGACGGGGATGATGAGGGGCTTGCGGCGGTGGGTGCGGAACGCCCAGTTCGCCACGGCGCGGGCGAGGAGTTGTTCGAGTTGGCGCGCGTCCCCGACGCCTTCCTCGGCTGCGGTGGCCAGGGTCTTCTCGATGACGGGGATGACCGGCTCGAAGGTGGCGTCGTCGTGGACGAAGCCCCGGGCCAGGAAGTCGGGGGCCTCGGCGAGGGCGCCGGTGTCCGCCTCGACGATCGCCACCACCGTGACCACGCCTTCGGCGGCGAGGGTGAGGCGGTCCTTGAGGGACGCTTCGGTGGCGCCGCCGACTTCCATGCCGTCCACGTAGACGTTGCCGGCGGCGACCTTGCCGGTGATGGATGCGCGTCCGTCGATCAGGTCGACGACGACGCCGTCTTCGGCGATGACGACCCGTTCGGGATCGACACCGGTACGGATGGCGAGGTCGGCATTGGCCCGCAGGTGGCGCCACTCGCCGTGCACGGGCATGACGTTGCGGGGCTTGACGATGTTGTAGCAGTAGACGAGTTCGCCGGCGCTGGCATGCCCGGAGACGTGCACCTTGGCGTTGCCCTTGTGGACGACGTGGGCGCCCCACCGGGTGAGTCCGTTGATCACCCGGTAGATGGCGTTCTCGTTGCCGGGGATGAGGGAGCTGGCGAGCAGGACGGTGTCGCCCTTGCCGATGCGGATCATGTGGTCGCGGTTGGCCATCCGTGACAGCGCGGCCATCGGTTCGCCCTGGGAGCCGGTGCACACCAGCGTGATCTTGTGATCCGGGAGCTTCTCCAGCTCCTTCGTGCTCACGACCAGACCGGAGGGGACCTTCAAATAGCCCAGGTCACGGGCGATGCCCATGTTGCGGACCATCGACCGGCCGACGAAGGCGACCTTGCGGCCGTGCTGGTGGGCGGCGTCCAGGACCTGCTGGATGCGGTGCACGTGGCTGGCGAAGCTGGAGACGATGACCCGGCGCGGCGCGGTGCGCATCACCTGCTCGATCGCCGGGTTCAGCTCTCGCTCGGAGGTGGTGAAGCCGGGTACTTCGGCGTTGGTGGAGTCGGTGAGGAACAGGTCCACGCCCTCCTCGCCGAGGCGGGCGAAGGCGCGCAGATCGGTGATGCGGTCGTCGAGAGGGAACTGGTCCATCTTGAAGTCGCCGGTGTGCAGCACCATCCCGGCCCGGGTGCGGATCGCGACCGCGAGGCTGTCGGGGATGGAGTGGTTGACCGCCACGAACTCGCAGTCGAAGGGCCCGAAACCACGCCGGTCGCCCTCCCGCACCCGCACCGTGCGCGGCCGGATGCCGTGTTCCTTGAGCTTGGCCTCCAGGAACGCCAGCGTCAGCTTGGAGCCGACGACCGGAATGTCGGACCGCTCGCGCAGCAGGTAAGGCACGCCGCCGATGTGGTCCTCGTGGCCGTGGGTGAGTACCACGGCCACGATGTCGTCCAGCCGGTCCCGGATCGAGGTGAAGTCCGGCAGGATCACGTCCACGCCGGGCTGGGTCTCCTCGGGGAACAGCACGCCGCAGTCGACGATGAGCAGCTTGCCCCCGTGCTCGAAGACGGTCATGTTGCGGCCGATCTCGCCCAGGCCGCCCAGGGCGATGACCCGCAGCCCTCCTTCAGGCAGGGGAGGGGCGGCTTTCAGCTCGGGGTGCGGATGACTCATACCCTGACGTTACCCGGAGAGGGGGACGGGGTGATCCAATGCCTGTGTGATCTCTCCTTCCCGACGGAGCGGGGCACCCGCAGCGGCTGCCGCGGGACGATCGGATTACGTCGACGGCCGGTGCAGGAAGTGGTGAAGGCGGCATCACCTGTGCGTGGGTAAACCGTTCGCCCGGTGTGCTGGAGAAAAATGGCGACCCCGGAGTGAGCGGGGGAGTGGCGTATCAGTCTGCCCGGTGCGACGGCCTGCCGTTCTCAGGCTCTCGTGTACATGCCGCCAACTGAGGCCGTCCCGTCTGTCGGGCTGCGTCGGGTCATCGACGCGGGAGGGGCGATCGGTATCACGGGCGCGATGTTGTGCCTTGTGTTACTGTCATGCGTTTGCGTGGTCGTCGCGGTGGGCGATTCTTCCTGTTCGGTTCCGCTTGTGCGTGGGCTGTTCGACCCTGCCGGGCCTTCCTCGGTACGTTCCCCTTCGGAAGGCTGTTCATGAAACGTCCGGATGACTTCGGCATCGCTCACGGCGGTCCCGCCCAGCCCGAAACCACGACCCCGGCCGTCTCTTTTGCCGCTCTGGAACTGCCGGCGGAGGTGCTGCGGACACTGAGCGGACTGGGGGTGAGCCAACCCTTTCCGATCCAGGCCGCCACATTGCCCGATGCCCTGGTGGGGCGCGACGTCCTGGGGCGAGGGCGCACCGGATCGGGCAAGACGCTCGCCTTCGGCCTGCCGCTGCTGACACGTACGGCAGGGCGGCGCGCCGAACCGAAACAGCCCCTCGCTCTGATCCTTGTGCCCACCCGGGAGCTGGCCCAACAGGTCACCCAGGCGCTGGCGCCGTACGCCGAGGCACTGCGGCTGCGGATGGCCACGGTCGTCGGCGGCGTGTCGATCGGCCGACAGGTCGCCGAGCTGCGCCAGGGAGCCGAGGTGGTCGTCGCGACCCCCGGACGCCTGCACGACCTGATCGAGCGCAACGCCTGCCGCCTGGGACGGGTAAGGATCACCGTGCTGGACGAGGCCGACCAGATGTGCGACTTGGGATTCCTGCCGCAGATTGTCGACGTGCTCGACCAGGTGCACCCCGACGGTCAGCGGATGCTGTTCTCGGCCACTCTGGATCGCGACGTCGATCAGCTGGTCCGCCGCTACCTCCACGACCCCGTCGTCCACTCGGTCGACCCGTCCGCGGGCACGATCACGACGATGGAGCACCACGTTCTGGTCGTCCACGGCCCTGACCGCTACGCCGTCACCACGGAGATCGCCGCCCGTGACGGCCGCGTACTGCTGTTCCTGGACACCAAGCACGCCGTCGACCAGCTCACCCGGCATCTGCGGGCCAGCGGGGTGCACGCCGGGGCCCTGCACAGCGGCAAGTCCCAGCCACAGCGCACACGGACCCTGGCGCAGTTCAAGAACGGCCAGATCACCGTTCTGGTGGCGACCAATGTCGCGGCCCGTGGCCTGCACGTCGACGACCTCGACCTCGTGGTCAACGTCGAGCCGCCCACCGACCCCAAGGATTATGTGCACCGGGCGGGGCGCACCGCCCGGGCCGGTGAGTCCGGCAGCGTGGTCACGCTCGTGCTGGCGGGCCAGCGCCGCGAGACGAGCCGCATGATGGCCGGGGTTGGCATCGAGGCAACCGTCACCAAGGTGCGCTCGGGCGAGGCGGAGCTGAGCCGGATCACCGGCGCCAAGACTCCCTCCGGCACCCCGCTCGACGGCGGGCCCGCCATCCCCCGACCCAAGAACAGCAACGCTCCCTTCCGCGGCCTCGGCACCAGCAAGGACACCTCCCGCGGCGCCGGTGGCAAGTCCCGAAAGGCCGGCGAGGCCCGCAAGCTCGCCGAGGCCCGCAAGGCCGCCCTCGTGCGTCGCAACGGCTGAGAGTCGTTGCCATGGCAGTGAACGTGCCGGCCACGGGATCGACAACCCTCGGCCCGGACCAAAGCCGTCCTGTGCGCGTCACCTACGAAGCGAACGCCCTTGGTCACGAGAGGGATACCGGCCGAAGCGGAGCAGGATGACGTTGCCGGCGCCCCGCACTGCGCCCGGCATGACAAGCTGTGCTTGCCCACCCCCGAACCCAGGAGGTCACCATGACCGCAGAGCCCGTATCTACGGAAGGTTCGGAGCCGGCTGCCTCCGAGACGTCCCCTGTGGCGCCGGACAGCGACGGCAACCACGACCTCAAGCGCAAGTTCCGCGAAGCCTTGGCGCGTAAGCGCGGTGCGCAGGCGGACGCCGCCGATGTTGCCGCAAACCCCGATGCGTCGAAGGTGCGTGCGGCGCACGGCCCGGCTGCGAGCCAGCGGTCGTTCAGGCGTAAGAGCGGCGGCTGAGTCGACAAGTCCCGCGATCTGGCCGCTCAACCAGCACTCCGAGCGCCACTCACTCACGCGCCCCGTGCAGTGGCCCGCAACGCGCGCGTACCCCTGCGCGCGTTGCGGGTGAGGCGTAGCCGGCGGTCTCGCCTGGGGGGAACGGCCCAGCTGCGGTCGGCTCGGGGCGGTGGTGCCGCCGCACTCGGATTCCGGTCGGTGCCCGGTGCGACGCCGGCGTGTCCGGCCGTCCAGCCGGCGTCACCACCGGAGCCGTCCTCGCGCGTGGCGTGCCGGCGGCGCCGCCGGTCCGCGACACCGAGGAGCTCGCAGTAGGCTGCCGCACGGATCGTGGACACCGCGCCCGGCGGCGGACCTCACCTCGGGCTCACCACCGCGATACGCCGGTTCGTGGCGGTGCATGGTCTCAGGGGGGTGAGGCTCGCAACCTCGCGGTGTGGCCGGTTGGTTGCCACCCGTTGACCGTTTCGGCCATCGCGCCACCTGATGTCTCATCAGGCAAGTCAGCATCTGGGCAGCGTCGATCCCCACACATTCCGAGACGGCTGTCCGAGCAGACGCCTGGTGGGCGGCCTCGCAACAGCCTGGTCCGCGCGAAAGCGCAGGCAGGGAGCCTTCTTCCCAGAGTGAACCGATGTTCCTGACAATCTTCGGGTCCGACACGTGCCGGTGTACAGTGAAGGCGCCCTTGACCTGCAGAAAGCTGGCAGGGAGCAGACAAATCGGGAGTACTCCGTGTTTCGTACGATGTTCAAGTCGAAGATCCACCGTGCCACCGTCACTCAGGCCGACCTGCACTACGTGGGATCGGTGACCATCGACGCCGACCTCCTCGACGCCGCCGACCTGCTTCCCGGGGAGCTGGTCCACATCGTCGACATCACCAACGGCGCCCGCCTGGAGACGTACGTCATCGAGGGCGAGCGCGGATCCGGTGTCATCGGCATCAACGGAGCCGCGGCCCATCTGGTCCACCCCGGCGACCTTGTGATCATCATCAGCTACGCCCAGGTCTCCGACGCCGAGGCACGGAGCCTGCGGCCTCGGGTGGTGCACGTGGACGGGGAGAACCGGATCGTGGCCCTGGGCGCCGATCCGTCCGCCCCGGTACCGGGCTCGGACCAGGAGCGCAGCCCGCAGGCCATGGCCGCCGGGTGACCCCGCACACCGGCCCGCTCGCCCTGCTGCACACCTCGCCGGTCCACGTCCCCGTCTTCGAGGCCCTGCGCGACGCGGCCCATCCGGAGCTCGGCCTGACGCACCACGTGGCGACGGAGCTGCTGGACCGCGCCCGCGCGTACGGCGCCGTGGCCGACGACGTCCGGGACGTCCTGCGAGGGGTCGTCGCGGCGGGCGCCCGCGCCGTGCTGTGCACCTGCTCGACCATCGGCGCGGTCGCCGAGCGCGCGGACGTCGGTGTGCCGGTGCTGCGCGTGGACCGGCCGATGGCCGCGGCCGCGGTGGCCAAAGGGTCCCGGATCGTCGTCGTCGCCGCGCTGGAGAGCACCCTGGAGCCGACCGTCGCCCTGGTGCGCGAGGAGGCGGTGGGTCGAGGTCCCGTCGAACCGCGCAGCCTGCTCGTCGACGACGCGTGGGCGCGTTTCGAGGCCGGGGACACCGACGGCTACCTCAGGGTGATCGCCGACGCCGCAGACGCGGTCACCGACGCCGACGCGATCGTCCTCGCCCAGGCGTCCATGGCCCCGGCCCGGCACCTGACCGCGACCACCGTCCCCGTCCTGTCCAGCCCGGAGCTCGGACTCGCCGCTGCGGCCACCGCGGCGGCACATGGTCCTCGGGCCGGTTCACACGGCCCTCGGAACGGTTCGCACGGCTGACCGGTGGCCGGCGCCGCCGTGCGGTGTGCCCGGACCGGCCGCGGGGGTCCGAGGTGGTCCGGTCGGGCCCCGGCCCGTCCCGCGACGGGGGGAGTGCCCGTACGGCGGCCGGGTACCCGGGGGACAAGTCCAGGCCGACGTACGACTGGCTGGAGGGCACGATGACGCATCCGTTCCCCGATCCCGCACAGCCGGGACCACCACCCGGACCGGGACCGACCCCGGGACCGGAGCCGACCCCCGAACCGGGCCCCGCGCCGGGGCCTGAGCCCGCGCCCCCTGAACCGGGGCCCGCGCCACCGGAACCCGAGCCGACACCTCCGGCACCCGGCCCCACGCCCCCGGGACCCGAGCCGGTGCCGCCGGGACCGGGTCCCGACCGCCCCCACCCCGAACCGGGCCCCGACCGTCCGCACCCCGGCCCGGGGCCGGTACCCACTCCGGAGCCGCCCCCGTCGCCGATCCCGAAACCGCCGGGCCCGGACCCCGTCCCCGAACCCGGAGAACCGGGGCCACCCCTTTCGTAGGGCGCCCCGACACGCAAAGCACATCGGCCCGGTGCACTGGCGGAAACACCGTGCACCGGGCCAATGCCGTCTCGGCCACTGCCGTCCTCGGCCACTGCCGTACCCGGACGCCGACGGACCGGCACGCCGCGTCCGGTGACCCAAGAGCCGCCCACCCCCGAAGCCCCCGAGGCGCCCACCCACGAAGCCCCCGAAGCCCCCGAGCCGCCACCCCAGAAGTCCCGAGCTGCCGGCCTCTGCGCCGCCCCGCGCCCTACGCCTCGACCTCGGACCGGTCCCCGCCCCACAGCGTGTGGAACGACCCCGCACGGTCCGTCCGCCGGTACGTGTGCGCTCCGAAGAAGTCACGCTGCCCCTGGGTCAGCGCGGCCGGCAGCCGCTCCGCGCGCAGGGCGTCGTAGTAGGCGAGGGCCGCGGAGAAGCCCGGCGTCGGCACGCCCTGGCGGGTCGCGGCCACCAGGACCTCGCGCCAGTCGTCCTGCGCCGCGGCGATCTCCTGTGCGAACGTCTCGTCCGACAGCAGGCTCGGCAGGTCCGCCCGGGCGTCGTACGCCGAGCGGATGCGGTCCAGGAACGCCGCGCGGATGATGCAGCCGCCGCGCCAGATGGACGCCACCTCGCCGAGGTCGATGTTCCAGTCGTACTCGGCGCTGCCCGACGCGATCTCGTGGAAGCCCTGGGTGTACGACACGATCTTCGACGCGTACAGCGCCTGCTCCACCCGGTCCGCGAAGGCCGCCGCCTCGGACATGCCGAGCGGTGACGCCTTGGGCCCGGCCAGACCCCGCGACGCCTCGCGCAGCGCCGTGTGCCCGGACAGCGAGCGGGCGAAGACCGCCTCCGCGATGCCGGACACCGGAACGCCGAGGTCCAGCGCGATCTGCACCGTCCAGCGGCCGGTGCCCTTCTGCTCCGCCTGGTCCTGGACCACGTCCACGAACGGCTTGCCCGTCGCCGCGTCCACGTGGGAGAGCACCTCCGCCGTGATCTCGATCAGGTACGAGTCCAGGCGGCCGGTGTTCCAGGTGCGGAAGATCTCCGCGATCTCGGCGGGGGAGTAGCCGGCGACGTCGCGCAGCAACTGGTACGCCTCGCCGATCAGCTGCATGTCGGCGTACTCGATGCCGTTGTGCACCATCTTCACGAAGTGCCCGGCGCCGTCCGGGCCGACGTGGGTCACACACGGCGCGCCGTCCTTCGCCTTCGCGGAGATCTTCTCCAGCATCGGACCCAGCGACTCGTACGACTCGGCCGAGCCGCCCGGCATGATGCTCGGCCCGTGCAGCGCGCCCTCCTCGCCTCCGGAGATGCCGGTGCCGACGAAGTGGATGCCCTGCTCCCGCAGTTCCTTCTCGCGGCGGCGGGTGTCCGCGAAGTGCGCGTTGCCGCCGTCGATGATCATGTCACCGGGCTCGAGCAGCGGCGCGAACTCCTGGATCACTGCGTCCGTAGGCCCGCCCGCCTTCACCATGATCATCAGGCGCCGTGGCCGCTCCAGCGCCGCCACGAAGTCCTCGGCGGACTCGGTCGGCACGAAGTCGCCCTCGTGTCCGAACTCCTTCACCAGTTCATGGGTCCGTGACACGGTCCGGTTGTGCAGGGCGACCGCGTAGCCGTTGCGCGCGAAGTTACGGGCGAGGTTGCGGCCCATGACCGCGAGACCCGTGACGCCGATCTGGGCTGAAGTGCTCATAACGGTTGGCTCCTAGAGGTCCTGGAATCGGCGGTGCCGGTTCGGTCCGGACGACATCATCGAAGGGTGGTGCCGCTCGTGCTGGTCAGTATTGCCCGGTGACCATCGTGACGCGCCGGTACACCCGCCGCACATCCGGAATCTCCCGATGCCGTCCGTGGTCTGCCACCGCCGTCCGGGGTCTCCCGCCGGGGAGCAGGCGCCACGCGCGCACCCCGGCAGTTCCCTCCGCCGGCCGCAACCACAACCAGGCGCGATTCCCGGCCAGTTCACGAGACGGAGCGACCGATTCCCCGTCTTGTCATGGCCTGTTCGCGGCATTTACTTTTGCCCCTCCTGACGCATGTCGAGGGGGCTTTCCATGGCCGTACGCGGCCGGCACCGCCGGTATCAGCCGACAAGGATCAACCGCGCCTCGCTCACCGTCACGGCGGGCGGCGCCGGCATGGCACTCCCGCTCATCGGCACCGGCGTCGCGCAGGCGGCCGACGTGGACACCTGGAGCAAGGTCGCCGCCTGCGAGTCCAGCGGCGACTGGGGCATCAACACCGGCAACGGCTATTACGGGGGACTGCAGTTCACGCAGTCGACCTGGGAGGCCTACGGGGGGACGGCGTACGCGCGGCGCGCGGACATCGCCACCAGGGACCAGCAGATCGCCGTGGCCGAGAAGGTCCTCAAGGGACAGGGGCCCGGCGCCTGGCCGATGTGCTCCGTACGCGCCGGTCTGACCCGGGGCGGATCCGGCCCCGACGCATCACAGGCCGCGCCGGCGACCGTCAAACGTTCAGTTCGCGACGTGAAACCGCAGACCACGCCCCAGTCGCAGGCGGGCACCACCGAGATGTACACCGTGGTGCACGGCGACACACTCTCCGGCATCGCCGACTCCCACCACGTCCAGGGCGGCTGGCAGGGGCTGTACGCGGCCAACCGGACGACGGTCGGCGCGGACCCGGACCTCATCCTGCCGGGCCAGCGGCTGAACCTGCGGGCCAAGGGCGGCAAGGCGGCCAAGGCCCCGGCGCACCCGGAGGCGACGCCGCAGCGGACCCGCAAGACGTCCGAGGCGACGACTCACAAGACGTCCGAGCGGACCCACAAGACGTCCGAGGGAACCCACAAGTCGACCCCGCGGAAGACGCCTTCACACCACAGCGCCCCCACCCACTCCATGGTCGCCCCGGTGAACGCCGCTACGGGCACCCGCTACCACGCCGCGGGGTCGGCGTGGTCGAAGGGCTACCACACCGGCGTCGACTTCCCCGTGCCGACCGGCACCTCCGTGCGGGCGGTCGCGGCCGGGCAGGTGGTCGGTGCCGGCTGGGGCGGCTCCTTCGGCTACCAGGTGGTCATCCGGCACGCCGACGGCCGCTACACGCAGTACGCCCATCTGTCGGCGATCTCCGTCAAGGACGGGCAGAGCGTGGTGGCCGGCCAGCGCATCGGCCGTTCCGGCTCCACGGGCAACAGCACGGGCCCGCATCTGCACTTCGAGGTGCGGACGGGGCCCGGGTTCGGCAGCGACATCGATCCGGTCGCCTATCTCCGCGCGGGTGGCGTCACCGTCTGACACCGGTCGGGCCGATACCGACGGGACCGGACCGGTCAGGACCCCGCCCGAGCGCGATGCCGGTCCGGGACGGGCGCCGGAATGAACACCCCGGTGTGCAGGGGGTCGTACGGGCGCGACGGCTCGCCGTACGCGGCGGGATCCCAGTCCTCGTACGCCTTCTCGACCATGCCCCGCTCGCCCGGGACCGTCTTCCGCACGGGCGTCGCAGGCTCCGGGACCGACCGCGCCTTCGGCCACGGCTCGCCCACGGCCTCCCTGACGGCCTCGCCGACCGCCGTCGGGCGCCGCTCGCCGTCGATCCGCTCCGTGGTCAGCAGGATCAGTCCGCCGGCGGCGAGAACACCGCAGACCAGGGCGAGTACGGTGCCCGTGGTGCCGTAGCGGAAGGTCTCGCCGAACAGGGTGATGCCCACCGCGGCCGCCGCCACCGGATTGACGACGGTCAGCGTGGCGAGCGGTGCCGCGAGGCCCGCGCCCCGGTAGGAGGCCTGCGACAGCAGCAGACCGGCCGTCGCGAAGACGCCTATCGCCGCCAGGCTCGGCAGGTCCGCGAGGGAGACCCCGCCGGTCCAGTCCACCGCGACCGTCTTGGTGAACACCGACGACATGCCGAACGCGACACCGGACGCCACCGCCAACAGCACGCTGCGCACCGCCGGATGCCGGTGCGTCGCCCGTCCCGCGACCATCAGCGTCATCACGCCACCGGCGGTGACCAGGGCCAGCGTCATCCGCTGGGCGCCGCCGAGGGAGTGCGTGTCGGAGACGCCGACCAGGGACAGCAGGACCGCGAGACCCACGGCCGCCATGACGGCACCGCGCCAGGCGGTCGTCCCCGCCCGGCGACCCACGCACAGGGCCGCCATCGGCAGCGCGAACACGATGGTCAGCGCGCCCAGCGGCTGGACCAGGCTCAAGGGGCCGTAGGCGAGCGCCGCCACGTGCAGCAGCCCGCCGAGACCGTTCAGCACGACCGCCGCCCACCAGACCGGCCTGCGCAGCGGCGCGTAGGACCGGCCGGGCGCGGACACGGCGACCTGCTCCTGCACGATCGCCCCGCCCGCGTACGCGACGGCGGAGACGAGCGACAGGAGCACGGACAACGCGAGGGCGCTCATCAGCGACTCCTTCGCGTGGGGCCGGAGCGGGCGGCCCGGCGCGACGAACGGTCTTCTTCCATGGTCAACACGATGCCGCCCGAGGCTGTTCCCCGTCGTCGTCCCTGAGCACCCATTGGGTCATACTGCCGATGGAGTACGAGAGCGTTTCTCTCATCCCCGAGAGGGGCGCCGACGGGCCGGTCCCGGAGCCCGGAGCCGTAGCCCGAAGCCCGGAGCCCGCAGCGCGCTTGGTAGTACTGACCTCGTGGACCTCCTGGACCTCGACCCCGACCTCTCGGCGCTGGGCGCGCTCGGCGGCTTCTTCGTCCTGCGCACCGGAGCACCGCCGCGTGGGGCGTTGCCCACGCTGGCGCAGGCGTACGCGTCCGAGCCGCCGGAGGGCGGCGCGGATCCACTGGCCGAGCGCATCCGCAAGGTCGCGCACAGTCTCCGGGCACCGGAGCTCCGGGTCGCCGCCTCCCTCGCCCACCAGGGCCTGGCGGCCCGGATCTGGTCCGTCGCGCTGGGCAGCGCAGCGCTGTACGGGCGGGTGCCCGACCTCGATCCCCGGCTGCTGCGCTGGGACCCGGAGGGCGGTGTGCCCGACGACCTCTGGCTGAGCGAGGTGCGCCCGCTGCCCGTCGCCTCGCTCGACAAGGTCGTACGTGAGGGACACCTCGCGCCCCTTGCGGCCGTCCTCAGAGCGCGCCACAGCGTCTCCGCACGGCTGTTGTGGGGCAACGCGGGCTCCGCGCTCGCCGGCACGGTCCGCATGGTCGACCGCTGGGCGCGGGAGACCGGCCGTACGGACGTGCGGGAGCGGGCCCGCTCCCTCGCCGCTGGACTGTTCGCGCACCCCGAGCTGTCCGGCACCCTGGACCCCGCCACCGGCCGCCGCCGCAGCTGCTGCCTCTACTACAGGCTGCCCGCGGGCGGACTGTGCGGCGACTGCTGCTTCGACCGCCCGCCGGGGCGCGAGTGAACACAGGTGGTCTTCCGCAACGGCCGCATCTGGGTGACCATGTGGGAACCAGCCGCTGAGACAGGGGGTACCGGGTGCGTGTGGGACTGCTGACCCGGGAGTACCCGCCGGACGTGTACGGCGGTGCGGGCGTCCATGTCGAGTTCCTCGCGCGGGAGTTGCGCTCCCTCGTCGACCTCGACGTGCACTGCTGGGGTGAGGGCGGCGCGGGCGGCGTCATACGCCACCGGCCGTGGAGCGGCCTCGACTCCGCCAACGAGGCGCTGCGCACCTTCTCCGTGGACCTGGCCATGACCGCCGCCCTCCAGGGCCGCGACCTGGTCCACTCCCACACCTGGTACGCCAACCTCGCCGGCCACCTCGCCAAGCTGCTGTACGGCATCCCGCACGTGATGACCGCGCACTCGCTGGAGCCGCTGCGCCCCTGGAAGGCCGAACAGCTCGGCGGCGGGTACGCGCTCTCCAGCTGGGCGGAGCGCACCGCGATCGAGGCCGCGGACGCGGTGATCGCCGTCTCCGGCGCCATGCGCGACGACATCCTCGCCTGCTACCCGGCCCTCGATCCGGCACGGGTCCACGTCGTGCACAACGGCATCGACACCACCCTGTACCGGCCGGACCCCGGCACGGACGTCCTCGCCCGCATCGGCGTCGACCCGGACCGCCCCTACGTCCTGTTCGTCGGGCGGATCACCCGCCAGAAGGGCGTGCCCCATCTGCTGCGCGCGGTGCGGCACATCGACCCGGCGGCCCAGGTCGTCCTGTGCGCGGGCGCGCCGGACACCCCCGAGATCGACCGCGAGTTCCGTGACCTGTTCGAGGAGCTGAGCAGGGGCCGTGAGGGCGTGCACTGGATCCCCAAGATGCTGCCGCGCCCCGAGGTGATCCAGCTCCTCACCCATGCCACGGTGTTCGTCTGTCCGTCGGTGTACGAGCCGCTCGGCATCGTCAACCTGGAGGCCATGGCGTGCGGCACCGCCGTGGTGGCCTCGCGCACCGGCGGCATTCCGGAGGTCGTGGACGACGGCCGTACCGGCCTGCTGGTCGATGTGGACGACGGCTTCGAGGAGCACCTCGCACGTGCTCTCGACGCCGTCCTCGCCGATCCGGTGGCCGCGCGGCGGATGGGCGAGGCCGGACGGGAGCGCGCGGCGGGGGAGTTCGGCTGGGACGCGGTGGCCCGGCGCACGGTCCGCCTGTACGAGGGTGTCCTCAAACAGGGGTAGTAATCAGCAAAGTGCAGCACAACCGGGCGTAGAGGGGCGGCGGCATGCGGCGCGGTGGACCTTCGGTGCTGGGAATCGTACTGGCCGGCGGGGAGGGCAAGCGGCTGATGCCGCTCACCGCCGACCGTGCGAAACCAGCCGTGACCTTCGGCGGGACCTACCGCCTCGTGGACTTCGTCCTGTCGAACCTCGTCAACGGCGACATCCTGCGCATCTGCGTGCTCACGCAGTACAAGTCGCACTCGCTGGACCGGCACATCACCACCACCTGGCGGATGTCCAGCCTGCTCGGCAACTACGTCACCCCGGTACCGGCCCAGCAGCGGCTCGGCCCGCGCTGGTACCTGGGCAGCGCGGACGCGATCCTGCAGTCGCTGAACCTGATCCACGACGAACAGCCGGAGTACGTGGCGGTGTTCGGCGCCGACCACGTCTACCGCATGGACCCGCGGCAGATGCTCGCACAGCACATCGAGGGCGGGGCGGGCGTGACCGTCGCGGGCATACGGGTGCCGCGCGCGGAATCCTCCTCCTTCGGCGTGATCACGCCCGGCTCGGACGGCCAGACGGTCGAACGCTTCCTGGAGAAGCCCGCCGACCCGCCCGGACTGCCGGGCGACCCCGACACCGTCTTCGCCTCCATGGGCAACTACATCTTCACCACCAAGGCGCTGATCGAGGCGTTGCAGCGGGACGCCGAGGACGAGAACTCGGTGCACGACATGGGCGGTTCGATCCTGCCCCAGCTCACCGAGCGCGGCGAGGCCCAGCTGTACGACTTCAGCGCCAACCACGTGCCCGGCGAGACCAATCGCGACCGGGGCTACTGGCGGGACGTGGGCACCCTGGACGCGTACTACGAGGCGCACATGGACCTGATCGCGGAGCGCCCGGCCTTCAACCTCTACAACCGCAACTGGCCCATCTACACGCACTCCAACCAGCTGTCGCCGGCCCGCTTCAGCTCGGGCGGCATCGCCAGCGAGTCGATCATCAGCGCCGGGTGCCTGATCCGGGGCCAGGTGACGCGGTCGGTCCTGTCCCCGGGCGTCCTGGTGGACCCGGGCGCCGTCGTCCAGGGCTCGGTCCTGCACGACAACGTCCACGTCGGCCGCGGCGCGATCGTCCGCGGAGCGGTCCTCGACAAGAACGTGGAGGTACCCCCGGGCGCGACGATCGGCGTCAACCCGGAGCGGGACGCCGAGCTCTACACGGTGTCGAAGGGCGGAGTGATCGCGCTGGGGAAGGGGCAGCGGGTGTCGTAGCCCCTGTGGGTCCGGGCCGACACCGGCTCGTACGTCAGCGGAAGGCGGCGACATTCTCCCGGGCCCAGTCGGCGAAGGCGCGGGGCGGGCGGCCGAGGACGTGTTCGACGTCGGGGCTGACGCGTTGTTCGGCGGGGGTCGGCTCGCCCAGGATGGTCAGCGTGGTCTCGACCACCGGCTCGGGCATGAACCGCACCATCTCCGCGCGGGCCTCGTCGCGGGTCTGCTCGATGAACCGTACGGGTTCGCCGAGCGCATGGCCGATCGCCTCCGCCCGTTGCCGGGGCGTGGTGAGCGACGGCCCGGTCAATTCGTGGACGCGGCCGTGATGCCCGTCCTCGCGCAGCGCCGCCGCGGCGACCTCGGCGATGTCCCAAGGGTCGACGGTGGGCAGTGGGACGTCTGCGAACGGTGCCGCGACGGCCCGCCGGGTACGGACCGGCTCGGCCCAGGCGTACGCGTTGGAGTGGAAGCCGCCGGGTCGCAGGATCGTCCACTCCAGGCCCGACTCCCGTACGGCGTCCTCGATGGCGCGCGCGACGCCCCCGTGCGAGCCCGACTCCGGCCGGGTCGCGACCCCCTGCGACGAGAGCAGCACCACCCGTTCGACACCGCCGGCCTTGGCGACGTCCAGGATGTCCCGCGGGCTCAGCAGGTGCGCACTGGGGCCGCCGTTCTGCAGGAAGAGCGCATCGGCGCCGTCGAACACGGGCCGGAGGCTCTCGGGGTCGGTCAGGTCCGCCGTCCGCCGCCGCACACCCTCCGGCATGTCGGCCTCCGAGATCCCACGCGACGTCGCGGTCACCTGCTCGCCGTCGGCCATCAGGATCTGTACGAGCGCCCGGCCGACGTTGCCGGTCGCCCCCGTCACTACGAACATGGTCAACTCCCTGTTTTTTCACGGTGGTTGCCGAGACACAGGGACGCTAACACCGTCGGTATAGTAGGTACCTACAGGAAAGTGGCTATCCCGAAGGGGTGCGCATGGCCGGTGAAGCGACCTGGGCGGCGTCGGCCGCGACCGACCCCGAACTCGCCTGTCCCGTCGCCCCGGTCGTCGACATCGTGTTCAGCCGCTGGACGACCCCCATCCTGTGGACCCTCCACACCCACGGCCGTCAGCGTTTCGTCGAACTCCAGCGGCGCATCGACAGGATCACGCCCAAGGTGCTGACCCAGCGGCTGAGGCAACTGGAGCGCGACGGGCTGATCGTGCGCACGTACCACCCGGAGGTCCCCCCACGGGTCGAGTACGAGATCAGCGAACTCGGTCGCAGTCTCGCGCCGCTCTTCGCGCACCTCGCGGAATGGTCCGCCGAGCACCTGGACGAGGTCGAACGGGCCCGGAACGACTACGACACCGACCCGGCCCGGTAGCACCGCCGGGCGGCACGGGCGGGTGAACGGCCGCCGTTCGGGAAGAACCTCGGCGCGCACATCCTCGTTCCCCATCCCGTGAAGTCGCAGCTCTCCGGCATCGAGCGGCACGAGGACCGTATGGGGTACCGCCGCACCTTCAGCGTGCCCGCCGGCCGGCCGATCGGCCCGGGCGGACGGCTCAGGCTCATCCACGACTCGTGGATGTCGTCCGCGGTCCGCTCACCCACTCCCGCCGGGTCCTCGAGCCGGACCGCGCGCGTCTGCGGGTCGCGCACCAGGCGCTGATCCGCGACGCGTCACGGAACAACCCCGCTGGTTCCCCGGGAAACTGACGCCCCGCCACCACCATGTGCCCGACGACATCGATCCTCCGGAGGTCTTCCGAGATGAGACGCACCCGGCGCCTGCGCCTCGCCGCCGCGAGCACGGTGGTGGCCGCGACGCTGTGCCTCCCACCGGCCGTGCATGCCGCCGAGCCGCGCGACGGCGGGCTCACCGGTCTGGTCAACCCGTTCATCGGCACGCAGGACGAGGGCAACACCTTCCCCGGCGCCGCCGTGCCCTTCGGCATGGTGCAGTTCTCCCCGGACACCGGGCACAACACCGGCTACGACCACACCCAGAACCGGATCCGCGGCTTCTCCCTCGTGCATCTCTCCGGCGTCGGCTGCGCCATCGGAGGAGACCTGCCGGTGCTGCCGACGACGGGTGACGTGACCGAGACGGACTACGCCAAGTACGCGGCCACGTTCAGCCACGCGAACGAGCAGGCGAGCCCCGGCTACTACCGGGTCGGTCTCGACAGCGGCATCGACGCCGAACTGACGGCGTCCCGGCGCACCGCCGTGCAGCGCTACGCCTTCCCGGCCACCGACAAGGCGAACGTGCTGCTCAACGCGGGCCAGGCGCTGCACAAGAACGTGTCCTCCAAGGTGGAGATCCTCGACGACCGCACCGTGCGCACCGAGATCACGGGCAGTGGCTTCTGCCGCTCCACCCGGCCGTACACGGTCTACACGGTCACCCGCTTCAACCGGCCGTTCACCGCGCACGGGACCTGGTACCAGGACTCGATCACCCCGGGGGCGACGAAGTCGGCGGGGCCCGGGCGCAACGGCGCGTACGTCACGTTCGACACCACCAAGGACCGCACCGTCGAGGCGACCACCGCGCTGTCGTACGTCGACGCACACGGCGCCGACGTCAACCTCGCTACCACGTACGGCCGTTCGTTCAACACCGTGCGGGAGGCCGCCCGCCGTGCCTGGGAGGACCGTCTCGACGACGTCCGGGTCCAGGGCGGTGACGCCACCCTGCGCACCACCTTCTACTCCTCGCTGTACCGGTCGTTCCTCGCGCCGAACATCGGCAGCGACGCCGACGGCCGTTACACCGGCTGGGACCAGAAGGTCCACCGCGCGCAGGGCTTCACGTACTTCCAGAACTGGTCGCTGTGGGACACCTACCGCACCCAGTCCCAGCTGCTGTCCCTGCTCGCGCCGCGCGAGGCGCGCGACATGGCGATCTCCCTGCTGAAGGTCGACGAGCAGGGCGGCTGGCTGCCCAAGTGGGGCTACGGCCCGGTGGAGACGAACATCATGAGCGGCGACCCCGTCACCCCGTACCTGACCCACGCCTATCATCAGGGGCTGCTCAAGGGGTACGAGGAGCGGGCGTACCGGGCGCTGAAGAAGAACGCCGACGGCCTGCCGCCCGCGGACACCATGTACACGGGCCGTGAGGCGAACCGCGAGTACATCGCACACGGCTTCGCGCCCTACATCAAGGGCCGCCCCTACACCAAGCCCGGCGACTCCGACTACCACCACGGCGGGTCGGCGACGCTGGAGTACGCGCTCGCCGACGCCATGCTCGCCCAGATGGCACGCGACCTCGGACACCCCTCGGACGCCACCCGGTACGCCGCCCGGTCGCGGAACTACCGCACCCTCTTCGACCCCTCGACCGGCTTCTTCCGCGCCCGCGACGCGTCCGGCGCCTTCGCAGGACCGGCCGATCCGGCCAGGAGCAAGGGCTTCCACGAGGGCACCGCCTGGCAGTACCAGTGGCTCGTGCCGCAGGACCTGCCCGGCATGGTCGGCCTCATCGGCGGCCGGCAGGCGGCCAATGACCGGCTCGACGCCTTCTTCGCCTACGACGAGCTGCTCAAGAACCCGGAGAAGACCGCACGTGAGGTGTGGGTGCACGGGGCGTACGCCTACTACGACGCGGCCACGTACAACCCGCAGAACGAGCCGGACCTGATCGCCCCCTACACGTATCTGTCGACCGGTGAGCCGTGGAAGACCACGGACGTGGTGCACGCGGCGCTGACCCTCTTCACCAACGGCCCGACCGGGATGACCGGCAACGACGACCTCGGCACCATGTCCGCCTGGAACGTGCTGTCGTCCATCGGCCTCTTCCCCGTGCAGCCCGGCTATCCCACCTGGGGTCTTACCACCCCGGTCTTCGACCGCGTCGACCTGGTGCTCGACCGGGCGTACTACCCGCGCGGCAAGCTGACCATCACCGCCCCCGGCACGTCACAGAGCGACCGGTACGTCCAGAAGGTGCACATCGACGGAACGGCGTACGAACGCACGTACGTCACGACGGACGCTTTGCGCCGACTGGGCACGCTGGAGTTCACGGTCGGCGCGCGGCCGTCCGGGTGGGGTACGGCACCGCAGGCCGCGCCGCCCCCGCTGAAATGACCTCGTCCGTCACATGAGTCCCGCCTCTCTCGGCGAGGCGGGACTTAATCCGCTGTTAACTGTACGTAGCCTGATCGTACTTGACCGTAATCGTCTGTCGGAGGTTGACTCGTGCTTCCCTCATCGTCGACGCGAGGCAAGCCATTGACTTCTGACCTGCTCGCACCACTCGACCTGGCGTTCTGGAACATCGAGTCCGCCCGGCACCCCATGCACCTCGGTGCCCTCGGCGTGTTCTCCTGCCACTCGCCGACCGCGGGCGCCCATGCCGCGGATCTGCTGGCGGCCCGCGCCGCCGCGGTCCCGGGACTGCGCATGCGGATCCGCGACGTCTGGCTGCCGGACGTCCGCCTTCCGCGCGACCTCGCCGCCGCGCGCCTTCCGCTCGCCCTGGGCGGCGCGACCCGGGAACCCGACCCCGACTTCGACCCCCTGCGCCATGTGCGGCTGCACGCGCCGACCGCCGACTTCCACGCCGAGGCCGGGCGGCTCATGGAGCGCGCGCTGGTGCGCGGCCGTCCGCCGTGGGAGGCGCATGTGCTGCCGGGGGAGGACGGCACCTCCTTCGCCGTGCTGTTCAAGTTCCACCACGCGCTCGCCGACGGGCTGCGCGCGCTGACCCTCGCGGCCGCCGTCATGGACCCGATGGACATGCCCGAGCCCCGGCCGCGCCGGCCGGAGCCCGCCCGGGGCCTCCTGCCGGACGTGCGCAGGCTCCCGGGACTGCTGCGCGGCACGCTCACCGACGTGGGGCGTGCCCTCGACATCGGCGCCTCCGTCGCCCTGTCCACCCTCGGCATGCGCTCCTCCTCCGCGCTCACCTCCGAGCCCAGCGGCACCCGCCGTACGGCCGGTGTCGCCATCGACCTCGACGATGTGCACCGGGTGCGCAAGTCGGCGGGCGGCACCGTGAACGACGTGCTGATCGCGGTCGTCGCAGGCGCCCTGCGGCGCTGGCTGGACGAGCGCGGCGACGGCAGCGCGGGTGTCGAGCCGCGGGCGCTCATCCCGGTGTCCAAGCGCCGGCCGCGCACCGCGCACCCACAGGGCAACCGGCTCTCCGGCTACCTGATACGGCTTCCGGTCGGTGATCCGGACCCGCTGGAGCGGCTGCGGACGGTCCGTACGGCCATGGATCGCAACAAGGACGCCGGGCCCAACCGGGGTGCGGGCGCCGTCGCGCTGCTCGCCGACCATGTGCCGGCGCTGGGGCACCGGCTGGGCGGACCGCTGGTCAGCCAGGCCGCGCGGCTCTGGTTCGACATCCTGGTCACCAGCGTGCCGCTGCCGAGCCTCGGCCTGAGGCTCGGCGGCAACCCGCTCGCCGAGGTCTACCCGCTCGCCCCCCTGGCCCGCGGCCAGTCCCTTGCGGTGGCGATCTCCACGTACCGCGGCCGCGTCCACTACGGGCTCGTCGCGGACGGCCGGGCGGTACCGGACCTGGAGCGTCTGGCCCGGGCGGTCCCGGACGAGGTCGAGACACTGCTGGCGGCCTGCCGCATCTGAACGGGGACGGACGCGTCGGTCCCGGCATCCGAAGTGGTGCCGGGGCACGCGTCCGCGGTGGTGGGCGGGCCGCTCGTCGGCGGGGTTCTCCCTGCCTCCGCCGCCCCCGCCACCGGTCCCGTCCCCGGGGGCTGCGCCCCCGGCCCCCGCGGTCGGCCCACGGCCTCGTCCTCGAAATTCCCCGAGCTCTTCGGGCAGGGGCACTCCCGGAAGTGCTGAAGGGATCATCGCGAGTTTGGTGACCCGCCCCGCCGCTCCGTAAAATTCCCCCTTTGAAAGCGAGCGCGGTCGGAGCGCTGCGCGGGAGAGCGAGGAACGGCAGCGCGATGACGGTGACACAGGACGGCCCGGCGGCCATGGACGAGGTGGCGTACGGGCCCGGCATCGACCCGGAGCGGCTCGCCGTCTGCCTCAGCGTGCTCGAGGAGTTGGACAAGCTCGACGTCGACCACCCCGACGCGATCAAGGTGCGCCGCGCCACCTCGCACATCTACCGCACGGTCAAGCAGCGCCGCCGCCAGGAGCGCCGTGCCGCCAAGACCGCCCACGACAAGGCGGTCACCGAGGCCACCGCCACAGGCTCCGCGCAGCGCATCGACGACGAGACCGAGGGCATCCTGCCGTCCTCGGCCACCGAGGCCGGCCGGATCGCGGGGATACTCCAGCGCCCCCGTTCCTGCTACGTCTGCAAGACCCGCTACGTCGAGGTCGACTACTTCTACCACCAGCTCTGCCAGGAGTGCGCCGCCGAGAACCGGACCCGCCGCGACGCCCGGGCCGACCTCACCGGCAAGCGCGCCCTGCTCACCGGTGGCCGCGCCAAGATCGGCATGTACATCGCGCTGCGCCTGCTGCGCGACGGCGCCCACACCACGATCACCACGCGCTTCCCGAACGACGCGATCCGCCGCTTCAAGGCCCAGCCCGACAGCGACGAGTGGATCCACCGGCTGAAGATCGTCGGCATCGACCTGCGCGACCCGGCCCAGGTGGTGGCGCTCGCCGACTCGGTCGCCGCCGAGGGGCCGCTGGACATCCTGATCAACAACGCGGCGCAGACCGTGCGCCGCTCCCCGCAGGCCTACAGCGAACTGGTGGCAGCCGAGTCCGCCCCGCTCCCGGCGGGCGAGCTGCCGGCCGCCGAGGTCATCGGCACGTTCGGCTCCGGGGCCGTGGCCGCGCTGCCCGTGGTCGGCGGCGGCGCGCTGACCGCGCAGGACGTCACCGACCTCGCGCTGGTCTCCGGCTCCGCGTCCCTGGAGCGCATCGCCGCCGGTACGGCCATCGACGCGGGCGGCCTCGTCCCCGACCTGCACGACACCAACAGCTGGGTGCAGACGGTCGAGGAGGTCACGCCCATCGAGCTGCTCGAGGTCCAGCTGTGCAACTCGACGGCGCCCTTCATCCTGATCAGCCGCCTGCGCCCGGCGATGGCGGCGTCGCAGGCCCGCCGGACCTACATCGTGAACGTCTCCGCCATGGAGGGCGTCTTCAGCCGCGGCTACAAGGGCGCCGGCCACCCGCACACCAACATGGCCAAGGCCGCCCTGAACATGCTCACCCGCACCAGCGCCCAGGAGATGTTCGAGAAGGACCGCATCCTGATGACCGCCGTCGACACCGGGTGGATCACCGACGAGCGCCCGCACCCGGACAAGGTGCGCCTGGCGGACGAGGGCTTCCACGCGCCGCTCGACCTCGTCGACGGCGCGGCGCGGGTATACGATCCGATTGTGCGCGGCGAACAGGGCGAGGACCTGTACGGCGTCTTCCTGAAGGACTACGCGCCGGGCAAGTGGTGAGCCCGGAAGCGGCCCGAAGGCGGTGAGGCGGCGCCCTTGACGCGTCATCCGGCGCAGGCCGGGAACTCGTCCTCGACGAGCACCGCGCAAGGAGGTCCCATGTCCACTCCACATGAGATCGATCCCCGCGCCGCCGGTGATCCCCGCAACGTCTACCCGAGCGACGAACAGTTCTACATGTCCGATCGTCCGGCGGACTGCATCCTGCCGGAGGACCGGCCGCGCGGCGGCGGCCCCACCGAGCCGGTGAAGCACCGCAGCTCCTGGGCCACCGCCATGATGATCGTCGGCATCATCCTGCTGATCCTGTTCGGGATCGCGCTGTTTCCCTGAGCGACTGCCGGTCCCATACGGCGTACGCCCCGGAGGCTGAGGCCCCGGGGCGTACGTGCGAAAACCCTTCGCCGTGGTGCCGCCCCGGCGGTTAACGTCCCGCCATGACCTCAAGTCCCCACTGACCGCGGCCGTCCCGGCGCAGCGTGAGAACCGAGGAAGGCGGCGACCATGACCGTTCCGAACGTCCTGCTGTCCGGCATCGTCGGCTCGACGGCGTACGGGCTCGCCCACGAGGGATCCGACGTGGACCGGCTCGGCCTGTTCGCGGCGGCCACGGAGCGGCTGCACGGACTGCACCCGCCCAAGGAGTCCCACGTCTCCACCGCTCCGGACCGCACCCTGCACGAGGCCGCGAAGTGGTGCCGGCTCGCGCTCGGCGGCAACCCGACCGCGACGGAACTGGTCTGGCTCCCGGACGAGTTGTACGAGGTGCGCACCGCGCTCGGCGACGAGCTGATCGGCATCCGGACCTCCTTCTTGTGCGCCAAGCGTGTCCGTGACGCCTATCTCGGCTACGCCACCCAGCAGTTCCGCCGCCTGGAGTCCCGAGGGGACGGCTCCTTCTCCGCCGACACGCGCAGACGCACCGCCAAACACGCCCGCCACCTCAAGCGGCTCTGCCACCAGGGCCTGGAGCTGTACACCACCGGGCGCCTGACCCTCCGCGTGGAGAACCCGCAGGAGTACCACGAGTTCGGCGAGCGCGTCGCCACCGACCCGACGGCCGCGCTGCCCCTGCTCCGGTTCTACGAGAACGCCTTCGGCGAGGCACGCGCCGCGCTGCCGGAACGGCCCGACGAGACGGCCGTCGAGGCGTGGCTGCGCCGTGTCCGCGCCCACTTCTACGCGCCCGGTGCGCAGGCCGCCTGACGGCCCCGCGCCCGGTCGGCCGTGATCGCCCGAGCGCAGGGCGTGGTGCCCGTAGCAGGTCAGGCTGAGCTTGTGTATCGGCCAACGGGACCTGAATCGAGCACCGTGCGCGCCGGTCCGTACACCTGCCGTACCGGTGAGCAGTTCGAGGAGGGGACCGAACGGGTGGCCGCGAACCATGTCGAACGCCGCCAAAACGGCGGAAAGCGCGACCGTTGGATGCCGTACGACTCAAGACAGTTACACGCTTGTTTCAGCCCCATCGAGCGGGAGCCCGCTCATTTGGTTAACCTGAGGTGTACGGACAGCCATTGGGGTCCTACCCACACCCACGGTCCGTCCCGGAACAGGCCGGTCACCACGGCCTGCTCTCGCACGAGTTGCCGGCGCCACCGCGTCCGACCTTTCTACCCATACCCGACCGGACGTCGAGGGCACAGCGGCGCACTGGACCGGAACGTCCTGAGGGTTACCCGACACATAAGGAGTGCGCGGTGACACCGGAGAAGACGACGCATCACGAACAGCGCCCCAAGGAACGCATGGAGCGCGGGGGCCGTCGTACCGAGAAGAAGCTCGGCAGCCTGGACGTGTGGGCCCGTTCCGCCCCCATCCGGCTGGCCGGCTACGAGGACGACCTCGCCGAGCCGCACATCCTGCCGAGTGTGGACTGACTGTCGGCCCCGTCGTGATCGCTGACGGCATGGGCGTGCCAGACTCACGCCCATGCTGATCAGAGCAGCCGCGGCCGGCGACTGGCCGCGCATCTGGCCGTTCTGGCACCGGATCGTCGCCGCCGGGGAGACCTACACCTGGGACCCGGACACCTCTGAGGATGCGGCCCGCGCCCTGTGGATGGCGCCGGCCAAACGCGTGTACGTCGCCGAGGACGACACCGGAGCGGTCGTCGGCTCGGCCTACGTGACGCCCAACTACGGTGGCCCCGCGGCCGGTATCGCCAACGCCGGTTTCATGGTGGACCCCGACCACGCGGGACAGGGCATCGGCCGCGCTCTCGCCGAGTACATTCTGGCCGCGGCCAAGGCCCAGGGCTACCGGGGCATGGTCTTCAACGCGGTCGTCGAGACCAACCCCGCGGTGGCGCTGTGGACGTCACTCGGTTTCGCGATCGTGGGCACCGTTCCGGACGCGTACGACCATCCCCGGTTCGGGAGGGTGGGCCTGCACGTCATGTACCGGGCGCTGTAGGGGACCTCCCAATCGAACGTACGTGCGTGAATGATGTGTTCGATGTGTCTGTTTCGACGCGTCCGTGCATGTGTCGATCCCGTCCGGCGGGGGGACTCGGCGCACCGTGAACGAGAACGCACCTCAGCACCCCGGACAGCAGCATCCCCAGCCGGAGTTCCCGCAGCAGGACCAGCCGCACCCGGGCTGGACCGGCCCCATGGACCCGCCGCCGGACCACGGGGAGGAGTCGTACCGCGGCAGCGGCCTCCTCACGGACCGGAAGGCCGTCATCACCGGCGGCGACTCCGGGATCGGACGCGCCGTCGCACTCGCCTACGCGCGGGAGGGCGCGGACGTCCTGTTCACCCATCTGGAGCAGGAGAGCGGCGAGGCCCGTGAGACGGCGCGTCTGGTCGAGGACGCGGGCCGCAAGGCGGTCCCGGTGTCCTGCGACATCCGTGACGAGGAGCAGTGCGACCGGCTGATCGAACGGGCGCTCTCCGAGTTCGGGCGCATCGATGTCCTGGTCAACAACGCGGCGTACCAGATGGCCCAGTCCGACGGCATCCAGGCCATCACCACGGAGCAGTTCGACCGGGTGATGCGGACGAACCTGTACGGGATGTTCTGGCTCTGCAAGAAGGCTCTGCCGCACATCCCGCCCGGCGGATCGATCATCAACACGACGTCCGTCCAGGCGTACAAGCCCAGTCCGCACCTGCTCGACTACGCCACGACCAAGGGCGCCATCGTCACCTTCACGCAGGGTCTGGCGCAGATGGTCGCCTCCGACGGCATCCGGGTGAACGCGGTGGCCCCGGGGCCCGTGTGGACCCCGCTGATCCCGGCCACGCTCCCGGACACCACCGACTTCGGCAAGCAGGCACCCCTGGGCAGGCCCGCCCAACCCGCCGAGATCGCTCCCGCGTACGTCTTCCTCGCCTCGCAGTACGCGAGCTACATCACCGCCGAGATCGTCAACGCCACCGGCGGCACGCCACTGCCCTGACCGGCGGCTTCGACGGCCCGCCCCGGGGAACTCGGTGCGCCATGAGTGACCACACCGGCACGCAGACGTCGTACTGGATCGAAACGGCACCCGGAGTTCCCCGGCCGGCCCTCACCGAGGACATCACCGTGGACGTGGCCGTCGTCGGGGGAGGGGTCGCGGGCCTGAGCACCGCCTGGGAGGTGGCGCGCGACGGCCGCAGCGTCGCCGTGCTGGAGGCCGGACGCCTCGCCGAGGGCGTCACCGGGTACACGACCGCCAAGCTCTCCGCGCTGCACTCCCTCGTCTACCAGCGACTGCGCCGCACCCGGGGCGCGGACGGCGCGCGGCTGTACGGCCGTTCCCAGCTGGAGGCGATCGGCCGCGCCGCCGAGCTGGTGGACGAACTCGGCATCGACTGCGACTGGGAGACCGCACCGGCGTTCACCTACGCGACGGACCACGACCGTGTGTCCGAGGTGCGCGCCGAGGCGGAGGCCGCGCGGGAGGCGGGGCTGCCCGCCGAGTTCGTCACCGACACGGATCTGCCCTTTCCCGTGGCGGGCGCGGTCAGGGTGGCCGACCAGGTGCAGTTTCACCCGCGCAAGTACCTCCTCGCGCTCGCCGAGGCGCTGGCGCGCGGTGGCGGGCAGCTGTACGAGCACACCCGCGTGGTCGGACTCCACGAGGGCGAGCCCTGCCGTCTGACCACCGAGGCCGGGCACACGGTCACCGCACGGCACGTCGTGGTGGCCACCCATTACCCGATCTTCGACCGCGCGATGCTCTTCGCCCGGCTCTCGCCGCGCCGCGAGGTCGTACTGACAGCGCCGATCGACGCCGGACGCGCGCCGCAGGGCATGTACATCACCCCCGAGGAGAACACGCGGTCGATCCGCACCACCCCGTACCAGGACGGTACACGTCTGCTGATCGTCACCGGCGAGCACTTCACTCCGGGCACCTCCGACACGGGGGAACACCTCGCCCGACTGGCCGACTGGGCCACCGAGCACTTCGGGCCCCTTGAGTTCAGGCACCGCTGGGCCACTCAGGACAACGACTCCTCGGACACGGTGCCGCTCGTCGGGCTCCTGCACCCGGCGAGCCGTCACACCTACGTCGCCACGGGCTTCGGCGGCTGGGGGCTCAGCAGCGGTGTCATGGCGGGGCTCCTGCTGTCCGCGCTGATCGACGGGCGCGAGCCGCCGTGGGCACAGTTGTACGACCCGCGCAGGGTCGGCACGGTCCTGAGGGAGGCGCCCGCCTTCCTCAAGTACCAGGCGAAGGTCGCCCAGCACTTCGTGGGTGACCGTGTGGCGCCGTTCATCGGCGGCGGCTCGCTCGACGACGTCGCCCCGGGAGACGGCGCGGTGCTGCGCGTCGGCGGCCATGTGTGCGCCGTGTCCCGGGACGACTCGGGGCAGCTGCACGCCGTGTCGGCGCGCTGCACCCACCTGGGCTGCCTCGTCGCCTTCAACCGCGCCGAGCAGGCGTGGGAGTGCCCCTGCCACGGTTCCCGCTTCGACATCGACGGACGTGTGATGCAGGGCCCGGCCGTACGGCCGCTGGAGCAGCGGGACGTCTGACGACGCCCACGGGTATCGGGCGGACGCCGGCTTCGGTTCGGGCGCCGGACGGGGACGGACGTGGACGGACGGGACGGGGACGGACGCCGGCTTCACATGCCGGCGTCCGTCCCCGTCCGTGCGCAGTCGATGCAGAGGTCCGTGTGCGGCACCGCCAGCAGTCGGTCGCGGCCGATCTCGCCGCCGCAGACCGTGCACCGGCCGAAGCCGGGCGCCCCCACCCGGGACAGGGTGGTGAGGATCCGGTCCAGCAGCGTCCGGGCCCGCTCGGTGTCCGTGCGCAGGCTTTCGAGGGCGGCCGTCTTCGCGCTCGCGTCGCCCGCGTCCAGATCGCAGTCCGCGGACAGGGCGGACATCTGGGCCTCGGCCGCCGCGAGTTCCACGCGCAGCGCGTCCGCCTCGGCGGTCAGCCGCTCGGCGATGTCACGCAGGTCGTCGGTCGACAGTTCCGTCGTCGGCATGGGTACGTCACCTCGGGTTCGGTCCTCGGGGCGGTCACGGCTTGAGCAGGGTCTTGATCATGCCGTCTTCCTTGGCCTGGAACATCGCGTACGCCTTGGGGGCGTCCTCGAGCGGCATGGCGTGCGTCTTGAAGCCGTCCACGCCGAGGGGGTCCTCGTCCGTGAGCAGGGGCAGGATGTCCTCCACCCACTTCCAGACGTTCGCCTGGCCCATGCGCACCTGGACCTGCTTGTCGAACATGGTCAGCAGGGGCATGGGGCTCGTGGCCCCGCCGTACACCCCTGAGATCGACAGGGTGCCGCCGCGGCGTACCAGGTCGATGGCCGTGTGCAGGGCCCCCAGCCGGTCCACTCCGGCGTGCTCCATCAGTGGTTGCGCCACCGCGTCGGGCAGATGACCGGTCAGCCACTGCGCGGCCTTGGCGAACGGCGCGCCGTGCGCCTCCATGCCGACGGCGTCGATCACGGAGTCCGGCCCCCGCCCGTCGGTCAGCTCCCGCACGGCCTCGGTCAGGTCCTTTCCGCTGTGCCGGCGGAGGTCGAAGCAGGTGACTCCGTGCGCCGCGGCGCGCTCCAGCCGCTCGTCCACCAGATCCACGCCGATGACCAGGCCGGCGCCTCGGTGCCGGGCGATCCTGGTGCACATGTCGCCGATGGGCCCGAGGCCGAGGACGGCCACGCTGCCGCCCTCCGGCACCGCCGCGTACTCCACCGCCTGCCAGGCGGTCGGCAGCACGTCGGAAAGGTACACATAGCGGTCGTCCGGCGGCCCCTCGGGCACCTTGATGGGCAGCCTGTCGCCGAACGGCACCCGCATCAGCTCCGCCTGCCCACCCGGCACCTGTCCGTACAGCTTGGTGTACCCGAACAGGGCGGCGCCGGTGCCGCGCTCGCGGACCTGGGTCGTCTCGCATTGCGAGTGCAGGCCCTGGTTGCACATGAAACAGTCACGGCATGAGACGTTGAACGGGATGACCACCCGGTCGCCGGGCTTGAGCGTGCGAACCTGCGGCCCGACCTCCTCGACGATGCCCATGGGCTCGTGGCCCAGGACGTCGCCCTGGTCGATGTAGGGACCGAACAGCTCGTACAGGTGGAGGTCGGAACCGCAGATTCCGCTGGACGTGACCCTGACGATGATGTCGTCGGGCTTCTCGATCCGGGGGTCCGGGACGGTCTCCACGCGGACGTCGCGTCGGCCCTGCCAGGTCAGTGCTCGCATGTTCTGCTCCTCCGGTCCTACCGCATGGCGGGATCGCACCGGTCTTCCGAGTACCGGGCTCCCGGTCCGAGTCCCCGGGGCACCCGGTTCGACACACCGACCTGGGGGCCCGCGGCGGTCACACGCGGGAGGCGAACCGCTCCCATACGCGGTGCTTCGTCAGCCGCCCGGTGATCTGCTGGAGCGCGTCGGAACCGGTCTGGGCGGTCACCACTCCGGGAGCGTTCGTGGGCACACCGGCCGCCTGGAGCGCGGCTTCGGCGCCGGCCCAGCCACCGATCGCCTTGCCGTGCCGGAAGGCCTCCGCCAGCATCAGCAGCACCCGGGGATCGACGCTGCCGTCGGCTCCGGGCTCCCCTGCCTTCGCGTCGCGTGCGCCGTACGCGTCCGGGGCGGGCGCCGGAGCGCCGGCCACCAGCACTGCGTCGTACTCGACGGACCGGGCGGTGGCGAAGCTGCGCTGGACTGTGACGGGCTCGCCGTCCGGGTCGAGCTTCCCGCCGGTGGGAGCGATGACCAGCGGCACCATGCCCGCGGAGAACACGGCGTCCCGCACCGTGCGCAGACCGTCCAGGTCGGTGCTGCCGTCGGTGACGACACCGATGACGCGCCCGTCCAGCGGCCACGTCTCGCCCACCTGCGACAGGGCGGGGCTGGGGTCGACCGCGACGATCGGCACGGTGGCCTCGGGCGCGGGCAGGCCGAGGCCGGCGGCGACCTGTGCGCACAGCTCGGGGTCGATGTTGGCGAGCACCCGCAGCCCTCGTTCCTTGACGGCCTGTTCGTAGCATTTGCCGAGTTCGAAGGTGTAGGCGGCGACCAGGTGCTCCCGTTCCACCGGGCTCAGGCTCAGCCAGAACATCCTCGGCTGGGTGAAGTGGTCCGCGAAGGACGTCGGCGCCGTGCGGGACTTCGTCGCCTCGGGGATCCGCACCGGAGCCTCGACGTACGCGTGGTCGCCCGTGCCCGCCGAGCCGCCCGTGCCGGCAACGAACGGGCAGCCGCCGTCGAGGGAGTTGGGCCGATAGGGGGCCACCCCGGTGTGCACGGCGGTCTGGTGCATGCCGTCGCGCAGCATGTCGTTCACCGGGGCGTGCGGGCGGTTCACCGGGATCTGCGCGAAGTTGGGTCCGCCCAGGCGGGTGATCTGGGTGTCCAGGTAGGAGAAGAGGCGGCCGGCCAGCAGCGGGTCGTCGGTGATGTCGATGCCGGGCACGAGATGGCCGGGGTGGAAGGCGACCTGCTCCGTCTCGGCGAAGAAGTTCGACGGGTTGGCGTTCAGTGTGAGCTGACCGACCGGCTGCACCGGTGCCAGTTCCTCGGGGACGATGTTCGTCGGGTCCAGCAGATCGATGCCCTGGAAGGTCTGTTCGGGAGTGTCCGGGAAGGTCTGAATGCCCAGCTCCCACTGCGGATACGCGCCCGCCTCGATCGCGTCGGCCAGGTCGCGCCGGTGGAAGTCAGGGTCCGTGCCGCCGATGAGCTGGGCCTCCTCCCACACCAGGGAGTGCACGCCGAGCTTCGGCTTCCAGTGGAACTTCGCCAGTGTGGTGGCGCCCTCGGCGTCGACCAGCCGGAAGGTGTGGACGCCGAAGCCCTCCATCATGCGGAACGAGCGCGGAATGCCCCGGTCGGACATGTTCCACATCGTGTGGAACGTGGCCTCGGTGTGCAGGGTGACGAAGTCCCAGAACGTGTCGTGCGCACTCTGTGCCTGCGGGATCTCCCGGTCGGGGTGCGGCTTCGCGGCGTGGACGACGTCCGGGAACTTGATCGCGTCCTGGATGAAGAACACCGGAATGTTGTTGCCGACCAGGTCGAAGACACCTTCGCCGGTGTAGAACTTGGTCGCGAAGCCCCGGGTGTCGCGCACCGTGTCGGCCGACCCCCGTGAGCCGAGCACCGTGGAGAACCGTACGAACACCGGTGTCTCGGCGTCCCGCTGGAGGAAGGCCGCCTTGGTGACGTTCGCGGCGGTGCCGTAGCTCTGGAACACGCCGTGGGCCGCGGCGCCGCGGGCGTGGACGACCCGCTCGGGGATGCGCTCGTGGTCGAAGTGCGTGATCTTCTCGCGCAGATGGTGATCCTGGAGCAGGACGGGCCCGCGCTCACCGGCCTTCAGGGAGTGGTCCGTGTCGTACAGACGGTTGCCCTGCGCAGTGGTGAGGTAGGGGCCGCCCTGGGCCCGCGCCGTCGGGTCCGCCTCCGTGGGGCGGCCGGTCGGGCTGACCGCGGCCGGGGCCTCCTGGTCGGGCTTGGGCGGCAGCGGCGGCCTGGGCTCGGTGGGCTCCGCCACCTCGGGCGACTCGGCACCGGGCCTACCGGGGATACCGCCGTCCGCCTGCCCGTCGCCCCGCAGCGTGTCGACCACCTTGTCCTTGATGCCTTTGACCGGGTTCTCGCTCATGTGGTTGCCGCCTTCCGGGCGTGTCGTCCACGCGGCGAAACGGGCCGCGGAGGGGGACGCCCTCCCGTGCCCATGGAGGAAGCGCCGCGCGCTCGCGTTCGCTTGCCCCGCCTGGGTACCCACGCCCTCGTCGGTGAAGCGTGTACGCGGCAGCCGAATGCCCCGGTTGTGCTTCGGCCCTCAGTCCTCGCCCCGGACGATGTTTCCCTCGGGGTCGCGGCGCGGCCAGGGCCTCTTCCCGTCGTCGACAGCCGGCACACAGGTGCGCAGGCGGTTGTCGCGCAGGCGGCGTGCCTGCGCCCAACCGGTCTCGGGCGGGCGGACGACGGGCTTCTCACTCGGCTGTGCGGTCACGACAGTTCATCTTCCTTCTGCATCCTCGAGCGCCGGGCCTCATCTCACCTGGGCCTCACGGCGCTTGCTGACCGAGTCCCCAGGTACGGCGGGCGGAAACGGGCCGCGGTGACGGGTGCCGCCTCTCTGCGGAACGCCTCGTGCGCCGCAGCGCCCGAAACGACCGGGTGAGGCGTCGGGTTCGCCGGGTACCCGGCGGCCGAGCGCGGTGACCGGCACCGTAGCAATGCGCGAAGGGAGACATGATGCCCCAGCACGTACGCGACATCATGACCGCCGCACCCGTGACGGTAGGACCGCAGACCCCGGTGGCGACCGTGGCCCAGGTGATGCGCGACCAGAACATCGGCGCGGTCCTCGTGACGGAGGGTGACCGGCTGCGTGGGCTGGTCAGCGACCGCGACCTGGTGGTGCGCACGGTCGCGGAGGGGGCGGACCCGCGGGAGACCACGGTCGATCGCGCGTGCAGCGGCGACCTGGTCACCGTGAGCCCCGAGGACGAACTGGACCGCGCGGTACGGCTGATGCGCGAGCACTCAGTGCGCCGTGTCCCGGTCGTCGAGAACGGGGAGCCCGTGGGCATCGTGTCCCTCGGCGACCTGGCCATCGAGCGGGACCCGGAATCGGCGCTCGGTGACATCAGCGTCGCGAAGTCCAACCAGTAGAACGGGTGTCAACCGGCCGGTTCGGAGCGTGTGGCACCGTCCCGGCCCAGCGGGGCGGTGCGCCGCCAGGGCCGCAGGGATTCCAACTGGCCAGCCACCGCCAGCAGTTCCCGCTCCGAGCCCGGCCGTCCCACCAGCTGCACCGCGCAGGGCGCGCCGTTCGGGAGGGTGTCGAACGGGACGGACATCGCCGGCCAGCCCGTGAGGTTCCAGGGCGGGGTCATGGGGGAGTAGGCGGTGTTCGTCAGCACGTTGCGCAGCCAGCCGCGCTCGTGCCAGGCATCGGCGACCGGGCCGCGACGGGCGAGCGCCGGGGTGAGCAGCACGTCGTGCGCGGCGAAGAACGGTTCGAGGAGCCGACGCAGTTGCTCGCGCCGGTCACCGGACCGCACGCTTGCGACGAAACGCCGCCCCACCGCCGCGTGCACCCGGGTGCGCCGGGCCGCCGCCGCGGATCGAGGTCCTCCGCGTCCACCGCCGTACCCGCCGTCCAGTGCGCCAGCGACGTCGTGCCCAGCCACCAGGGGTACGGCGGCTCGTCCGGCCGCACGTCGTGACCGGCCCTCGACAGCAGTGCGCCCGCCGCCCGGGCCGCGTCCGCGTACGGGCGGCTCACCGTGACGCCGAGCAGGGGGCTGCGCAGGGAGAGCGCGACCCTGCGCGGCGCGGTCCTGGGCGCGTGGTCCTTCCCTGTCCCCGCCAGGACGTCGAACATCAGCCATGCGTCCTCGACCGTCGTCGCCAGCGGCCCGTTCTCGGACATGCCGAACCAGTCGCCGTTGCCGATGCCCGCGGGGATCACGCCGTGGCCGGGCTTGATGGTGACGAGACCGCAGTTCGCGGCCGGGATGCGCAGCGACCCCATCCCGTCGTTGCCGAGCGCGACCGGCACCATCCCGGCGGCCACCGCCGCCGCGCTGCCGCCGGAGGAGCCGCCCGCCGTGCGCGTCGGGTCCCACGGGTTCCGTGCGGTCCCGTGCACCCCTTCCGTGGTGCCGAAGACGCACAGCTCCGGCACGTTGGTCAGACCGACCACCACCGCGCCCGCCGCGCGCAGCCGGGCCACCGTGACATGGTCCCGCTCGGCGGGCGTGTCGGGGGTCGCGGCCGATCCGTTGCGCGCCGACTCGCCGCGCACCGCCAGATTGTCCTTGACCGCCACGGGAACGCCGCCAGCGGCAGATCGGCCAGATCCGCGCGCGCCGCGACCTCGTCGGCCTCGGCCAGCGCCGCCTCCGTGCGGACCCGGCGGAAGGCGCCGACGCGGCCGTCCAGCTCCTCGATCCGCGCGAGGTGCTCCGCCGCCACCTCCCGCGGGGTGACCCGCTTCTCCCGTACGGCGGCGGCGATTTCGGCGGCGGTCCGGCCGACCCAGCTGGTCACGGGCGCTCCCTGTCGGTGCTCGGCGTGGTTGGCGCATGAGCGTACTGGCGAGTACGAGCAGCACTGTGCCGTGCGGGCGGCGCCACGTCGAGAGCCCGAGGGAGACCTGTCACCAGGGTCACCCTCCAACGACCCGCCCTTCCCCTAGTCGTTCCGCCGCACCTCCAGCAGCAGTGCCTGGTCCGGGTTGAGGTTGGGCATGGGCAGTCCGGCCACCGTGAGCACCGCACCGGGCAGCGTGAGCCAGTCGTCGAGTGCGGTGGTCAGCCACGCCGGCCCCGAGGTCTGGTGGAAGGACGGCAGCCCCAGTTCGGTACGGACACGTACCCGGTAGGTGGCCTCGGGGGCGAGGCCGGGCAGTTGCACCCGCCCGGACTGCCCCTCGGGCGAGGTGGCCACCCGGGCCCAGCAGTACAGCGCGGCAGCACCGTCGTGCGCCACGACCCCGTGCAGCAGGGTCGCGTCGCCGGCGAGGTCGGCGCGGACCGTGCGGCCGCCGTGCAGCAGGGGGCGCAGTTCGCGGTAGAGCGCGGCCCAGGCGGTGAGCCGCGCGAGTTCCTCGGGGGCGCACCGGGTGATGTCCTGCTCGATGCCGGCATGCCCGAACAGTGCCGTGGTCAGCCGGAAGGCATCCGAGCTGACCCGGGCCGTGGTGTGACTGGTGCCGGAGCCGACGTGGGCGCCGATCAGCTCGGGCGGCAGCAGTTGGGCCGTCCACCGCTGGATCATCTGACGCTCCACCGGATCGTTGCAGTCCGAGGCCCAGACCCGGTCGGTGCGGGCCAGGATGCCGAGGTCGATCCGGCCGCCTCCGCTGGCGCAGCTCTCGATCTCCAGCCCGGGGTGGCGCTCCTTGAGGGCGTCGATCAGCCGGTACAGCGCGAGGACCTGGGCGTGCGCGACCGGGCGGTCGGCGCCGCCGTGCACGGCCTCGTGGAGCTCCCGGTTGTGGTCCCACTTCAGATAGGCGATGCCGTATTTGTCGACCAGGGCGTCCAGCGCGCCCAGCAGGTAGTCCCACACCTGCGGGTTGGCCAGGTCCAGGACGTGCTGGTGCCGGGAGGACGGTCCGACGCCGCGCGCCGGGCCGAGGACCCAGTCGGGGTGTTCCCTGGCAAGGTCGGAATCCAGGTTGACCATCTCCGGCTCGACCCACAGCCCGAACTCCATGCCGAGCGAGCGCACATGGTCCACCAGCGGGGTCAGCCCCTCGGGCCACACCACCGGGTCCACCGTCCAGTCCCCCAGCCCGGCGTGGTCCGAGCGGCGCCCGCGGAACCAGCCGTCGTCGAGCACGAAACGCTCGACACCGACCTCGGCGGCCTTGTCGGCGAGCCGCAGCAGCCGGTCCAGATCGTGGTCGAAGTACACCGCCTCCCAGCTGTTGAGGATCAGCGGGCGGGGGGTGCGCGGGTGGGCGGGACGGGCCCGCACCAGGGTGTGGAAACGGTCCGCGAGCCCGTCGAGGCCCTGGTCGGACCAGGTGAAGTGACACACCGGCGTGGTGTACGACTCACCGGGGGCGAGCCGGATCTCCCCGGGCCGCAGCAGCTCTCCGCCGCCGAGCACCGCGGCATGGGTGCCCGCGCCCTCCGGCAGCTGCTCGACGAGATACCGCTGGTCGCCGCTCCAGGCGAGGTGCACGCCCCACACCTCGCCGTGGCCGAAACCGAACCCCGGCACGCCGACCGTCACCAGGTAGGGCGAGTCCAGGCCGGGTTTGCCGCGCCGCACCTCGCGGGCGTACGTGCCGAAGCCCAGCGGGCGGCGCTGCGGGGAGCGCTCCCGGCTCCACTTGCCGGTGAAGTCCAGGATCTCCGCGGCCCGGCGGGGCAGCGGCAGCATCGTGGTGACCTGCGCGAGGTCGTACGGCTCCGGGGCGGCGTCCGGTCGGCGGCCGATCCGCGTCTGCACGCCCAGGACGCCGGAGGGCTCCAGGCGGTAGGTGACGGTGACGTCGAGTGCGGCTCCGGGGTCGGTGAGGTCCAGGGAAAGCTCCCCGCCCTCGGCCTGCGGGCGGTACGACGTCCCGGTCAGACTGAGCCGCGGTGCGGCGGCGGTGCCGGCCAGGTGGCCCTGGTGGGCCGGGGTGCCGGACCAGCCGTCCGCCTCGGTGGGCCAGACGGTGAACCGGCGCGGGATGTCGATGGAGTTGTTCAGCACGGCGGGCTCACCGGTCAGGGCGAGCGCCGCCAGGCCGTCCTCCGTCAGCTCGCCCAGGTCGGCTCCCCAGTGCAGGACTCTGGGCACCGGCTCGGCGAGCTCGACGACGAGTGAGGTGCCGGCCGCGCGCAGGGTCAGAATCCGCGCGGTGGTGTCAGGCATGCAGAGTCCTTTCATGGATCCGGTCCGCCGGACGGACCCTCGTCGTGGGCCGCGTCCGGCGCCCGGACAACCGGTTGCCTTCGGTGGTTCAGCTCTTCGCGAGCAGCGTCCTGCTCTTGTCCCGCATGTCCGTGAACACGGAGTCGTCCTTCTGACCGGCGAAGTACGCCTCGAACAACGGCTCCAGCGCGTCCTGCAGGGCGGCGCCGTTGCCGTAGACCGGGGAGGGGTAGAGGACCTTGCTCTTCAGCATGTCGGTGAAGACGGACAGGTCCACACCCTTGGCGGCCAGCGCCTTGGCCGAGGAGTCCATGGCGGCCGGGATCGACGGGAAGAATGTACCCGTCTGCGAAGCCTTGGACTGGCACGACTCGGAGCCCATGTAGGAAACCCACTGCCAGGCCAGGTCCGGGTTCTTGGTGCCGGCCCAGATGTTGTTGCCGTTGGAGTTGCTGAGCACGGCCCTGGTCCGGCCGTCGGGGCCGTAGGGAGTGGGGGCGATGCCGACCTTCAGGTTCGGGATCTTCACGAAGGTCGCGGCCTCCCACGAGCCGGCGCTCTCCATGGCGACCTTGCCGGACGCCAGCAGGTCCACGTCGCTGACACTGTTGGCGAAGTCACCGATCTTCGGTGCGTAGCCCTTGTCGGTCAGCGAGCGGATCCAGTCCATGGTCTTCACGAACCGCGGGTCGGTGTAGTTGAACACCGTCGGCCAGGTGGCCTTGTCGCCCAGGCGCCATCCCGTGGTGTCCACCAGCGGGCTCCAGGTGGTCTGGCCGATGAAGTCCTTGGCTGCGACCTGTCCGTAGCCGTAGGTCTTGACGTGCGCCTTGTCGAAGCCCGGCTGGTCGCCGCGGCGTCCCTTGGTGTCGATCGTCATGTGGGCGATCATCTTGCCCAGCGTGCCGCCGTCGTCGGGGTTCCAGGTCAGCGAGTCGACGTCCTTCTTGCTGTACCCGGCCTTGGCCAGCGCGTCCGCGCTGTAGTAGATGCCGGTCGCCGCCCAGTCCAGCGGCAACGCGTACTGCTTGCCGTCGGTGAACTTCCAGGCCTCCACGCCGACCGAGAAGCGGGACAGGTCGAACTTGTCCTTGGCGATGAAGTCGTCCAACGGCATCAGCTGGTGCTGGGACGCGTACGCCTGGAAGAACTGGACGCTGTTCTGGAAGGCGTCGGGTGCGCTGCCGGCCACGAACCCGGCGGTCAGCTTGGTGAAGTAGTCCGCCACGTTGTACTGGCTGATCTTCACCGTGACACCGCGATGGGCCTTCTCGAAGTCCGCGGCGCACACCTGGTACGCGGCGGCCTGCTTGTCGTCCCAGGTCCACCAGTTGACGGTCCGGGAACCGCCGCCGGCGGAGGAGCCGGAGGAGCAGGCGGAGACCACTGCGGCGAGGGTGACCGTGGCGCCGAGCGCGACGGCCTTGCGCAGTCGCAGCACTTTTCTCATCGTTCCTTCTTTCCTTCAGGACGCAGGGGCGGGGGACGGCACCCCTGGCGGACGGGACGACGTCTTCAGGAGCGCGCCGAACGCGCTCAGTGCGGTGGCCAGGTCCTCGGGACCGCCGGCGTCATGGCCGTTGAACTCCCACAGCCGTAGCTGCTTGGGCCCGGCGTAGGCGTGGTACGCGGCGATCGCCGTGACCGGCGGGCACACCTCGTCGCGCAGCCCGGCGGAGAACCAGGCGGGGGCGGTGGCCCGGCGGGCGAAGGCGAGCCCGTCGAAGTAGGCGAGCGTCTCGAAGGTCTGCTCCACCAGGTTCCGGCGGGCGGCCAGATAGCCGACGATCTCGGCGTAGGGCTCCGCGTCGGTGAGCCGGGTGGCCTGCCGGATGTCGCACAGGAACGGCGCCTGGAAGTGCGCGGCCGCGAGGCCGGGTACGAGTCCGGCGACCGCGAGTGCGATTCCGCCGCCCTGGCTGGGTCCGACGACGGCGACCTTGACCGGGTCCACCAGATCGGCGCGGCCGCGCAGCGCCTCCACGGCGCGGACGGCATCGGTGAAGATGCGCCGGTAGACGTAGGTGGTCCGGTCCTCGATGCCGCGGGTGAGGAAACCCGGATGCGCCGGGCCGCTGCCGACCGGGTCGGGCGTGCCGCCGCCGCCCGCCCAGGCGCCGCCCTGACCGCGCGCGTCCACCAGCAGATGGGCGTATCCGGCCGACGCCCACAACAGGTCGTCGATGGGCGCGCCGCGCCCGCTGCCGTAGCCGTGGAACTGCACCACGGCGGGCAGCGGACCGGACCGCCGCCGGGGCATGCGCAGCCAGCCGCGGACCGGATGCCCGTCGAAGCCCGGGAAGACGGCGTCGAAGACGTCCACGGTCTCCAGACCGGTCGCCACCGGGGTCAGGTCCAGCGTCGCCTCCTGCCGGGCACGTGCCTCGGCGAGGGTGTCCTTCCAGAAGACGTCGAAGTCGGCGGGCTCCCGGTACGCGCTGCGGTAGGAGAACAGCTCGGGCAGATCCTGCTCGGTCAGCACGGCACCGGCTCCCCTCGCGGGCGCAGGTCCGCGTCGAAGGTGACCTGTGTCCTGGCCGGGACGCGCACGACGACGCCACGGTCCCGGTGGCGGACCCGGACCGGCTCGGCGTCGTCGCCGGCGAGTCGACGCACCGTGACCGAGGTGAGCGCGCCGCCGCGCCAGGCGAAGTCGACGGCGAGGCCGCCGCGGCAGCGCAGGTCCCTCGCCTCGCCGTCCGGCCACTCGGCGGGCAGGGCGGGCAGCAGGTGGAGGGTGCCGGTGTGGCTCTGCAGCACCATCTCCGTGAGGGCGGCCATGAAGCCGTGGTTGCCGTCGATCTGGAAGGGCGGATGGGTGGAGAAGAGGTTGGGCAACAGTCCACCCCAACGGGATCCGTCGACCGGGGCGTCGGCGCCGGGGTCGCCGTCGAGCGGGCGGCTCGCCTGAAGCAGAAGGCCGCGTGCGGTGGCGGCGTCGCGCAGCCGGGCCCGCAGGGCGATCTTCCACGCCCAGGACCAGCCCATGGCGCCCGGACCACGGCGGTCCAGGGACCGCAGCGCGGCCTCGGCCGGTCCGGGGGTGGTGTCGGGATCGATGAGGCCGAGCGGGTACACGGCGGACAGATGGGACAGGTGACGGTGGTGCGGATCGGCCTCGGGCAGGTCCTCGGCCCACTCCTGGAGCCGGCCGTCGGCGGAGATCCGCGGCGGGCGCAGCCTGGGCAGCGCGGCGCGGATCTCGTCGGCCGACGGGGTGTCCAGGTCGAGGATGTCGGCCGCTTGCAGGACGCGTTCGAAGGTGGCCCGGGTCAGCGCCATGTCCATCGCCGAGGAGCGGGTCAGTGACCGGGGGGTGCCGTCGGCATCCAGGAAGAGGTTCTCGGGAGAGGTCGAGGGGAGGGTGTCGAGGTGCCCGGTGCCGTCGTCGACCAGCCAGTCGAGCAGGAACTCGGCGCAGCCGCTGAGCAGCGGCCAGGCCCGATCCCGCAGGAAGTCCAGGTCGCGGGTGAACTCGTAGTGGTCCCACAGGTGCTGGGACAGCCAGGCGCCGCCCATCATCCAGATCGCCCACGAGGGGTTGCCGTGACCCATGCCGACCGGCAGCGCCCAGCCCCAGGGGTCGCTGTTGTGGTGCGCCACCCAGCCTCGGGCGCCGTACAGCTGCCGCGCCACCTCGCTGCCCTGAGTGGCCATCCGGTCGAGCAGGTCGAACAGCGGCTCGTGGCAGTCGGCGAGGCCGGCGGCTTCCGCGCCCCAGTAGTTCATCTGGGCGTTGATGTTGAGGGTGTAGTTGGACGACCAGGCGGGGCGCAGGTCGGCGTTCCAGATGCCCTGGAGGTTGGCCGGGGGACCGGCGTGCGGGCGGGAGGCGGTGGCCAGCAGGTACCGGCCGAACTGGAACAGCACGGTGGCGGTGAGGCGTTCGTCGTTCCCGCTGAGGATGTCGCGCGCCACGTCGTGGGTGCCGCCGCGCCGGCCGCCGATGCGCAGGGCGGTGCCGCCGAGGAGGCCGCGCAGATCGGCTTCGTGGGCCTTGAGCAGGTCCTCGGCGCCCTGGAAGGCGGCGTGCGCGGCCGTACGGGGCGCGGCCTCGAGGTGGGTGGCGCGGTCCGCCAAGGGCTGTCCGCGCCAGTGGCGGGCGGCGTTGGTGGAACTGGCGAGGGTGACCAGGACGTGCGAGGCGCCCGCGACGAGCAGGCTGCCGTCCGCGACGGTCACCTGGCCGTCGGTGCTCAGGGCGAGGGCGAGCGCGCCGAAGGGGTCGTAGCCGTCGACGGGTCCGTCGGCATAGCGCAGGGGCTCGGCGACATCCGGTTCGTGGGCGGGCGCGCCGTCCACCGGTATCTCCACGCCCAGGGTGAGCCCGCGGACGGTGGCCGACCGGTGCACCTCCCGCAGCGGGGTGGACAGTTCGACGCGCAGGTCCACGGTGCCGCCCGCTGCGTCCATCGTCGCGCACAGGGTGCGCGCCACGGCGTCGGCCCAGACCCGGCGGTGCACCGCCGTGCCGTCGAGGTCGAAGCGTTCCTCGGCCACCGCGGTGTCGAGGTTGAGGGTCCGGCCGCCGTAGGCGGCCCGCTCGCCGCCGGAAACGGTCAGCCACAGGTCGGCGTAGGGCAGGTACTCCTGGCTGTACGGCCCCTCGAAGGCCATCAGCAGCGCCTCGGCCCGGTCCTGGTCGCCGGAGCGGAGCGCGGCGCGGACCTCCTCGAGCCGCCGTGGTCCGGCGCCGGCCGCTCGGACCGCGGCGAGGGCGGTGGCCGGTCCGCCGGGCGTTCCGGACCACACGGTGGAGTCGTTGAGCTGGATCCGGGCCCGGTGGCCGCCGCCGAAGACCATCGCGCCGAGCCGGCCGTTGCCGACGGGCGCGGCCTCGGTCCACTCGGCCGCGGGCGCGGGCCATCGCAGCACCAGGTCGGTGGAGTGCATGGCTGTGCCGTCCAATCGAGGTGGGGAGCCGGTCATTTCAGGCCGGAGAAGCCGATGGAGTTGACGACGCGCTTGCCGAAGGCGATGAAGAGCAGCAGCATCGGCAGCGCCGCGATGAGCGCGGCGGCCATCAGACCCGCCCAGTCCGGTGCGGCCTGCGGCGAGGACTGCTTGAAGACCCCCAGGGCGAGGGTCAGCGGCTGCACGTTCTGCCCGTTGGTGATCAGCAGCGGCCAGAAGTAGTCGTTCCAGGCGTTGACGAACATCAGCAGCGACACGGTGGCGAGCGGTGCGGACGACATCGGAAGGATGATCCGCAGGAAGATCCGCAGCGGTCCGGCGCCGTCGATGATGGCGGCCTCCTCGACCTCGCTGCTCAGTCCCAGCATGAACTGCCGCAGGAAGAACAGCGTGAACGCCTGGAAGAGGCCGCCGGGCAGGATCAGCCCGGCGAAGGTGTTGGTGAGGCCGAGGTCCTTCACGAGGACGAAGTTGGGCAGCAGCGTGAACACCCCGGGGACCATCAGGGCGCTGATCAGGACGTTGAACACCAGGTCGCGGCCACGCCAGTGCAGCCGGGAGAAGGCGTAGGCGGCGCACGCGGAGAACAGCACGATCAGCGCCGTCTGCACGGACGCGTAGATCAGCGAGTTGCGCAGGTACAGCGCGATGTCGAGGGAGGCCCCGGAGCCGCCCTGGGCCTGCGCCTCGGCGGTGGAGGCGATGCCGAGGGCCCGCTCGAACGCGCCCCAGGTGAAGCCGACCGGCAACGGCGAGGAGGGGTCGGTGGCCAGCTTGTAGTTGTTCGACAGGGCGGTGCGCAGGATCCAGTAGAACGGGAAGAGGGTGGCCAGGACGATGACGCCGAGGTAGATCCAGGCCGCGATCCTGCCGGGTGAGAACCTGCGGGTGTCCTGGCGGGGCCGGCGCGGGAGGGCCGTCCGGCCGGGTGCGAGGGTGACAGCCACGTCGGCCTCCTTCAGTTCAGGTCGGACTCGCCCGCGCGGGCGAGCCGCAGCTGGGTGAAGGTGACCGTGATGAGCAAGGCGAACAGGGCCAGTGACAGCGTGGCGGCGTAGCCGAAGTCGAACTGCCGGAAGGCCTTGTCGAAGATGTACATCTGAAGCACGTTCGAGGCGTTCGCCGGGCCGCCCCTGGTGGTGACCTGGACGATGTCGAACACCTGGAAGGAGTTGATCACGGTCAGGACGACCACCATGACGAGGATCGGTCGCAGCAGGGGCACCGTCAGCCGGCGGAACATCTGCACCTCGCTCGCGCCGTCGACCCGGCCCGCCTCGTAGATGGTCGGCGGGATGGTCTGCAGACCGGCGAAGATGAGCAGGGCGTAGTAGCCCATCCACTTCCAGACGCTGATCGCGGCGAGTGAGGGGATCGCCCATCCTCCGCTGCCGAAGAAGAGGATCGAGTGGCCGGTCAGGTGCCTGAGCACGATGTTGACGACGCCGAGTTGCGGGTCGAGCATCCACTGCCAGACCAGGGCGGCGATGACGTTGGAGATCAGGAACGGCAGCAGGATCACGCCGCGCAGGACGGACGACCGGGCCACCCGGTGCAGCACCACCGCCGTCACCAGGGAGATCAGGGTGCCGAAGCACACGGACAGGACGACGAAGTAGACGGTGACGAGCAGGGAGTGCCAGAAGACGTCGTCACCGGACATCTCCCTGAAGTTGGCCAGTCCCACCCAGTGCGGCGGGGTGAGGACGTGGAAGTCGGTGAAGCTGAGGTAGATGCCGCGCAGGGTCGGATAGGCGAAGAAGACCGCGAAGCCGGCCACGGCGGGAAAAATCAGCAGCAGGGCGGCCGGCAGGTCCCGGCGGCGGGCCGCCGCCGACCTGGTCGGGGTGTGGCGGCCCGGCTTGCGGACCGTGCGGGGCCTGCCCGGTCGGGTGGCCGTGGTGGCCACCGCGGCGGACGGCGGTGGGACCGGCGTCGTGGGGTTGCCCTGTGATGTGACCACCACGGCACTCTCCTTACGTGTTCGGGCGGCTGGATCGCCGACGGACGGCGGACGGGGATCGGACTGTGATCTGAAGGGCGATCAGAGGACGATCAGAGGGTGATCCGGTCCACGTCGGACACGTAGTCCGAGGGGTTGCCGAAGCTGATCGTGTTCGCGCCCGCCTTGAGCTGAACCGGCACGGTGATCGACTGCGGGTGGCCCCAGTTGTTGTCGTTGGTGCCGGGCAGCGGCAGTTGGAAGGACGTCCCGCCGGCGGTGACGACGACCGTGCGGCCGGAGGAGCCGTCGGTGTAGTCGAGCTTCATCAGGTACGTGCCGTCCTTGGGAGCGGTCACGTCGGTGATGGAGACCGACCCGTTGTAGCCGAGGTTGCCGACCTTCTTGCCGCCGGAGCACGCGGAACAGTCCGCGATGCTCGCGTTGCCGCTGAGGGTGTTGCCCGGTGCCTCCGCCTCGTAGGAGACCGGTCCGCCGGCCGCCGGCGTGGTGACGGCCACTGCCTTGCTCGGCGCGGAGACGCGGCCCCTGGCGTCGTGGGCGACCACGGTGAAGGAGTATCCGGTGGCCGCGCTCAGACCGCTCACGGTGGCGGCGGTGCCGGTGACGGTGGCGGCCTTCGTCCCGTTCGCGTAGACGTCGTAACCCGTCGTGGCGGTACCGGAGTTCACCGCGTCCCAGGCGAGCGAGACGCTGGTGGCGGTGGAGGCGGTGCCGTGCACGGCGAGCGGGACGCCGGGGTGGGTGCCGGTGCTGCTCGGGGTCAGGCGCAGCAGGCGTGAGCCGTGCGGCGGCAGGTCGGCGGTGAAGGAACCGCCGACCGAGCCCAGGTCCTTGTGGCTCCACAGGTCACGGACCGCCGCCTTGCCGCTGATGCCCAGGTCGCTCCAGTTCGCGGTCACGTCCGCATAGCCGCTGCCGAGGTTGAACAGCGCCACGGTGTAACTGCCGTCCGGGTTGCGGGCGTACCAGACCTGCTGGGGCGTGTCCTGGCTGACCGGCCTGGCCGGGTGGCCCGCCTGGTCGACCGCGATGACCTCGTCGTTGGTGAGCAGCTTCAGACCGTAGGAGTCGAGCTTGGTGAGGTCGTCGCCGATGTACAGCGGCGCGGACTCGATGGCCCACAGCGTCATGTAGCTCTGCCGCTCGACGTCGTTGATGCCGTCCATGGCGCCGACGCCCACGTCGAGGGAGTCGAGGTTGTTCCAGTGGCCCGGACCGGCGTCGGGTATCCACTGGACGACGTCGTTCCACCGCTGCTTGACCGAGTTGTTCCAGGTCACCAGCGTGTCGCAGTAGCACTCCACGTCCGTGTCGACCCGCCACCCGTTGGAGTTGGCCTTCCACACGTCGGCCTGGTTGTGGCTGAGCGACCAGGACAGGATGAACTGGATGGGGCGGCCGGTGTTCTGCAGCGCGGTGTGCCACGCCTGGATGTCGGGGACGTTGTTGTGCGCGTCGTCGCCCTGGAAGGAACCGGGGCCGACTCCGTCGATCTTGAGGAAGTCCACGCCCCAGCCGGCCAGTTCGTCGGCGACGGACTGGATGTACTTGGTGGTGCAGGGGCTGGCGAAGTTCAGCTGGTAGGAGACGTTGTCCCAGCCGCTGGTCTTCCGCAGGTCCGGGTAGACGATGTCCTTGGTCGTGCACCCCGGCGCGTTGTAGATCGGCGTCCTGCCGTCGTTGTAGTAGTCCATGTAGAGGCCGACCGCCAGGTAGAGACCGAACTTCAGCCCCTTCCGGTGCAGGTAGTCCCCGACGTACTTCATGCCGTGCGGGAACTTCTTCAGGTCGGCGGTGGGGCGGGCGTAGTCGTCCGCGACGTTCT